>NZ_CP071454.1:992500-1292500 GCF_017352135.1 Rhizobium lentis
TGTTTCTCCCATTGAAGGAAGGAGACCGATATGGCTGCCAATACCGATGATATCAGGGCATCTGTCAGCAAGGACATCGCTGCACTCCAGCAGGAAGTCTCTCGCCTGCAGAAGATGATTTCCGCCCAGGGCGCCGAGGCCTATTACGAAGTGCGCGGCCGCGCCAGCAAGGCTTATGATGAAGCCCTGCCCCGCGCAAAGAATGCCGTTGCTCAAATTCGGGCCGAAGGGGCAGCCGCCGCCGGCGCCGCCCGCGAGCATGCGGCCGCAACGACCACCGCACTGGTACTCGCCGGGGCAGTTGGCTTCCTCATTGGCTATCTGCTTTCCGGCAGCTCGCAGCCGCAGCCTCGTCATTGGTGGCGCTGAGCGCTCAATCCGCCCAGAGCCGATTTTTTACGCACCCGCCAATCCATTTTTTGGCAGGGTGCGTAAATGCTTATGTCGCAGAAAAACCAATTTTTAATGCGAGTGAGGGGAACATAAAAAACGAAAGGGAGGACGATTATGGAAAACAAGAGGGCCAATTGCATCATTGAAGTCAGCGTCGACGGCGTCAACGGCCGTTACGCGGTCGGCATCATGAATATGCGTCAGGCGCTCGAACTGCCGGAAATGCCAAGCCTGTCCTATACACATCCCGACCCAGTGAAGGCCGCTGCCGGCATCGTCGTCAGCCGCAAGGAGCTCGCCGGCTTCATGGCCTGCCGCTGAAACGGCGTGGGCCCATTTTTCCCTGACGGCGCTTTGTCTGAAGCGCTGACGTCGTTTTGCAGCTCTATTATTCCTCCCGGTTTTTAGCTGTCATGCTGGCATCCATGTGCCGTTCGTGCCAAGAAGCGGCATCGAGGCAGGACAGGGATGGCATATGAGGGACCGGCGCCCATCGCATAAGACGCGCGAGCGGCTAAAGCCCACCGCCGACACGGCAGGCAAGCGGGTCACTCTCCCGCGCGCCCTTTCCAAGCTCGGTTATTGCTCCCGCACCCAGGCCGAACGGCTGATTGCCGAAAGCCGCGTCACCGTCGACGGCCGCACCGTCACCGATGCCTCTGCATGGGTCGATCTTTCGACGGCGAAGATCAGTGTCGACGGACTTGCTGTCGCCGCCGAGGCGAAAATCTATCTGATGCTCAACAAGCCGCGCGGGCTCGTCACGACCCGTCATGATCCCGAGGGCAGGCCAACGGTCTATGATTGCCTCAAGGATTTCGACATACCGCACCTTTCTCCGGTCGGCCGGCTCGACAAAGCAAGCGAAGGCCTGCTGCTTTTCACCAACGACACCGAATTCGCCCAGATCCTGCTCGATCCGGTCACGCATGTGACCAAAACCTATCATGTCCAGATCGACCGACTCATGGATGACGAGGAAATTGCCGCCATGACATCCGGCATCCGTCATGACGGCGAGTTGTTGACGGCAACCGCCACACGACGTTTGCGCCAGGGCGACAGGAATTCATGGATCGAGGTCGAGCTCGATGAAGGCCGCAATCGCCAGATCCGTCGCATGCTGGAGGCGCTAGGCACCGGGTGCTTACGCCTCGTGCGGGTCGCGATCGGAGGGCTCGAACTCGGCGAACTCCCAAAAGGCGCTGTGCGTGCGTTAACTGAGGTAGAATTGCAGACGCTGCGCCGAAGAGCCGGCATGGAAAGGGCGAGGCGTTGACCGAAGTGACGGAGATGGCACCGCATGACTTCTGGCAGGAGATTCACCCGCCCGGCACCTTTCCCGACGACCAGGAGTTCACCATCTTTTATGTCGCCGCGTTGGAAGACGGCCGCCAGCTTCGCCTGCCGATCCGCGTGTTGGCAGATGGCACTCATGCGCTCGCCTCGCTGATCATCAACCAGGCGAGCTTCGCCGTGCTTGACGCGCTGGCGGAATGTCTCGCCGAAAAGATCAAGCCCATGCGCGTTGAGATCATTGCCGGCCTGCCGACGCTCGGCCTGACACTTGCAGCCGCCGTTGCCCAGAAGCTCGGACACGACCGCTACGTCCCGCTCGGCACTTCCCGCAAATTCTGGTACCGCGACGAACTCTCCGTTGCCCTGTCTTCGATCACCACACCGACGCAGGACAAGCGCCTCTATGTCGATCCGCGCATGCTGCCGCTGCTGACCGGGCGGCGCGTCGCCCTGATCGATGACGTCATTTCCAGCGGCGCATCGATCGTCTCGGGTCTCAACCTGCTGACGGCCTGCGGCATCGAACCCGTCGTCATCGGCGCGGCCATGCTGCAATCGGAGCGCTGGCGCGAAAACCTCGCTGACGCCGGGCCGCAATGGATCGCGCGGACCGTCGGCGTGTTCGCGACGCCCATTTTGGAGCGCAACGGCGCGGGCCGGTGGCAGGTATCCTCCCGACCGGGGACGTGAGGATCGCCTCTGTACAGTGGGCGGGGAACGATTACAGTCCCCGCACGTCACCCGGAAGAGTGCAGCGTTCGGGGATCCTTTTCTAGCCGATGATACACTGGATCTGCCCATGTCCTTCGAGCAAGCAACCCTACTGATCCTTCTGTTGGCAATGCTCGTTCTCTTCTCGCGCGAACATATCCGCATCGAAGTCGTCGCAATCGCCGGCCTGCTCGCCGGCTACGCACTCGGCCTTTATCCGGCCGACCAGGTCTTCGCGGGCTTCGCCAGCCCCGTCGTCATCACCGTCATCGAAATCCTGTTGATCGTCCAGGTGCTGGCGCGCGCCAAGCTTTTCGACAGTCTCGCCGCACATTTCGCGGCCGCCAAACCGTCGCGCTTCAAGGTCATCGCCGGCGCCTCCTCGCTTGCCGGCTTTATTTCAGTCTTCATGAACAATATCGGCGCCTTTGCCATCACCCTGCCGGTGGCGCTGCGGCTCGGCACGGCGCTTTCGATCCCCCGCCGTCAGCTGGTCATGCCCATCTCATTTGCCGCTCTGCTCGGCGGGCTCGTCTCGCTGATCGGCACGCCGGCCAACCTGCTCGTCAGCGACGCGCTCGCCAAGGCGACCGGAGCAGGCTTTCGTTTCTTCGACTTTGCCTATGTCGGGCTGCCTGTCGCAATCACCTGCATTTTCCTCATCGCCTCTCGAGCCCAGCGGCTGTTTCCGGAACCAGACGAAGCGCCGGCAAAGATCTCCTCGGGCACGCGTCGCATCATCGTCGAGCGTCGCGTCCCGAACGTTTCACCGCTGGTCGGCGTGCGGCTTTCCGAGTGCCCGGCCCGCTTCGGCATCAAGCCGCACGCGCTGATCCGCGGCGACAATTTTGTCTTCGGCCCGCTCGACCAATCGGTGATCGAAGCCGGCGACGTGCTGCTCACCGAGGGCGGCGATGCGGTCTTTGCCGACCTCGCCGCCACACAAGGGCTGATCGCCGATGCCCATCCGCAAGGCATGCAGCCCGATTTTGCCCGCGTTGAAACCGTCGTCATGCCGGAAAGCACTTTGATTGGTTCGCGCATCCGCTCGCTCGAGGTCTTCCACCATCGCGGCATCGTCGTCGCCGCTCTTTCCATGCGCACCCCGCGCATCGAGGGCCGCTTCCTCGACTTGCAGCTATCGATTGGCGATATATTGACGCTCGAGGGGCCGCGCATCGCCATCGCCGAAGCGCTGGAGGAAAGTGAGTGCCTGCCGCTCGCCTCGACGGTGCCGGCCGAACCGCCCCTCTTCTCCTGGCGGCCCTTCGCGTTGTTTGCCTGCGGCGTCGCCGCGTCGGCGGCCGGCATGCGTCCAGACATTGCTTTTGCCGGGGTCGTGCTCGCCCTCGCCGTGCTCGCGCATCTCAACATCCGTCAAGCAATGGCCGACCTCAACTGGCCGATCATCATCATGCTCGCGGCGATGATTCCAATCGGCCAGGCGATGACAAGCTCCGGAGCGGCCGAGGCGATCGCCGGCTGGCTCAGCCTCGTCGTGCCCATCGGCGAGCCGCTCGCCGGCATCGCGCTCATCCTCTTCCTCGCGATGGCGTTGACGCCCTTCGTCAACAACGCAACGGTCGCAATCGTGCTGACGCCGATCGCGCTGGAATTTGCAAGGACCGGGCAACATCCGCCGGACGCCTATCTGATCGCGGTTGCCGCCGGTGCTTCGCTCGATTTCCTGACACCCTTCGGCCACCACAATAACGCCCTGGCAATGGGCATCGGCGGCTACCACTTCAGCGACTTCCTGCGCGCCGGTTGGCCGCTCGCAGTCGCAAGTTACATCCTCGCGCTGTTTCTCCTGGCGCTGTTCTGGCTCTGATGCGATAGTTGATGCCTGACTTGACTTCCCCGGCGATGAAACTAGAGCAAGAAGCCTCCCCTAGACACAAGGACAGTCGAGCACCGTGCGAATCCTCTCCGAAGCCCATTTTCCGGAATTGCCGAACTATTATCGCGGAAAGGTGCGCGAAAATTACGACCTTCCGGACGGACGCCGCATCATTATCAGCACCGACCGGCTGAGTGCCTTCGACCGGATTCTCACCTGCATTCCCTTTAAGGGCCAGGTGTTGACGCAGACGGCACGCTACTGGTTCGAGGCGACCAAAGATATCTGCCCGAACCACGTGCTCGACTATCCGGATCCGAATGTCGTCATCGGCAGACGCCTCGACATCCTTCCGGTCGAAATCGTCGTCCGCGGCTATCTCGCCGGCACCACGGGCACGTCGATCCTGACGCTCTATAAGAAGGGTGAGCGCGAGATGTACGGCATACGCTTGCCCAATGGCATGCGCGACAACCAGATCCTGCCCGAACCCGTCATCACCCCGACCAGCAAGGAATTCGACGGCGGCCATGACGAGCCGCTGACGCCTGCCGAAATCGTCACGCGCGGCCTTCTGACCAGACAGCAGTGGGAAACCTTGTCGGCATATGCGCTCGCCCTCTTCGCTCGCGGCCAGGAGATGGCCGCCAAACGCGGCCTGATCCTTGTCGATACCAAATATGAATTCGGCACCGATGGCGACGGCAACATCATCCTCGCCGATGAGATCCACACGCCGGACAGCAGCCGCTATTGGCTTGCCGAAGGCTATCCAACAAGCTTTGCCGCCGGAAAGCGGCCGGAAAGTTTCGACAAGGATTTCGTCCGTGCCTGGGTGGCGGAACGCTGCGATCCCTACAAGGACGAAATCCCCGAAATTCCCGTCGAACTGATCGAGCAGACCTCGGCGGTCTACATCAAAGCCTATGAGTCGATCACGGGCGAACGCTTTGTTCCCGACGATAGCGGCGAGACGCCGCTTGCCCGTGTCCGAAACAACCTCGCCCCCTATTTCCCTTGAAAAGCCCAAGCGCGAAAGCCGCCATCCCGATCGTCCGCTTGCGGCATCTCATTCAGTCGCGCTAGCATCGACAAAAAGGGGATCGGGCTCTGCCCGGCGGGGAACGAATGGCAAGAAGGCCGAGACGCAAGGCCGAGGAAACGCGCGAGGACATCCTCTCCATGGCGGAGATGCTGTTCCGTGAGCGCGGCTACGTTGCCGTGTCAATCGCCGATATATCAGGCGCGCTCCACATGTCGCCCGCCAACGTCTTCAAGCATTTCCATTCCAAGGTCGCACTGGTCGATGCGATCGCCGGGCGCCATCTCGACAACGCCACCGAACGTTTCGCCGCCTTCGACGAGGACCTGTCGCCCAAGGAGCAACTGCTCCGTTTCGTCCTGCGCCTGCTGGAAAGCCATCTGCAGGACATCCAGAACAACCCCTATCTCTTCGAAATGGTGCTTTCGACGATCGAGGCCAAACTCGAGGCCGGCAATCGTTATCGCGCCCGAATCGAGGAGAAGCTCGGCGAGATTATCCGCACGGGCGTGGCGGAGGGAGGTTATCATTGCCACGATCCCGAGCGTGCGGCACATACGGTGGCCGACGTGCTCGCCTGCGTGCTGCATCCCGTCCTCATCGCCCGGGACAACAAGGACACACTCGTGCATCGCGCCGAAGAAATCGTGTGCCTGGTGGATGCCGCACTGCGAAATAAAGCTTGATAAGTGACGATTGCTGACTTACGTCACTTCGTAAAGCTTTTCTTAAATTCGGATCGCGGCATTCGAAGCCAGCTCAATCCTGACGCTTATGTAAGCCTGCGCTCGCCTCGGCCGAGCTTGTGGATCGAACGGCGACTGCCACCGCACAGGGACTTCAGCATGACACGGCGTGCCCTCCTCATCTTCTCGGCCCTGCTGGCCGGCGCATTGCTTGGCGCCTGCAGCGACAACGCCGGCAAGCCCGCCGGCAATGCCGGCGCGGGCACCGCGCAGCAGGCGACCCCCGTCGGCGTGGTCGCCCTGACCAAGGCAAGTTTTCCGATCACGACCATCCTTCCAGGCCGCGCCGAATCCTTCCAGACGGCCGACATCCGGCCGCAGGTGAGCGGAATCATCCGCGAGATCGCCTTCAAGGAAGGCGGCGAGATCAAGAAGGGCGACCTGCTCTATCAGATCGAGGATGCGCCCTATATCGCCGCCGTCGAGCAGGCCAAGGCGGCCATCTCCAAGGCCGAGGCGAGCGTGCCGAGTGCTGAAAGCAATCTCGAACGCTACCAGCGTCTCGTCGGCAGCGGTGCTACGCAGATCGAATACGAAACGGCCAGGACGACGCTTCTCCAGGCGAAGGCCGAGGTCGAGTCGGCAAAGGCAGCCCTTTCCGCCGCACAGATCGACCTCGACCATACGAAGATCCTTGCGCCCTTCGACGGCGTCATCGACCAGACCGCTTACAATACCGGCAACGTTGTTTCGGCCAACCAGACGACAGCGCTGACGACGATCCGCCAGCTCGATCCGATCTATATCTCCCTGACGGAATCGAGCACCAACCTCCTGCGACTGCGCGATGCGATGGCCGCCGGCGATATCAAGGGCGCGGAGAACGTCGCCTTCCACCTGATCCTCGAGGACGGCAAGGAATATAATCAGCAGGGCAAGCTCGATATGTCGAAGCAGGTGGTCAGCGAGACCACAGGCACTTTCATCATCCGCGTTCTCTTCCCCAATCCCGATCGTATCGTCCTGCCCGGCATGTATGTCCGCGCCACGGTCGAACTTGGCGCCGAAACCGGTTACGCCCTGCCGCAGCTTGCCACGAGCCGCGACGCCAACGGCCGGCTGACGGCGCAATTCGTTTCCGCCGACGGCAAGGTCGAAACCCGCGCCTTCGAGAACAGCTCGCCTTCCAACAATTCCTGGCTGGTGACGGAAGGCATCAAGGACGGCGACCAGCTGATCGTCACCGGCCTGCAGTCGATCACGGCGGGCATGCCGGTGAAGCCGGTCCCGATGAAGATCAACGACAACGGTGTGGTCGTGCCTGCCGAGCAGCCTGCGGCCGGTGACGCTGAGAAGCCTGCGGCGAAATAATCGCTTCGAGCCCGTATCGTCACCGTCTCAGCAGGAACAACCGATGGCCAAGTTTTTCATCCGACGTCCGATCTTCGCCTGGGTCATTGCGATCACCATCATGCTCGCCGGCCTGCTGGCGATCTTCACACTGTCGATCTCGCAATATCCGGACATCGCCCCGACGACGGTACGCATCAACGCCACCTATCGCGGTGCCAGCGCCGAAACCGTCGAAAAATCGGTGACGACGATCATAGAGGACGGCATGACCGGCCTCGACGACCTTACCTACATGACCTCGACTTCGTCGACAGGATCCGCCAGCATCCAGCTGACCTTCGGAACCAGTATCGATCCGGATATCGCTCAGGTGCAGGTGCAGAACAAGCTGCAGCTGGTGCAGTCGCAGCTTCCCGGCGACGTCATCGATGCCGGCATCAGCGTGACGCGCTCGACCTCGAGCATCCTCCTCGTCGGCTCGCTCGTTTCGACCGACGGCAAGCGTAGTTCGGTCGATCTCGGCAACATAATGTCGACCTCCATCGAGGATCAAATCCAGCGCCTGGAAGGCGTCGGCAGCATCAACGTCTTCGGCTCCGGATACGCCATGCGCGTCTGGCTCGATCCCTTCAAGCTCGTCAAATACCAGCTGACGCCAAGCGACGTCACCTCGGCGATCCAGGCGCAAAACACCCAGGTCTCCGTCGGTTCGCTCGGCGCCCAGCCGACGATCCCCGGTCAGCAGCTCAATGTCACCATCACCGCCCAAAGCCAGCTGACCACCGTCGCCGATTTCGAGCACATCATTCTCAAGGTCGAAAAGGACGGCGCGACCGTGCGCCTGAGCGACGTCTCGCGCATCGAGATCGGTCAGGAAAGCTACGGTGGCAGTTCGCGCTACAACGGCATGCCGTCGAGTGGTTTCGCCGTCAACCTGGCGATCGGCGCCAACGCCATCGATACCGCCGCCCGCGTGCGCTCCGCACTCGATGTCATCGGCAGCACCCTGCCGGAAGGCGTGAAGATCACCTATCCCTATGACACGACGCCCTTCGTGGAACTGTCGATAGAAAAGGTCGTGCATACGCTGATCGAGGCGATCGTGCTCGTCTTCGTGGTGCTGCTCGTCTTCCTGCAGAATATCCGCGCCACGCTGATCCCGACCATCGCCGTTCCCGTGGTGCTGCTCGGCACCTTCGGGGTGCTAGCGGTCACCGGCTATTCGATCAACACGCTGACGATGTTCGCCATGGTGCTGGCGATCGGCCTTCTCGTCGACGACGCGATCGTCGTCGTCGAAAATGTCGAACGCATCATGTCCGAAGAGAAGCTCTCGCCGCTGGAGGCCACGGAGAAATCGATGGGCGAGATCACTGGCGCCATCGTCGGCATTGCGCTGGTGCTGACTGCCGTCTTCATTCCGATGGCTTTCTTCGGCGGTTCGACCGGCATCATTTACCGCCAGTTTTCAATCACCATCGTCTCGGCCATGCTGCTGTCGGCACTCGTCGCCATCGTGCTGACGCCGGCGCTCTGCGCCACGATGCTGAAGCCGGTCAGCGAACACAGGAAGCACCGCGTCGGCGACTGGTTCAACCGCAATTTCACGCGCTCGACCAACGGCTATATCAGGACCATCGGCTATCTGCTGAAGCGGCCGATCCGCGTCATGCTGGTCTTCCTTCTCGTCGGCGCCGGCTGCGCCTTTCTCTTCACCCGCCTGCCGAGCTCCTTCCTGCCGCAGGAAGACCAGGGCGTGCTGCTGACGATCATCACCACGCCGCCGGGCTCGACCACGCAACAGACCCAGGCAGTCGTCGAGAAAGTCGAAAACTATTATCGTGAAAATGAGAAGGACGCCGTCGAATCCGTCTTCGGTGCGCTGGGCTTCGGCTTCAACGGCTCCGGACAGAACAGCGCAATCGTCTTCACCAAACTCAAGGACTTCTCGCAGCGCACCGATCCGAATCTGAGCGCGCAGTCGGTCGTCAACCGTGCGCTGCGCAGCTTCTTTGCGATGCGCGAGGCGCAGGTCTTCGCGCTCCTGCCGCCGGCAATCCAGGGCCTCGGCGTGTCGAGCGGCTTCTCGATGTATCTCGTCGATACCGGCGGCCACGGCAACGACGCCCTGACGGCCGCCTCCAAGCGGCTGATCCAGATGGGCAACACGTCAGGCAAGGTCGTAGCTTTGCGCAGCAGCAACAAGGAAGTCGAGCCGCAGATGCGCATCGTGCTCGATCAGGAAAAGATCGGCGCCATGGGTGTCGACATCGCCTCGGTCAATTCGATGCTATCGATCATCTTCACCGGGCGCGACGTCAACGACTTCACGCTGAACGGTGAAATCAAGCCGGTCTATGTCCAGGGTGACGCACCCTTCCGCATGCAGCCGGATGATCTCAATCACTGGTATGCCCGCAACACTACCGGCGAAATGGTGCCCTTCTCCGCCTTTACTAAAACCGAGTGGGTGAAGGGCGCGCCCTCGCTTGCCCGTTTCAACGCCGTCAGCGCCATTCCGCTCGACGGCGCGTCGGCACCCGGGGTTTCCTCCGGCGACGCGATGAACGAAATGGAAGCGCTGACCGAACAGCTCGGCGGCGGCTATACGGTCGCCTGGCAGGGCATCTCCTATCAGGAACGCCTCTCCGGCTCGCAGGCGCCGATGCTCTACGCGATTTCGGTTCTCGTCGTCTTCCTCTGCCTGGCAGCGCTTTACGAAAGCTGGTCGATCCCCTTCTCGGTGATCATGGCGGTGCCGGTCGGCATTCTCGGCGCGCTGGCGGCGGCAACGCTCTTCGGCCAGGCGAACGACGTCTATTTCAAGGTCGGCTTGCTCACCACGATCGGCTTGGCAGCGAAGAACGCGATTCTGATCGTTGAATTCGCCAAGGATCGCATGGAAAGCGGCATGGGGCTTTTCGAAGCGACGCTGGAGGCGGCGCGGCTACGCCTGCGGCCGATTATCATGACATCGCTTGCCTTTATCCTCGGCGTCGTGCCTCTGGCGATTGCCACGGGCGCCGGCTCGGCGGCCCAGAACGCCATAGGCATCGGCGTTCTCGGCGGCATGCTGGCAGCGACGATGCTCGGAATTTTCTTCGTACCGTCCTTCTTCGTCGTCATTCGACGCATCTTTGCCACACGCCGCAAAAATGCGGCAGCGGTGTGATATAAATGCACTGTGATAATGCTGTTCCGATTGCTACATTGCGGCCGACTGCTTCGGTGTGTGTTTTCGGTAGGACGAGGCGCGGCGGCGATAGTGAAGCATGAAGCTTCGGACAAGAATTGGCTTGCTCGAGTACAGGATCAAATGAATGGTATCTCTTCGTTTTGCCACACCGGCATTATTGTTATTATTGTCGGGCTGCGTCGTAGGCCCGGATCATGCTCCCCCTGAAATGCCGCTGCCCGCCAAATTTGGAGAGGGCGGAACCAAGAGTGTAGGCGACGTCGCTACCGCATCCTGGTGGACCGCCTTCAACGACCCCAGACTGAATGGCTACGTCCAGGCCGGCCTCGATCAGAACCTGTCAGTCCAGCAGGCGATCGAACGCATCAATGCGGCCTCCGCCAACGTCACCACCGCCGGCGCCGGCGGCCTGCCGAACCTGACGGTCGGCGCCTCGCACACGATCAGCGGCCAGAAGGGCGAATTGCGCACGCAGTTCGACACACGCAACACCAGCGCCGGCGAAGTCCAGCTGAGCTGGTTGCTCGATCTATTCGGCCTTTACAAGCGCAGCACCGAAAGCGCGCTCGCTTCGCTCGATTCCGCTTACGCATCCGCTGATGTCGCCAAGCTGACCCTCGTGCAGGATCTCGTCTCGAGCTATATCGACGTTCGCTATTATCAGCAGCGCCTGGCGCTTTCGAACGCCAACCTGAAGTCTCGCCGGGAAACCTACGAACTGACCAAGTTCCAGCTTGAAGCTGGCGCCGCCTCGCGTCTCGACGTCGTTCAAGCCGAAGGTCTCGTCCAGTCGACGCTCGCTGAAATTCCCGGTCTCGAAACCAACATCCGCATATCTGCCCATCACATCGCCACGCTGCTCGGCCTGCCGGCCTCCGCCCTCGTCGATGAACTGCTGAAGGGTCGTGGCCAGCCGGTATTCCGCGGTGGCATCAACTCCGGCATTCCGGCGGACCTGATCCGCAACCGTCCCGACATTCGCGTCGCGGAGCGTGATCTCGCCGCCGCAACCGCCAATATCGGTGTTGCCGAAGCGCAGCTTTATCCGAGCATCTCGCTCAGCGGCTCGATCTCGCCGTCCTACATCAACCAGCGCGGCGTCCACGGCGGTCTGACGCCGTGGTCCTTCGGCCCGACCCTCAACCTGCCGATCTTCGATGGCGGCCGTCTGCGCGCCAACGTCAAGTCTGCGCAGTCCGAAGCCGCAACCGCGTACCTCAACTGGAAGTCGACGGTGCTGACCGCCGTCGAGCAGGTCGAGAACGCACTCGCAGCTGTCCGGCGTGACGCCCGCACGGTCGCAGCCCTTCAGGCCCAGGTGAAGACCACGCAGGAAACGCTCGAACTTTCCACAGCATCCTACAAAGACGGCGCCTCGTCGCTGCTCGACGTTCTTGACGCACAGCGTCAGGTTTCGCTTGCCCAGGCAAGCCTTGCACAGGCCGTCCAGCAGATGGCCAAGGACTATGTCTCGCTGAACATTGCAGTCGGCGGCGGCTACGCGCCCGGCGGCAACACCACCGCACCGGTGAAGCCTACGCCTGCCAAGGCCAAGAGCTGATCGGCATTTCGCCTTTCTGGAAATACAGAGCTCCGCGATCATCTCGCGGGGCTTTTTTAATGCCGCTTCGCGCTGGATAATGCGCGCATAAGAGGAATTTGGATTCGACAAGCGGCGGCCGTTGATATATGCCTGATTAAACGATTAATCAGAGCGCCGTCGATCATGGCTCCATCGCGCCCGGGACCGAACCTCAGCAGGATAGCAACGTCGCTCGGCGTCTCCGTCGCCACGGTTTCCAACGCGCTTTCCGGCAAGGGCCGGGTCTCCGGTCAACTCGTCCAAAAAATCCGCGAGCATGCCGCCGAACTCGGCTATGTCCCAAGCCAGGCCGGCCGGGCGCTCAGGACCGGCCGCAGCGGCGTTCTCGGCCTGGTGCTGCCCGATATCGCCAATCCCCTGTTCCCGAAGATCGCGCAGGCGATCGAATTTGCCGCCTCCGCCACTGGTTACGGTGTGCTGATTGCCGATTCCCGCGGCGATGCCGCCGCCCAGACAGAGGCGATCAACCGACTGGTCGAACGCGGCGTCGACGGCATGATCGTCATCCCCCGCCGCGCCACCCGCATTTCGTCCGCCGCCTGTCCGGTTGCCGTCATCGACACGCCCTCGACGCCGGGTAACACCGTTTCCGCCGATCATTGGCAAGGTGGCCGCGAAATCGCCCTCCATCTCGCCGGTCTCGGCCACCGGCGCCTCCTCATCATCGGCAACAACCAGGAATCCGGCGTCCAGAACGACCGCGCCGACGGCATTCGGGCCGGCATGCGCCCGAACATGCATTCCGAAACGCTGTGGATCGAAAAGGTGGAGCAAGATGGCGGCAGCGGCTGTCTGCTCGGCCTCGCAGAAAAAGTTCGCCAGGGGTTCACCGCCTTCGCAGCTCTCTCCGATCTGCAGGCGTTGCGCGCGCTGACGGAGCTGCAGCAGGCGGGGATCAACGTTCCCACCGATGTCAGCGTCACCGGCTTCGACGATCTCATCTGGTCGCCTGTCGTGACACCCTCGCTGACGACGGTCAGGATGGACATGGATAGGATTGCTGGGATCGCGGTATCGGCACTGGCCGAAACCATCAGAAAAAGCCGCGCCCGGGAGGGCGTGATTGTTACCGCGGAGATCGAACGCGTCGCGATGCAACTGATCGTCCGCCACTCATCCGGGCCCGCGAGCCCGGCACTAAAAACCTCAGAGATGGAGAACATGTAGGATGAAAAAAGCTCTCATTGCGTCGGTGGCGCTTGCCACACTACCGCCGCTTGCCGCAGCCGCAGCCGAACGGACGCTGACCATTTCCGTCTATGCCTTCGCTCAGGACGATTTCAAGACGCTGGTCTATGATCCGTTCGAAGCCCAATGCGGTTGCAAGCTGGTGGTCGAGACCGGCAACAGCGTCGAGCGGCTGGCCAAGCTGGAGGCGAACAAGGCCAACCCCGTTGTCGATCTCGCCGCTGTTTCGATGGCGGACGCGCTCGCCGCCTCGCGCGCCGGTCTAATCGACAAGATCGATACCGCCAAGCTTACCAATTTCTCCAAGCTCTACGACGTTGCCAGGAATCCGAACGGAGACGGCACGAGCGTCGGCTATACCTTCTATGCCACTTCGATCGCCTATCGCTCCGACAAGATGAAGATCGACAGCTGGGCCGACCTCCTGAAGCCGGAATATGTCGGCCACGTCGCCTTCCCGAATGTCACCACCAACCAGGGGCCGCCGGCGCTCTACATGCTGGGCCTGGCCCTCGGCAAGGATACGCCTGATCTGCAAGGTCCGATCGAGGCGCTGGGCGAGAAGAAGGACGACATCGTCACCTTTTACGAAAAATCCTCGCAGCTCGTGCAACTGATGCAGCAGGAAGAGATCTGGGCAGCACCCATCGGCCGTTTCTCCTGGGCAGGCTTCACCAAGCTCGACGTGCCCGTAGCCTGGGCAACGCCGAAGGAGGGCCAGACCGGCGGCATGAACGTGCTGGTGCTGACCAAGGGTTCGAAGAACCAGGATCTAGCCATGCAGTTCATGGATTTCTGGCTCTCGACCGAAACCCAGACCAAGCTCGCCGAAAAGCTGATCGACAGTCCCGCCAACAGCGAGGTCAAGCTCTCCGAGGCCGCCGCCGGCAATCTCACCTATGGCGAGCAAACGGCCAAGAGTCTCAAGCTGATCCCATCGGCCGTAGCCCTCGACAATCGTGCCGGCTGGCTGAAGGCGTGGAACGAGAAGGTCGGTCAGTAAGCCGTCTTGAACCGGTCCCGGCCTGCCGGGACCGCCCTCCTCTCCTAAAAAGGCGCCTCATGTTCCAGAACCGTGCAGAAGCCCTGGCGCTCGCCCTGCCGGCAGCCGTCTTTGCGACCCTGGTCTTTCTCCTGCCGGTGGCGATCCTGCTGTCGGAAGGCTTCCGCACCGGCGGCGCCTGGACGCTGTCGGCCTATACCGGCTTCTTTTCCGAGACGCTGAACCGCACCGTTTTCCTGCGTTCCTTCCGGCTCGGGCTCGAAGTCACGGCCGTCTCCGCGGTCATCGGCTATGCCGCAGCCTTTGCCATCGTCAGCCTGCCGGCACAGGGCAAGGGCCGCATGATCGGCCTCGTCACCTTGCCGCTGATGATCTCGCCGGTGGCGCGCACCTATGCCTGGATCGTCATTCTCGGCCGCACCGGCATTGTCAACCAGGCGATCACGGGCCTCGGTTTCAGTGCCGAACCGTTGCGACTGCTCTTTACCGAAACCGCCGTCTTCGTCGGCCTCCTGCAGCTCTTCCTGCCGCTGATGATCCTGTCGCTGATCAGCGCGCTTGAAAACATGCCTGAAGACGCGATCCCGGCAGCGCGCGTGCTCGGCGCCAACTGGTTCCAGGTCTTCTGGAAGATCGTTCTGCCGCTCACCCGCGAAGGACTTGTCATCGGCGGCACGCTTGTCTTTACAGGCTCGCTCACCGCCTACATCACCCCCGCCGTCCTCGGCGGCTCCAAGGTGCTGATGCTCGAAACGCTCATGTATCAGCAGGTGTCCGTCGCCAATGATTTCGTCTCGGCGAGCGTCATCGCCTTCATCCTGATCGTCATGAGCTTTGCCGCCAACATCCTGCTGAAACGTCTCGCAACGGCGAGGAACCGCAGATGAGCATTCGTCTCTTTTCGCCCGTCGTCCTCTTCCTGCTGCTGGTCTTCCTGATCGGCCCGTTCCTGATCATCATCGCCGCTTCGCTTTCGGCGGGCGACACGCTGGCCTTTCCGCCGCAGGGCGTGTCGCTGCGCTGGGTCACGAAGGTCTTGACCATCGAAAGCTTCCGCGACAGCTTCGCCATGTCGATGTTCCTCGCCGTCTTCGGAACGCTCGCGGCCCTCGTCCTCGGCATCCCCGCCGCCTATGCGCTGTCGCGCTACCGCCTGCCCGCCGCCGAGACTATCCGGACCGTCGTCTCGCTGCCGATCATCGTCCCCGGCATCATCGTCGGGCTGGCATTGCTGCGCTACCTCGTCGTGCCCTTTGGCTTCAACATCACGCTGGCCCTCTTCTTCGCCCATGCGGCGCTCGTGCTGCCCTATGCAGTACGCGTCGTCTCGGCAAGCCTCGACAATCTGCGGGCGGATATCGAGGAAGCAGCCGTCCTGCTCGGTTCCTCCCGGCTCGGCGCCTTCTTCCGCGTGGTGATGCCGAATATCCGCGGCGGCATCCTGGCCGCCTTCATCCTCGGCTTCGTCACCAGCTTCAATCAGGTGCCGGTCTCGCTGTTCCTTTCCGGCCCGGGTGTACGGACACTGCCGATCGACATGCTGGGTTACATGGAAACCACCTACGACCCCTCCATCGCGGCCCTGTCCGCCCTTCTCGCCTTCCTCTCGATCGGCATCGTCTTCCTCGCCGAACGCTTCCTGGGATTTTCGCGTTATGTCTGATGCCTACCTCCACCTCGACAAGCTGACGCTGCGCTACGGCGATACGGTCGCGGTGAAAGACCTTGATCTTGCGATCGCCAAGGGCGAGCTCGTCGCCCTCCTCGGCCCCTCCGGCTGCGGCAAGACGACGACGATGCGCGCCATTGCCGGCCTGCTGACGCCGGCTTCCGGCCGCATCGGCCTCGACGGCGCCGATATCACCCGCGTCTCCGCCAATAAGCGCGCCGTCGGCCTTGTCTTCCAGTCCTATGCCCTGTTCCCCCACCTGACGGTCTACGAAAACGTCGCCTTCGGCCTGCGTCTCAAGGGAATTTCGGGCGCGGACCTCGATGCCCGCGTCGGGGCCGGCCTGAAATCCGTCGGCCTCACCAGCTTTGCCGGCCGCAAGCCCGCCGAACTTTCCGGCGGCCAGCAGCAGCGCGTGGCGCTCGCCCGTTCGATGGTGATGGAACCGAAGGTCCTGCTGCTCGATGAGCCGCTCTCCAACCTTGATGCCCGACTTCGCCTCGAAATGCGCGCGGAGTTGCAGCGCGTACAGAAGGAGACCGGCGTCACCATGATCTTCGTCACACACGACCAGATGGAGGCGCTGGCGCTCGCCGACCGTATCGTCGTGATGCTGAACGGCGGTATCGAGCAGATCGGCACGCCGGAAGTGATCTACAACTCCCCCGCCTCCGCTTTCGTTGCCGATTTCGTCGGCTTCGAGAACGTCTTCGCACTGAAGGAAGGACAGCTTGTGACGCCGAACGGTCCGGCGGCACTTTCCGGTCCGCCACCGCGAGCTGCGGCCGGCCTGGCCTGGCGTCCGCGGGCAGTGACCCTCGGCGCCGGTCCCTTCCAGGGCACCGTGCGCGGCACCTCCTTCGCCGGCAATAGCCGCGAATACCTCCTCGATACGCCGCTCGGGCCAATCAAGGCCGAGATCGACGCGAGCCTGCCGCCGCATGAGATCGGCAGCGCGCTCGCTTTCGACTTGCCGGTGGCCGGCGCAGCCAACCTCAAGCGCTTCGGGTGACATCATGGGTGTTTGGATCGATACCGACATGGGCTTCGACGATATCGCCGCCATTCTGGTGGTGGCGCAGTCGGAATATGAGATCGATGGGATCTCGCTGGTCTTCGGCAACACGCCGCTGTCGCAAGTGAGGGAGAACGCCGCCGGCGCCGCCGACGCTTTCGGCTGGACATTTCCCATCCATACCGGCCGCGCGATGCCAGTTCTCGGCAAGCTCGAAACCGCCCAGGCGATCCTTGGCGAAACCGGCATTCCGACAACAGGCAAGAGCCTGCCGAAGCCTGCCGCCCTAGCCGAAAGCGATGCCTTCACCGCCCTCTCCCGCTGGTTGGAAAGCCCAGGCCCGCACCGCATCCTGGCCCTTGGCCCGCTGACCAACATCGCCGCTGTGGCGCTCGCCCGCCCTGACCTTGCCGCGCGCATTACCGAACTCGTCTGGATGGGCGGCGGCGTTACATCGGGCAACCATACGTCCTCTGCCGAATTCAACGCCCTTGCCGATCCCGAGGCGCTCGCGATCGTCATCGCCCATGGCGTGCCGCTGCGCATGGTCGATCTCGACCTCTGCCGCAAGGTGGTGGCTCGGCCTGAGGATGCCGAACAGGTGCGCAATGACGGCGGCGCCAACGCCGAGCTGATCGCCGACATGTTCGCCGGTTATATAAGCATCGGCACCAGCCGCGGCCGGCCCGGCATGGCGATCTACGATCCCTCTGCCGCCGTTGCCTTCGTCGCTCCCGATCTGGTGACTTTCCGCCCCGCGCGCATAGACGTCGAACTGCAGGGCGCCTTAACCCGTGGCCGTACCGTCGTCGAGACCCGCGCCACGCATGCGCCCTTCAACGCGCAATTTGCCGCCGATATCGATGCCGATAAGGCGCATGCCATCATTCTCGACGCCCTGCTCAACGAGGCCCGCAAATGAACGCCATTCCTCGTCAGGAACCTTTCGATCTCAACGACCCCGCCTTGCGCGCCCGCGCCGTTGCCGCCGCCCGCGGCGACGCTCCCTTCGATATGCTGATTACCGGCGGCCGCCTGCTCGATGCGGTGACGGGCCTGATCCGAGAGGCTGATATCGGCCTCGTCGGCGCGCTGATCGCAAGCGTCCACGCCCCGGCAAGCCGCACGGATGCCGTCGAGATCGTCGATGCGACCGGCGCCATCCTGACGCCGGGCCTGATCGACACGCACATGCACCTCGAAAGCTCGATGGTGACACCCGCAGAATATATGAACGCCGTACTGCCGCGCGGTGTCACCACGGTCGTCTGGGATCCGCACGAATTCGGCAATGTCCATGGGCTTGACGGCGTGCGCTGGGCGATCGAGGCGGCGCGCGTACTGCCGCTTCGCATGATCCTGCTCGCGCCCTCCTGCGTGCCGTCAGCACCGGGCCTGGAACTGGCCGGCGCGGATTTTGATGCCTCAATCATCGTCGAGATGCTGCGCTCGCCTGCCGTCGGCGGTGTTGCCGAAGTCATGAACATGCGCGGCGTCATCGACGGTGATCCGCGCATGAGCACCATCGTCAACGCCGGCCTTGCTTCCGGCAAGCTCGTCTGCGGCCATGCCCGTGGCCTCCAAGGCGCCGACCTCAACGCGTTCATGGCAGCAGGGGTCACCTCCGACCACGAACTCACCTCCGGCTCCGACCTCGCCGCCAAGCTTGCCGCAGGCCTGACGATCGAGCTGCGCGGCTCTCACGACCATCTGCTTCAGGAGTTCGTCGAGGTGCTGAACGGTCTCGGCCACCTCCCCCCGACCGTGACGCTCTGCACCGACGACGTCTTTCCCGATGAACTCTACGAAAGCGGCGGTCTCGACGATGTCATCAGGCGCCTGGTGCGCTACGGCATGAAGCCGGAATGGGCGCTCAGGGCCGCGACCTTCAATGCCGCACAGCGGCTGAAACGCTCCGATCTCGGCCTGATCGCTGCCGGCCGCCGCGCCGACATTGTTCTCCTCGAGAACCTGACGGAATTCCACGCGCGGCTGGTCATATCAGGCGGCCGCATCGTCGCCCGCAACGGCAGCATGGATGCGGCCGTCCAGCCACTCGACAACACGCCGCTCGTCAACTCCGTCAAGCTGCCGCCGCTCACCGAGAACGATTTCCGCATCCCCGCGAAGGGCGAGCGCGCCCGCGTCGCCACCATCGACCGCCCGCGCTTCACCCAATGGGGCGAGGCCGAAACGGAGATCCGAGACGGCTTCGTCGTGCCGCCCGCCGGCAGCGCCATGATCGCCGTCGTCCACCGCCACGGCAAGGCCGACAGCACCCCGCGTGTCGGTTTCCTCACCGGCTGGGGCGAATGGCGCGGCGCCTTCTGCAGCACCGTCTCCCACGACAGCCATAACCTCACCGTCTTCGGCGCCAATGTGCGCGACATGGCGCTCGCCGCCAACGCCGTCATAGCAGCCGGCGGCGGTATGGCGGTCACCAAGGACGGCGCAATCGAAGCGATTCTGCCGCTGCCGCTTTCCGGTTTGGTAACCGACGCGCCCCTAAGGGACACAGCCCTCGCCTTCTCCGATATCCGCAAGGCCATGGACAAGATCGTCGACTGGAAACCGCCCTACCGCGTCTTCAAAGCCTGCTTCGGCGCAACACTCGCCTGCAATGCCGGTCCGCACCAAACGGACCGGGGGATCGCCGACGTGGCGACAGGGAAGGTACTGGACAGCCCGGTGCTGGCGATTTTGTAAGCCGGGACGCACACACCAGAACCGAGTCCGAATTAAGCCGCTCTAGTTGTGAGCTTTCAGGAAGATGCTCAGCGGCTTCGTCCAGCCCTCCTCGTCGCTAGCAAATGTCAGTACGGCGGCGGCGCACGATTCCCGCGGTAGATGCTAGTCGCGTGCTATCCACGATCTGCCGAGCTGCGGCAGACCAGCCGGGAACATCCGCGTTAAGCGGGAGTTAGCAAACGTCGGAGACAGACGGAACATTACGGGCCACTCGCCGACGTGCACGACAATCGATAGTGAGTGACGAGGCCGCAGCGATCACGCAGAGCCAGAGCATATGCCGCTACCGCTCATGAGGCTCCGGGGACATCGAGAGGGCGTCATAATGGACAATGATGCCACCATTGGGCCGCGATGGAGGCTGCTCAAGCTGGCCGCGACCGCAGCTCTTGCCCTCATGTCCTTGCGGGTCATCAAGGGAGAAATTCCGCGTGTCGTTTCAGATCATGGGCTGTGGGATTTCGGCGCCTTCGTCGCGTCGGGGCGCGCAGCCGCTGCAGGACTGGATCCCTATGGCATCTACCCGCCTCTCACGCCGCATGTCGTCTTTCCTGGATTCGAATCCTGGAATCCAAACCTCAATCCCCCGATTTCGGCACTCCTGTTCCAATCCTTCGATATATTCGAGCCGGTGCAATCACTTCGCATCTGGTGGATGATTTCTATCGCCAGCTACGTCGCTGCGGTTGTCTTGCTGCTGCGACGCTATAGCGGCGGCTTGGAGCTCCCGCTGCTAGCGATCTGGGCGTTTGCACTGGCTGGCTTTTGGGACACGCTCTATCTTGGCCAAATCTATATGCCGTTTGTGCTACTCGCGGTCGCCGGCTGGCTTCGATTGGAAAAGGGTGATGGCATCGTCGCCGGTATCATGATCGGTTTGCTGATCTCGATGAAGCCCAATTTTGCAGTGTGGCCGGTGCTGCTCTTTCTTGCCGGCCACCGCCTTCCGGGTCTGGTGTCGGTGGCAACCGCGGCGGTTATAGCCACGATCCCGCTGGTCGTCTTCGGCCCGCAGATCTACGTCGATTGGCTGCGCCTCGTCGCAACAGACGGCGAACGGGCTGTTTTTCTAACCAACGCGTCGTTTGCAGGCCTTGCGGCCCGCGCCGGTGTTCCGGCCGCAGGCACGGTCGTTGCCGCACTATTGTTGCTTGGACTAGCAGGTTGGGCCTTTTTTCGTCATCCGCCGGTTATCGTGGTGAGTGGTTTCGCGCTGCTGGCGTCCCTGCTGGCTTCGCCTCTCGGATGGATCCACTACACGCTCTTCCTGCTACCCGTGCTGTTGCACCATTGGCAGCGTCCGTGGGCATGGCTGGCAGCAGCAGCGCTAGTGATCCCGGTCCCCGTCATACTCGGTTACTTCGGAGCTCCCCGATTGAACCAGCTGACGGCAGGATCCATTTACGCCTGGACGCTGGTGCTGATGCTGATCGGCCTTATCACCGCGGAGCTGAAACAACAGGCTGCGCCGACTCAGGAAGCCTTTCTGCGATAAATACGCCAATCGGCCGTTTCTCGCACCAGCGCATAGTGACGGGCGATATAGTGAGCATAAAGGTCGCGCAGCCCGTTGCCCGTCCAGATCTCGATCGGCCATTTCGGATCGAGAATAAGGTCAACGTCGGCAAACATCTCTTCCGCGGCCGGATGATCATCCGGTCCAAGAGTTCGCCCCCAATGATACCAGACGCTGTCGCCCACGGGCGGCGTCAGCCCCAGGCCGGCAGAGAAGGGATTGACGAAATCGAGAACCGCGACGCGCTCGTCAGCGGACATCAGCTGCGACAGGGCGGCCGAAGCGTCAGCCAATGTCCTGTTGTATCCCTCGAAATATTCGTATTGGCCGGCGCTCCAAATCTCAACGAGCCTGATCTCGGAAAACGCCGGCAGCGGGATCGGTTTGCCTCGGCCGCCGGCAGTGTAATAGGCATGAATTGCCAGGGATGCAGCGTTGCCGAGGGCGGCGGGCAATAACAGGAACGCCAAGAGTAGCGGCAGAGCGAATCGCGCCGTCCCATATCGGGAGAGCAGCTTGGCGCGAAAGAGGCTTTCCGTGATGATGGCAGCGCCTGCGCCAAGTGTCAGTATACCAACGGCCTGGAAATTCTGCCCGATCAAGAGAATTCCGGTCGTGCCGCAGAAGGCAACGAAGAGCAGATGTCGGTAACCTGGCGACAGGCTGAGAACGATGAGCGCGACCGCCAGATAGACAAGAAGGTCGGCGAGATTGTTCCGTAGCAAATGACCGAGCGCGGTCAACGCCAGCAGGCCGCCGCTGTTTTTGGCCGAAAGGCCGAGGTCGGCAAGATAGTTGAACCCGCCGCGCCAGATGATTTCAATTGCGATACTGCTGACGGCGATCATCCCGAGCGCCAAACTCACCCAACCGATCTGGCGACGATCGAAAAGCATGAACAACAGAAAGGCAAGCCCCACGACGGCATAGGTGATCTTGGTATAGAGCATCAGCAACACAAGGAAACTGGCGCATGCGGCATCGACGGCCCTGCTATTGCCGGCGGCCGGCAACCGGGGCAGATACATCACCAGCAGAAAGCCGAGCGACGCCCAGCCAATCCGGTTATAGAACATGGCAAATGTCAGCTCTCCTATCCGCTCGCCTGGATTTGCGGGAGCCGCAACTATCAGGAGCAGGAAGATCGCAAGCGGCAGCCCAAAGGCCTTATGCATCCGGCTGCCCACGATTTCCGCGGCAATAGCTGCAAGCAGGAAGACCACTATCGCCATTCCAGCCGGCATCGCGCCGCCCATACTGCTCGACAAGCCATAGCCGGCAGCGGGGATATAGAATGTCAACGGCCCTAGCGACGAATGGAAATCCACATTCGGCACCTGGCCAAGCACGATGCGATGAGCACCATCCAGGAAAACGAAGAGATCGTTGACGTACTTGGTCGTGACCGTTCGGCCGGGCAGAGCGAGAAGGCCGGCGAGAATGACGCCCGCGCCAATGATGACGGCCCGCGACCAACACAACCGTGACATCGCGGGCGATGCGCCGTCTCCCACCACCACCGACCTTTCCGTCTCAATCACTGCACCTCGCTTTGCGCCTTTACCTGCCGCCACTGGTAGACCGTCCACTCCGATGTCTTATGAACGACCTCGAACCGTGCCGAAAGAAACGGGCCGTACAGCTCCTGCAGCGGCAGGCTGTTGATTCCTGTTTTAGGCACCATGACGATCTTTACATCTGCAAAGAGCACTTCCGGTGGGATATAGGCTTTCTCGTTGATATTGCGGTTCCAGTGAAACCAGGCGGTGTCGCCGGCAGGCGGGCGAATGCCGAGCCCCGCTGAAAAAGGGTTGACGAAATCGAGCACGAAAACGCGCTCCGGCGGCACCGGCAATGCCTGCAGCAGCGCTCCCCCGGTTACGATGTCGTCGAGATAGCGCCTTATGAAGTCAGGCTCGCCGCCAGGCGGATCGATCTCACGAACATCGTCGAAATGCGGCAGCCCGAGAGATTGCCCAGCTTTGTCCGCCGCAAGCGATGTATGCAGAATGAGGGCCGCGGCGTGATGTACGATCGGCGGTGACAGGAATAAGGCCGCGAGCACGGAAAGAGCGCCGGCAGGAAGAGCCACCCCCCCTGCCCTTCTCCCTTCATCGCCTTGCTGACGCCAGGCGGCTCTCTGCGCCAGAACGACCGCGCCGCAGTAGAGCGTGATGATGCCCCAACTGTGGGCGTTCTGATTTATGATCGCCAGGCCGCTGCCTATGCAGAACCCAGAGAAGAGAAGATCTCGGAAGCTGCGGGTTTGCCAGATGACGACCAAAACGAAGGCCGCGAATACGACGACGTCGGAAAGGTTCTCACGCAGGTTCTTCAGGATGCTGCCGACATCGCGGCCGCCGCTGACACGCGCCGCCGCCCGCAGATCCTCTATATGCTGAGCGGTTCCGCGCCAGACGAACTCGATGGCGATCATGGCCAGTCCAGTCAGCAGCAGGGCAGTCAGGACCCAGCGGCGCTGCTGCCGGTCCAAGAGGATGACGACGAGGAGAAAGGCGGTTCCGGCAAGCCCGTAGGTCGCCTTGGTGTAGAATGAGACGAGCAGAAGAAAGACGGCGGCAAGAGCATCGGCTGCATCGTTTCGCCCGCGCTGGAGCTGCGGCGTCAGATACATCATCAGCAGCAAGCCGAGTGCGACCCAGCCGATGCGGTTATAGAACATCGCGAAGGAAGGATACCAGATGGAACTGCCGAGATTGATCGGCGCCGCGAGGATGAGAATGAGGAATATGCCGAGCGCGGCCGCCAATGACGGACTGAGGCGCGACACAAGGATCCGGATCATCGCCGGGATGAAGGCGACGACAACGATGGCCATTCCAAGCGGTATGGCAGCGCCGAAATTCCCCGACAGCAGGTATCCCGCAGCCGGAAGATAAAAGACGAGCGGCCCGAGCGCCGTGTGAAAATCGCGGTTCGGCACCTGACCGAACGTGATGCGGTGCGCGCCGTCGATAAAGATCAGCACGTCATTGATAAAGGCGGCGTTGATGGTCCTCCCGGGTAGGGCAAGCATGATGGCGCAGGCCAATGCTGAGAAGATGATCGCGCCTTCTGCCGACAGCACCCGCCTTATCGTTGCCGCCGGCCTCTTGCTGGCGCCTGCTCCCTTCACGATGGCCGCGAAAGCGGCGTGGTTGCCCGGTTCGGTCACAGCCGCAACCTCTTGAAGATTGGCTCGGGGATTGACCGGACCACCGTCATGAGCGGTCGCCATATCGGTCTGACGTAGACGACGTCCCCGCCCCTGCCGCCCTCGGCGACAGCAAAGATTCTTTTCGCGACCTCCCGAGGTTCGGCTGTGAGAAGCGGCGGGAGCTTCATCGCGTTCGTCATGCGTGTCCGAACGAAACCCGGCTTCACGGTCAGCACGCGCACCCCGGAGCTGGACAGCCTGTTCCTCAGGCCGGACAAGAAGGCGGTCAACCCGGCTTTGGCGGCGCCATAGACATAGTTGGACGCGCGCCCGCGATCGCCAGCGACGGAGCTAATGCCGACGATGGTACCTGATCCTCTCGCCGCAAAACGCTCCGCCAGAAGACCAAGAAGCAAAGCCGGTCCTTCGAAGTTCGTCCGCATGATCATGGCGGCGTGCTCGAGTTCCCGTTCGGCGCGAGACTGCTCGCCCAATTCGCCAACGACGCAGACCGCTGTGTCGGGCAGAGGCGAAACGACGCCCACGAAATCTTCGAAGCGGCTTGTAGCGAGGATATCGAGTTCGTGAATCAGGACGCTAGCGCCGGTCCGCGCGCTGATGTCGTCGGCTTCGCGTTGCACGGCGGAGCGATTTCGTCCGGCGAGAAGCACGTCCCATCCCGCTTCGGCATAGATCAGCGCCGTCGCACGGCCGATATCCGACGTCGCGCCTATCAGGAGCAGTGTCTTGCCGATCCCCTTCATATGCCGAGCCTCTTTGCCAAGCGGGAATTAAAGTGACGATCGGCGCCCGTTACTTTTCGCAGCTCTTTGAACGCCGCCAACCGAGTGTAACCGGCCTCGAATGTTTGTCGCGACTGTCGTGCATCCTTGGCGAGATAGAGCCGCCCTCCTGCTCTGACAACCAGCTCGTCGATTTCGTCGAGCAGCCCGAACACCTCCTGCGTGACGGGAAGGTCGAGTGCGAGCGTGTAGCCCGGCGAAGGAAAGGACAGCAGCCCATTCCCGCCCCCCAGCTTCTTCAGCACAGCAAGAAAGGAGCCTTTTCCCGAACGCGCGAAGCGGTCGAGAATGCCGCTCAGGACCGGCAGAGCGTCCTCGGCAGGGACCACGCACTGGTGTTGCAGAAAGCCCCTCCTCCCGTAAAGCCGGTTCCATTCAAGGATGCCGTCGAGCGGAAAGAAGTATTTATCCCAGTGGACCAACGACGTCTTGGCCGCCTTTCGCGCTCCCGCCCTGAAATAGAGCTCGTTGAAGGCTGCTACGCTAGTTTTGTTGAGCAGCCATTGTGGCAGGTCAAAGGGCAGTGAAACCACTCCCGCATCTTTCGCTGCAAAGCGATCGGCGCGCGGCATGCCGGCAAGCTGGTCCAGCGTCGCGTGCTCGCCGACAAAGATCAGCGAGCGTCCGAGGGAAGCTCCCTGGGAAAGGGTATCGATCCAGGCGACCGAATAAGTGGCATCCTCGGTCTGCTGCAGGGCCTTCAATGCCTCGCCAAGATTTTCGGCCACGATCGTCTTTTGCGCGATCCAGCCGGATTCGATCGGCCTCAAGCGGAACGTCGCTTCCTCGACGATCCCGGTCATGCCCATACCACCGACGGTCGCGAAAAAAAGCTCGGGGTTATGCGTGCGGCTACAGGTGAGGACCTCTCCGCTGGCGACCACCAGCTTGAACTCGATGACATGGTCACCGAATCCGCCGTCGCGATGATGGTTCTTGCCGTGAACATCAGAGGCGATCATACCGCCGACGGTGACAAATTTCGTGCCCGGTACCACAGGCGGAAAGTAGCCTCTCGGGACAAACGAGCGCAGAATGTCGGAGAGCATGACGCCCGCTTCCACGGTCAGCGTCGCGCTGGAGGGATCGAACCTCCGCATCCGGCTCAGCCCACGGCACATCAAGGTGGAGTATTCGCCGATCGCCGCGTCACCGTATGAGCGCCCATTTCCGCGCCCGATCAATCCCGTCCGGGAGGTCACGGTGCCTGCGAGCGCTTCCGGCAGCCAACAGTCGATCGCCTGGCTCTCGTGGCGTGGATAACGTCCCCAGCCCTCCATGCGTTTGTTACGCCTCCTCTGGTTTGAAGACGAATTTCCGGTCCAGTGTGTATTTTGAGATATAGCCGATCGCCAAACCGAGCGCTCCGCCGGTGTATTTTGCAAGTTCGGTCTTCCAGATCGTCCAAAAAGCAATTTCAAAGCCCCAGAATATGAGCGTCGTCAGGACACTGAACACGCCGTAAAGCACCACTTTCAGCATCTCGTCGCCGTACGACGTGTAGCCGTCGAAGAAGATCCACCGTTTGTCGAGGAGGTATTTCAAGCCGAAGCCGGCGGCGGTCCCTGCGAGGATCGATGGCATGAGGCTCGGCGACGGCGCCAGCTCCATGACAGCAGCCTGGACCGCAAAGTTGGCGGCGGTGGAGAGCATGGCGAAGGCGAAGTAGCGGGCTGCGATGCCTGCAGAAGTGCTTCGCTCTGAGGACTGACGAGCCATTCGGCCACCTCACATCGCGGCAACGACAAGTACGCCGGCGGCGCCGAGCGTGGCGAGGCTGACCTTGTCCCGGATCGCGAAGACTACTGGATCGTCGAGCATCTGACCCCGGTGGGCGAGCATCAGGGTGCGGGCGATCCAGCAGGCAAGGATCGGTCCTGCCAGCCATAACATTGCTGGCCGGGCGTAGATGTCTTGGGCACTGTCGCTTGCGGCATAGAGGGCAAATAACGTGAGCGCGTTCATTCCCGCTCCAGCTGCCAGGGCACCCACCATACCGATATCCGCCTTCCTGTAGTCCCGGCTCTTGGAGTCCGGCAGGTGCGCGGCGCGGCGCGAGATGAGCTCGGTGTATCGCTTCACCAAAGCGAGCGAGAGGAACCAGCTCATCATGAAGGCAAGCAGCCAGGGAGATGGCCACACCGAGACGGCGGCAGCGCCGCCGATCACCCGTGTGGTGTAAAGAGAGGCGAGAGCCACCACGTCCAGGATCATCTTCCGCTTGAGGAAGAAAGAGTAGGCGGTGGTCAAGGCGAAATATCCCGCGAGTACGAGCACGAAGACTGGTGACACCATGGCCGCGATCGTAAGCGACATCAAAAGCAGGATCGGGATTGCCAAAAGGGCGTGCGACAGCGGGATTTCGCCACAGGCAAGGGGTCGGCGGCATTTGGTTTTATGACGCCGGTCGTCCTGCAGGTCGACCAGGTCGTTCAGGAGATAAACGCCCGAGGCACAAAGTGAAAAAGCCACGAAAGCCAGGGCGGCATTCGCAAGGCTATGTAGGGTAAGGAGCTGATTTGTCAGTAGCGGAATAAAGACCAACCCGTTCTTGACGTATTGATGCACCCGCAACGAACGCGCCCAAATCCGCCATGTCGGTTTGTCGTGGCTAAGATGCTCGACGTTGTCGCACTGGCGCGAAAGCTCTCGCGCAACGGCCGCCGATGTCCTTATGGCATAAGCCTTTGCGGCATGGCGCCAGACTGACAAGTCGGCCGGATCATTCCCGATATAGTCGAAGCCACCCTCCCCGAAGGCGGCGACGAGCTTGGCCGCCTTCGCCTCGGCGACACAGTTGATCGTTTCGTTCGTTGCAAACCAGCCAGTGAAGAGGCCGAGGTGGTCGGCAACCGCGCAAACCAGCCGCTCGTGGGTTGCAGAAGCGAGATAAACTGAACGCCCCTCCTCCCGTGCGCCCTTGATGACCTTCAGCACTTCCGCGTCATAAGGAAGGATAGACGGATCGAAATCCGCTGGTTGCGAAAGGCGGTGCTTCAGATACGCCTTTCCAACGGACAGCGACCTGATGAAATCGACGATCGAATGGGGCCGACGGCTGAGCTCCGAGAAGGCCGTCTCGATCAGGAGGTCCGATCGCACCAGGGTGCCGTCGAGATCAACCACTAACGGGCGGGGCGACAGCGGTTTTTGCAGGTCCGGTGGACTATCCACCGGCAATGCCGCGGGCTCAGGTTGAGGCCACTCGTCCTCCTCGGCTCTCGGCAGAAAATCTCTTCGTAGCTGGAATTCATGATGCAGCTCGTTCAAAGGATCTCCCTTATGCTCTGAAACCGTGAGAGCCCGCCCAACCACGGCTAAGCCGTTTGGTTCCATCATCAAAATGGGTGAGTTGCTGGCGCCTGGGAGAGGCTTATCATTGGTTGAGTTTTTCGCCGTCGATGCAAGACGCTCCCGGAATAATTGCACCCTCAGCTAAGTAGGGCATAGCCTGTCGTGTTCGCGTCCGACAAGTTTTCGAGCTTTGCGCAAAATCGGATGACGTGTCGAAAGCGGGAACAAACCGGAGGTGCGCCGGTTCGAGGACAGTATAGATTGCTGTGGAATGAGTGTTATGATGAATCTTGCTCTGCTTTTCGGTGCGTTGACATTGACATGTTGGATGCTGGGAGGAGCTGTTGCAGTGCTGGGCACGGCCGAGCACTCTCGTCACCACCGGCAACAGATGCGCGGATTCGTATCGCTGGGTTTCAACCTCTTGGGTATGGTATGTGCGGTCGCGATGATGGCGATCGTGATCGCCGCATGATTGATGTGGTGAATGGCCTCCGAACTGATCAGGGAAGGCCCAAGCCGCCACAACGACATCGGCAAGATCGCCTGTCACCGCGCGAACGCCTCGTTTTCGATGACTGCGGCGCAACGCGCCAGTGGTTATGACAACCAAGATTCACCCCCAGCCGGGAGCCAAATGACGGCTTTCTTCCATTCGCCGAAGACGATTATGAACTGCAATGGCCGCTATTTCGCCATGGGCCATTGACACGCCGAGCTGGTTGAGACCGGTGACAACGTCCCCGACCGCATATAGTCCCGGGACCCGCGTGGCCTGATGTGCATCAACCTTTATCCGCATCTCGTCCTCGAGATCAGCGCCCAGTTGCTCCGCCAACTGTGAGCGCGGGCGAATTCCCAATGCCGAATAGAGGACCACCCCTTCCAAGGTTGCTGAGGCCTCCATGACAAGGTCAACGGCACCATTTTCGCGACGCGAGCAGTGTATCAACTTCTCGCAGCGTATGGCGACTCCAACATCAACAAGCCGGGCCATGGTTGCTTCTGTAACGTTCATCCTTTCGCCCAGCGTCGCAATGGTAATCTTGTTCGTGAACGACCCCAGGAAACGCGCCTCGGAGGCCGCGTGCTCCGTCGCACCAATGATCACCACCGGTCGACCAGAGATTTCGTAACCATCGCAGATCGGGCAGAAGCGAAGATGTCCCGATCGGGTAAGATCGTTCGCTTGGTCGATGGGCGGCAGCGTGTCCTCGACGCCGGTCGCGAGGACGACATTTTCAGCCATCATCGAGCGGCCGGCGAATTCGACGATGAAGCCTGAACTGGCGCTCCGCCGCACCTGCGATACCGCCTCGGCCACGATCTCGATATCGAGGTTCCGCAGTTGCTTTCTCATGCGCCTGAATAGCTCGGCTCCTGCGATCCCTTCGGGAAAGGCTGGATGATTGCGAGAGAGCGGAATAGGCAGTGCGCGACTGCAACCCGAGTCTAAGACGACAACCCGCCGATTAAGCCTTTTCAGATACAGAGCGGCCGTCATCCCACCCGGCCCGGCGCCTATAACGAGGGCATCCAACTCTACGAATCCGCTTGTCATTGATTCGGCATCCTCCAAAGCTCGGCACCCCAACCACAACATGGCTCCACAGTTCCAGAAGCTTTCTCGCGAGACCTCAAGAGGTGGTGATGGTCGGGTTTCATGCGGCTTTTCTGTCGGCGCTGCATCTCGGGGGGCGACTCAACTGTGCTGCCAAGGAACTTGCGCTACGTTACGGCGTTTTTGAACATCTTCCTCCGCTTGGTTGTCGGCGACATCCCAGCCTCTTTCCCAGGTCCGCATGACGACACAGCAGATAATCGCATTTTCGGTCATCGCGCTCATGATGGCGGTCTTTATATGGGATCGCTTCCGCTATGATGTTGTCGCGTGTTGCGCGCTGGTGTTGGCGGTCGCGACTGGGATCGTGCCACCGGAAAAAGCGTTTTCCGGATTTTCGGACGACATTGTCGTCATCGTTGGCAGCGCGCTGATCGTCAGCGCGGGCGTGGCTCGGTCGGGCATAGTCGATTCGGCCATCAAGAGATTCTTCCCGAACCTGAACACGCTTTACGCGCAGCTCGCGCTCTTGATGATAGCAGTGGCGATCCTTTCTGCTTTCATCAAAAATATCGGCGCGCTCGCGATCATGATGCCTGTCGCCTTTCAGTTCGCAAAAAAATCCGGTGCCTCTCCATCGAAATACCTGATGCCGATGTCGTTTGCTGCTTTGCTTGGCGGACTTATGACGCAGATCGGCACGTCGCCCAATATCGTCGTGTCGCGGCTGCGGGAGGAGATGACGGGAGCCTCCTTCACCATGTTCGACTTCACACCTGTAGGCGGTATTCTAACGGTTGTCGGCATCGCCTTTCTTTTGTTTTTCCATTGGTTGGTGCCAAGCCGCACCAAGCAGAACAGCTCGATCGAAGATGCAATAGAGATCAAGAACTACACGAGCGAAGTCGCAATCACGCACCAGTCGACGCTGCTGGAGCAGGCACTGAGTGACCTCCTGAAGCTCGGCGATGGTGAGGTCATAGCCACGGCCGTGCTGCGCGGCGGCACCCGGATGGCTGCATTCCCCGATCTCACACTCCGCAATGACGATATCGTCATGCTGGAAGGTCCCTCGGCAGCGATAGACCGCATCGTCTCCCAAGGGAAACTGAAGCTCTCCGGCAAGCCTCTTCCGCAAGATGGCCAGCGGGAAGCGGACATCATTTCGCTCGAGGCAATCGTCAGTCAGGAATCGTCACTCGCTGGCCTTTCGGCAAAAGAACTGGCGCTTTCCTATACGCGCGGGGTCAACCTTCTGGCGATCAGCCGGCGCGGTGAACGCCTCAAGGAACGGCTGGGAAGCTTGACCCTGAGCACGGGCGATGTGCTCCTCTTGCAAGGCAGCCGGGCAAGCCTGACTGCTCTTCTGCAGGATTTCGGCCTTCTGCCACTCGCCCAGCGAGAAGTGCTGCTCGGCACCCGCCGCCGCGCCTTCGTTCCGCTTCTCATCCTGGCGCTCGCCATGGCGGCAACTGCCGTCGGCCTCGCGCCGGTGTCGGTGGCTTTCTTCACAGCCGCCCTCGGCATGGTTGTTTTCCGGGCTATCCCACTCGCCGATATCTATAAATCGGTCGATGGCCCGATCCTGATGATGCTCGCAGCCCTCATTCCTGTCTCGGATTCGTTGCGCACCTCCGGCGGCAGCGATTTGATCGCCGGCTGGTTGGGTGAGGTGGCGATGAATCTGCCGGCATGGGGTGCGCTTGGCCTGATTTTGCTAACGGCCATGGCCGTCACACCCTTCCTCAACAACGCCGCCACGGTTCTCGTGATGGCGCCGATCGCCGCCAGCTTTGCAACGAATCTAGGCTTCAGACCGGAAGCCTTCCTGATGGCGGTAGCGGTTGGCGCGGGTTGCGACTTCCTCACGCCTGTCGGCCATCAATGCAACACGCTCGTCTTCGGTCCTGGCGGTTACAAGTTTTCCGACTATCCGCGTCTCGGCCTGCCGCTGTCGGCGTTGATCATTCTCGTTAGCGTGCCGGCGCTGCTGTTTGTCTGGCCGGTCAACTAGCGGCAGTTGATTCACCCTGCATCCCACTTCTCTGCTGAAGCGAAAAGCCACGAGCTTCCGCCAATCGGGACGAGCATGCGAACGACGTCTCACTTCCGATAAGTCGTGCCAATCGAACGTGATTGCCACAGCCGCAAATCAGCGATTACGCGGCATTGAATGCCGGTTCAAGCTTCAACTCCCGCTCCACCAGCGCCGCCCAGTAAGCTGTCCCATATCCAAGCGCCCCGTCGTTGAAATCATAAGCCGTGTTGTGATGCAGCGCTCCATCCACCGCCGGCCCGTTCCCCAACCAGGCATAACAACCAGGCGCATTCTCCGCGAAGAAGGCGAAGTCGTCCCCGGCAGTCGAGGGTGGAAAGATTGTCCGCACCTTCTCGCCAAATGTCGAGCCGGCGGCGGCAAGTGCCCGGGCGGTTGCATCCGCATCATTGACGACAGGGGGAATGCGCCGCTCGAAACGATAATCGGCTGATATGCCGTACATGGCAGCCGTTCCGCTCGCCAATCGGCCGATCTCAGTTTCCAGCTGATCACGCACCTCGGGCGTATAGGCGCGCGCCGTACCCCCGATCTCGACGATATCAGGAATAACGTTCAGTGCCTTGCTGTCACCCGCCTGCAGGAAACAGGCGCTGACGACGGCCGGTTGCAGCGGATCGACCACCCGTCCGGCGATTGTTTGCAGTGATGATAGGAAGGTACCGGCTGCCGTGATCGGATCGCGGCCGAGATGCGGCTTGGCGCCATGCGTGCCGACCCCACGAAATGTGACGTGCCAGCTGTCGGAGGAAGCTAGCTGCGGCCCCTGGACGATGGCGATCTCGTCAATCGACAGCCCCGGCATATTGTGCAGGCCATAAACGGCATCGCAGGGGAAAAGCCGGAAAAGCCCCTCTTCCACCATGCGTTTTGCACCGCCGCGGCCTTCTTCTGCCGGCTGAAAGATGAAATGCACCGTGCCGGAAAAAACCCGCGTCGCCGCCAGATACCGCGCGGCGCCGATCAACATTGCCGTATGGCCGTCATGGCCGCAGGCATGCATCTTTCCCGGAGATTTCGATTTATAGGGCCGCTCCGCCATTTCCGGCATGGCGAGGGCATCCATGTCGGCCCTCAGCCCGATCCTGCGCGTGCCATTGCCGACTTGCAGCGTTCCGACAACGCCGGTGCCGGCAAGCCCGCGATGCACTGTGATGCCGGCCTCCTCGAGAATTTCGGCGACGATCCCGGCAGTGCGTTTCTCCTCGAAGCCAAGTTCGGGATGGGCGTGCAGATCGCGGCGCAAGGCGGTGAGGAACGGCAGATCGTCCTTGATCCCGACGGGGATGCTCATGGGCCTGGATATCCCTTAAATGCAAGACGGGCGCCCGAACGGCGCCCGCGTCAGATCATCCCTTGTTCATCAAACAGGCAGCAAGTTCAACCCTCAAGCCTCTTCGACGAAGACCTCCTCGCGCTTCTTCTTGACGCTCGGCAGGAAGACGACGATGAGCACGGCGACCGCGATCGCCAGAAGGGTGGCGCTGATCGGCCGGGTGACAAAGGTCATCGGATCGCCACGAGACAGGATCATGGCGCGCCTGAGATTTTCCTCGAGCAGCGGCCCGAGCACGAAGCCGAGCAGGAGCGGCGCCGGCTCGCAGCGGAGTTTCGCCAGGACGTAGCCGATCAGGCCGAAGAAGGCGACGGCATAGAGGTCGTAGACGTTCGTGTTGACGCTGTAGACCCCGATCGAGCAGAAGGCCATGATGACCGGGAAGAGCACGTAATAGGGCACGGTCAAAAGCTTCACCCAGAGCCCGATCAGCGGCAGGTTGAGGATGACGAGCATCAGATTGCCGATCCACATCGAGGCGATGATGCCCCAGAACAGCGCCGGCTGCTCGGTGGCGACATTCGGTCCGGGTACGATGCCCTGGATGATCATCGCGCCGATCATCAGCGCCATGACGGGATTGGCCGGAATGCCGAGCGTCAGGAGCGGAATGAACGAGGTCTGCGCGCCGGCATTGTTGGCCGATTCCGGTCCGGCGACGCCGGCAACCGCGCCCTTGCCGAATTCCTCCGGCGTCTTCGATATGCGCTTCTCGACCGTATAGGAGGCGAAGGAGGCAAGGATCGCACCGCCGCCCGGCAGGATGCCGAGCGCCGAGCCGATCGCCGTGCCACGGATTACAGGCGCGATCATCTCCTTGAATTCCTGACGCGAGGGCAAGAGGCCGGAAACCTTGGCCATCAGCACCGTGCGTGTCGACTCCCCCTCGAGGTTGCGAAGGATTTCCGCCACCCCGAAGACGCCGACGGCGAGCGCCACGAAGTTCAACCCGTCCGCATATTCACGGATGCCGAGCGTGAAACGCGGCGTACCGGTATAAATATCGGTGCCGACGAGGCCGAGCAGCAACCCGAGCGCCACCATCGCCAGGGCCTTGACGACCGAGCCATGAGCGAGTGCGATCGACGAGACGAGGCCGACGATCATCAGAGAGAAATATTCCGCCGCACCGAACTGGAGGGCGATAGCGGTCAGCGGCGGTGCGAAGATCGCGACGAGAAAGGTCGAAACCGAGCCGGCAAAGAACGAACCAAGGGCGGCGATGGCAAGTGCTGCGCCGGCCCGGCCTTTGCGGGCCATCTGGTAGCCGTCGATCGCGGTTACGGCGGACGAGGATTCGCCCGGCATGTTGATCAGGATGGCAGTGGTCGAGCCGCCGTACTGCGCGCCGTAATAGATGCCAGCGAGCATGATGAGCGAGGAGACAGGCTCCAGCTGGAAGGTGATCGGCAGCAGCATGGCGATGGTCGCCGTAGCACCGATACCGGGCAACACGCCGATCAGCGTGCCGAGCAGGACGCCAATCAGACAGAAGAACAGGTTTTCCAGAGTGCCTGCCGTTGCAAAGCCGAGCGCGAGATTGCTGAAAAGATCCATCATCGCCTCCTAGAACCGGACCCAGGGGCCGAAGCGCTCGAACGGCAGCCCGAGCCCATAGCTGAAGACCGCGACCGAAAAGATCGTCAGCAGCAGCGACAGGATGATCGCATACACCACATTCATCTTTCGCGATGCGAAGCAGGCGATGAAGGCAGTGAAGAACAGCGCCGGCGCAAATCCGAGCCCGCGCACCGTCAGCCCGAAGAAGACGGGAGCCGGCAGAATGAAGAGCATGCCGCGCCAGGCGAAGGGATCGATCGGTTCCCCCTCGACGCGCAGCGCCTGGATGAAGATAATCGCGCCGAGCAGTATCAGCGCGCAGCCGAGGATGAACGGGAAATAACCGGGGCCCATGCGCAATGCCGTGCCGAGGTCGAGCCCGACCGACTGATAGGCAAAGAAAGCGCCGGTCGCGACGAAAAGCGCACCGCAAATCGCATTGGTGCTATCGAGACTGATGGATTTCATGGTGTCTCCTGGAGTTGGAGATGGTTCAAAGGACGCCGTCACCGCTGCGATTGCCCTCATCCGCTCGTGTCCCCTTCTCCCCGCATCGGGAAGAAGGGGATTGCCGCGAACCTCTCGCCACCGCCATCGTTGCTTGGGGCAGATCCCCTCTCCCGGCGAGAGGGGCAGGTGTGAGGCTCGTCCGGCCTGTTCCGAGCGTAGGGAAGGCTCAGTCGGCGTATTCGCCAGCTGCCTCGATCACCGGCTTCCACCGGGCGATCTCGCTTTCGAGCTTGGCTTTCAAAGCAGCGGGCGTCGCATCGGCGTCGGAAGATGGCACTGTGCCGAGCTCGGCGAAACGGGCACCGACATTCGGATCTTTCAGCGCCACCTGCAGCGACTTCGACAGGCGATCGTTGACCTCAGCCGGCGTACCCTTCGGCGTGTAGATGCCGTGCCAGATGCCGACTTCGAAGCCAGGCAGACCGGCCTCGACGGCCGTCGGAATATCCTTCAGCACGTCGAGACGCTTCGGCGAGGTCACGGCATAGGCCTTGATCGTGCCGCCCGTGATCTGCTTCGTCGTGTTGGTGGACTGGTCGCACATGATGTCGACCTGGCCGCCGAGCAGATCGGTCATCGCGGGGCCGGTTCCCTTGTAGGGAACGGTCGTGAGCGGGGTCTGAATGGCGCTCATGAACATCATGCCGCAAAGGTGCGAAGCGGCACCGATGCCGGCATTGGCGACGGTCACCTTGTCCTTGTTGGCCTTGACATAATCAATCAGGCCCTTGAGATCGGTCGGCTCGAAATCCTTGCGCGCGACGATCGTCATCGGCACTTCGGTGACGAGACCGACATACTCGAAGGCGCCGAGCGTGTCATAGGCGAGCTTGCGGTAGAGCGTGGCGCTGGTCGCCATGCCGATATGGTGCAGCAGGATGGTGTAGCCATCGGGATCGGCATTCGCTACGCGGCCGGCGCCGAGCGTGCCGCCCGCACCGCCGACATTTTCAACGACGATCTGCTGGCCGAGATCCTTCGACATGGATTCGGCGACGAGGCGCGCGACCGTGTCGGTGGGGCCGCCGGCAGCAAAGGGCACGACCATGGTGATGGTGCGCTCGGGATAGGTCTGCGCCGAAGCGACGCCAGCGAGAAGAGAGACCGCGGCAGCCGCGGTCAGGCCGAGCATGGCCTTCAGTATTTTCATCGTTTCCTCCCTGATGAAACAATCAACCCGCCGACGCATCCTCCGCGCCGTTGGAATGGCCTATTTGCTGCCGAGAAAAACCGGCCCGCAATCATCGCCGCCCGTTTCACGAGACGATTTTGCGACAGTGCAATGCAGCATGGGTCGATTTGGAAACAAACGCTTAGTGCGATGGGTGGAAATCCACCCATCGCACTAAGGAATTGACAGCTGAGAATGGAGAAAGTGGGCGGTTGGCCGCCGAGCCATCAGCCTTCGGTGATCAACATCCGCTTGTCCAGGCCGTATTTCTGCATCTTTTCGTAGAGCGTCTTCCGCGAAATCCCGAGCGACTCATAGACCGGTCTGAGGCTGCCGCCATGCGCCACCAGCGCGCTGGCGATGACCCCCCGCTCGAATTCTGCGACCCGCTCGGCGAGCCCGCTCGCCTCCTCCGTCTGCCGTCCGCCATTGTCGAGGCCCAGGACGAAACGGTCGGCAGCATTCCTGAGTTCACGCACATTGCCGGGCCAGTCGCGCTGGGCAATGTCGGATATGATCTCCGGCAACACGGCCATCTCATCTCGGCCGTAGCGGGCTGCCGCCTCCCGCACGAGCTGCAGGAAAAGCAGCGGAATATCCGCCCGCCGCTGCGACAGCGACGGCACGTGCAGCGTCGCTACGTTTAGCCGGTAGAACAGATCGGCGCGGAAGCGCCCCGCTGCCACCTCCGCCTCCAGATCGACCTTGCTTGTTGCGATGAAGCGCACGTCGAGCGGCACGAGCTCGTTCGACCCGAGCCTGGAGATCACCCGCTCCTGCAGCACCCGCAGGAATTTTGCCTGCAAGTCGAAGGGCATGGAGCCGATTTCGTCGAGCAGGATGGTGCCGCCGCGCCCATGCTCGAACTTGCCGTAACGCGGCCTGACCGCGCCGGGAAAAGCGCCAGCTTCATGGCCGAAGAGCTCGCTCTCGATCAGGTTCGCCGGCAGCGCGGCGCAGTTGATCGCAATGAACGGCCGGCTCGCCCGGGCGCTGATGTCGTGGAGCGCGCGGGCCACCACCTCCTTGCCCGCTCCGGTCTCGCCGACGATGAGCGTATCGGCATCGCTGGCCCCGATCGCGCGGATACGGTAACGCAGATCCACCATCACCTGGGTGCGCCCCGGCAGCCGCGCCTCGATATCATCGCGCTTGCCCGCGACCGCCTTCAGCAACCGGTTTTCGAGCACGAGGCCACGCCGCTCCATCGCCCGGCGGATGACACCGGCGAGCATCTCGGGCGTGAACGGCTTTTCGATGAAATCATAGGCGCCTTCGCGCATCGCCTTGACCGCAAGCTGCACGTCGCCGTGGCCGGTGACGAGAATGACCGGCACCTCCTGATCGATCTCGCGGATCTTCTGCATCAGCGTCATGCCGTCCATGCCAGGCATGCGGATATCGCTGACGACGACACCGGGAAAGCTGTAGCCGATCAGCTCCAGCACGTGATCGCCGTTCGAAAAGGTCTCGACGCTGAAGCCGGAGAGTTCCAGCGCCTGCGCCGTCGAACGGCGCAGTTCTTCCTCATCATCGACCAGAAGGATTTTCGCATCACTCATTCCGCCGCCTCCGGCATCAGCCCCGCCGCCGATTGCAGCTCGATGCGAAAGACCGCGCCTCCTTCGGGATGATTGGCAGCAGTCAGGCTGCCGCCGAAATCCTTGACGATGTTATAGGAGATCGAGAGGCCGAGGCCGAGCCCCTTGCCGACGCCCTTGGTCGTGAAAAAGGGATCGAAGATGCGTTCGGCGATTGCCGCCGGTACGCCGGGTCCGTGGTCGCGCACCGTCAACACAACCTTGCCAGCCTCTTCGAGCGCCGAAACCTCGATACGCCTGTCATCCAGCCCTTCCACCGCATCCGCCGCATTGGAGATCACATTCACCAGCACCTGCTGCAGCCGTACCGAACCGGCGCGCACCACCGGCGGCCGCTGCCCGAAATCGAGCAGGAGCTCGGCATCCGCAGCCTTCAGCCGCCAGGCGATGATTTCGAGTGTGTCGCGCATCGCGTCGTCGAGTGAGACCGGCCCGAGCTTCTCGTTCGGTTTGCGGGCGAAGTTGCGCAGGTGCCGGCTGATCGAAGCCATGCGCTCGATTAGCCCCCCGATCCGCCTTATATTGTCCCGCGCCTCCTCCATCCGCCCGCGGTCGATCAGCACGGAGGCGCTGTCCGTGTAAGTCTTGGCGGCGGCGAGCGGCTGGTTGAACTCATGCGAAAGCGCGGCCGACATCTGTCCGAGGCCAGCAAGCTTGCCGGCCTGGATAAGATCGGCCTGCGTCTGGCGAAGCTGCTGCTCGGTCAACCGCCGCTCGGCAATCTCTTCCTCGATGCGGCTGTTGACGCGGGCAAGATCGGCCGTGCGCTCCTCCACCCGCCGCTCCAGTTCGCCCCGCGCCTCGGCCTGCATCTGCATGCGCTCGGCAAGCCGCGCCCGCCGCTGGCGAATGACCGCCACAGCAAGACCGGCGATGCAAAGGATGAGAAAGACGGCGACAAGTGCGGTGCGGGCCTGCGTCCGGATGGAGCTCGTCTCCATCAGGACGTTCACCGTCCAGTCCTCGGCCGGCATGTAATGCGACAGCACCAGATATTCGCTCGCGCCTCGGTCGCCCGAGAGCGTCATCAAATCATGCGGCTCGAAGCGATGGCGCGTCACCGGCAGCGCCGTCAGCTTGGCGTTGGCATAGCGCCGCGACGCTTCGGTGCGGGCGATCCGGTCGGCCGTCAGCGGCAGGATCGCGCCGTAGAGCCATTCCGGACTGCCTGACATGAAGATGATGCCCTCGGGATCGGAGACGAAGATCTTGTATTCACCACCGCTCCAGGAGGACTCGATCATGTCGATATCGACCTTGAAGACGATGACGCCGCGAACGTCCGCATCGACCCTGATCGGAGCCGAGAAATAGTAGCCGCGCTTCAGGGAAGTGGTGCCGAGAGCGTAAAACCGGGCCTGCCGACCTTCGATCGCCTCCTGGAAATAGGGCCGATAGTTGAAATTCTGCCCGACGAAGCTTGCCGGTCCATCGTAATTGCTCGCCGCGATCGTCTCCCCATCCGGCTTCACCACATAGATGTCGGATGATTTCAGGAGCCCGTTGATCTCCTTGAGGTAGAGATTGGCCGCATCGCGCAGCGCCATGTCGTCGGGAGCGCTGACCAGTTCCTTGATATCGTCGTGATCGGCAATCAGCGCCGGCAGCGCCTCGTAACGGTTGAGGTGGCCGCTGAGCGCCGAGACGGCAAGGCGCAGCGCCGTTCCCGCCTGAGCCGAAGCCTCCTGCATATAGGCGCGCGTCGCAATCGCGCTTCCATAGGTGAAGAAGGCGAAAATGACGATCGGCACAACCAGCAGCGCCGCTATCGCACGATATCTCGAAGACAGATCCGGCTCCTCCCTTCTGCCTTCACTCCCCAGCAAGGCACGCCCGACGGTCTCAGTTTAATGAGGCAGGCGAGGATTTCCAAGGGCTCACCGAAACTTGACAGCCGGCGGGAGCGGATGTCCTATTGCTGCACCGCAAGGAGACCCCGCCCATGAGCGACGACCAGACGCCCGCCGACAGCAAGCTCACCAGCTCCAAGCGCCGCTGGGCGGCAGAAGGCAAGTTCCTCACCGGCCGCATCAGCCGTCCCGAGACCGAGCGCCTGCCGCCGGGCCAGCACCTCGTCAAGAACTGGCCGGTGCTCGATCTCGGCCAGCAGCCCGTCATTTCCACCGATAGCTGGCGGCTCGAGGTGCGCGGTCTCATCGAAACGCCTCTCACCCTCACCTGGGCCGATTTCCAGGCGATCGAGCAAAGCACTGGGGTGAGCGATATCCACTGCGTCACCACTTGGTCGCGCTACGATAACAATTGGCTGGGCGTATCGACGCGCGATCTGCTCGACCGCGCCATGCCGAAGCCGGAAGCAGCTTACGTCATGCTGACGAGTTATGACGGCTATACCACCAATCTGCCGCTGGCCGATTTCGCCGCCGAGGACGCAATCCTGGCGACTTCATGGGAGGGCCTGCCGCTGACGCCGGATCATGGCGGGCCGATGCGCCTCGTCGTGCCGCACCTTTATTTCTGGAAAAGCGCCAAATGGCTGCGCCGGATCGAGTTGCTGGCCGCAGACGAAGCCGGCTTCTGGGAAAAGAACGGCTACCACATGTATGGCGATCCCTGGCGCGAGCAGCGCTATTCCGACGACTGAGCCCTCGGCCGCAGGAAGCGCCGAAGGGCAAAAACCGCAAGGCAAAACAAAGCCGCAAGCCCCGTCAGCGATGCCATGCTGGCGAAATGAAGCGGTATCCTGCTCCAGCGCGGCTTGATGATATCGGCCGTATTGAAAGCTTCGCCGCTGAACCGGCAGGTGACGAGCGCAAGCCCGCGCCGTACCATGTCGATGTCGACGGCGGAGATAATCTCGTTGGCTCGATCCGCCTCCCGCGGCATCTCCCGCATCGCCATCAGCACGGCTTTCGTCGCTGCAAGATAGGCATGGGCGCATTCGTTGAACGGGCTTTCCTCATCCGCCACGCTGCCCGGCACCCTGCCCCAGAGGCAGTAGGAATACTGGATCTCCGCATAGTTCAGGACGCGCCGGAACGGCTCGTTCGTATCGACCGCGCCCGACGCAAGGTCGATGATCCCACTGCGATAATCTGAGATCACCGCCATCTCGCCATGGGAAATTTCCGGAATATCGATACCGGCATGGCTGCCGCCTGCACTGCGACCATGCGCGCAGGCGTTGCCGACAGCGAGGAAGAGCAAGCTTGCACTAATGGCAACAACGGCAATCCGTCGATAGAGAAAGCGCGCCCCCCCTCCAGTTTCGCTCGTTCCAGTCGTCGGGCTCCTGACAGATGTGAGAGAAATACGGCGCTGCGCCACATCCCTTCTCCCCAGCGGGGAGAAGATGCCGGCAGGCAGATGAGGGGGTAAGCAGCGAAGCTGCGAATGCACGGAGCGCAAGCGAAGGGCAATATATAGGGCATGCCGTGTGGCCCCCTCATCCGACCCTTCGGGCCACCTTCTCCCCGCTGGGGAGAAGGGGTAACAAGCCGCAACCTCGACACACCGCATTACCGAAGTGCCGGTCGCAGCCCGCCCTTCACGGCAAGCCGCTTCTCCGCCAGGATGCCAAAAACAAGGCCGAGCGTCGCCCAAAGGATCGCGTGCATGCCGAGCGAGGTGGTGCGGAAACGCCAAAGCACCACCGCCGAGAAATTCTCCGGCACCTCGTTGATAGGCGGCAACAGATAGAGAACCGCGCCGATGAAGACGAGATAAGCGATGCCGGCGACAATCGCGCCGTTCCAGACACCGAAACGCTCGGCAAGGCGACGCGAAAGCACGACCGCCGCAATCAGCGAGGCGAGCGAAACGACGATCATCAGGAAGAACAGCTCGGTCCTGACGCCGATCGTATCGGGATTGCCGACCGCCGGCGGGGTAGCCGGATACTTGATTGCAGGAACGAGCACAATCGCCACGAAGGCGGCGATGGCGATGACGGCCGAGGTGCCGCGTGGCGAAAGGCTGCTGAGGCGGCCGTGCACGAACGCGAAGGCGAGCGAAAAGAGCCCGCCGACGGCGATGCTGTAGGCCATGACGCCGGTGAAAAGGCCGAGACCGGCCTGTGTGGCGCGGCTGACGATTTCAGGCTCGGCAGCTTCACCGGCCGCCTGGGCGCTCGCCTCCTCGAAGGCGATCGCCGCATCGACCTGCGGCTCGCCGAAGGTGTGGGCGAAAGCGAAAACGAGGATGCCAGCAATCAGGCCCGCGAGCATCCCGCGAAGCAGAAGGTTTCCGACCATGTCAGTATTCCCTTAGTGGCAGGGAAAGCCGAGGAGATGGCGGCCGTCATGCACGAATTCGTGCACATACATGCCGTTGAATAGCGCCATCGCGCCTTCCTCGGTGCCGACGAAATAGATGGCGATAAGCATCAGCAGGCCGCCGAAGATCGCCCAGGGGAGGATATCTCCTACGGGGATCGGCGCCGGTGCCTCTGCGGGCGCGAAAGTGGTGTCAGACATGTATTCCTCCGGAATGACGCGTTCAGTCGAAAGAGTGCTTTGTGCGGCAGGGTCTGACTTCCAGCGCGAAGAGCTTTCGACACGCTGGTCACAGTGGCGCGACCGCGCCGGATTTCCACCGGCTTCCAAACCCGCAACAGCACGCTTATATCTGCACGCCGAAGAGACTGTCAACGAAACTTCACGAAGCGGCAAAGCGCCGTCCCACCACATTGCGGAGATCAGAACGATCGTGAATACGCGCCTCACCTGGATCTGCCACGGTGCGACGGCGGCAAGCCGCAAGGCCCGGTTCCCGCTTGACGAACCACTGGAAGACAAGACCCTCGACAAAGCCGGCAACATGGCCGCCCTGCCCCAGGCCGAGCGCATCGTCACGAGCCCGGCCTTGCGCGCCCGCCAGACCGCGACGGCGCTCGGTCTCGAAGCCGAGATAGAACAGCGGCTTGCCGACTGCGACAACGGCCGCTGGGCCGGCAGGCCGATCGCAGCGATCGGGACCGAAGAGCCGGAGAATCTCATGGCCTGGATGAGCGATCCGGAAGCCACCCCACACGGCGGCGAGAACTTTCTCAATCTGCGGAGGCGCGTCTCCGGCTGGATGGATGAGCAATCTCTGCTCGGAGGCCATGTGATCGCCATCAGCCACGCGGCTGTCATCCGGGCAGCGGTCGCCCATGTGCTGAAGGCGCCGCTCGCTTCCTTCTGGCTCGTCGACATCGAGCCGCTGGCGGTCGTTCGCATGACCAGCAACGGACAGCGCTGGTCGCTGCGCCTTTAGCATTAGACTTCGCTGATACTTATCCAGCTTTACGCAAGCAAATCGCGTCATCTCTATAGAACCGGGTGAGACCGGGACTACTTCCTTGTCCTAAGGAGATGGAAGACATGGCATATGATTGGAGTGGGGAGCGTACGCGGCGCCTGCGTTTGATGCGGGTTGCGACGTTCACCGTAATTCTGGTCGGTCTGGTCGTCAGCGTCCCGCTACTGATCGTCACCGCCTGAAAAAGCGAGACAGGGCGAGCGATGCGACAGCACGCTCGCCCTCGTTCTCTCCCGAGGTCTCCTCCTTCACCATTGCCCGACGTCCGTTGTTTTTCAATCGCGCCGACCAACGGTCGCAAACACCACCGCCGTCCCAATACCAGCCGCCACAGGCTGCCCCCTTCAATAATTCGCCTTCTGGTTTCAACGAACATTTCAGATTTTCATGATAGTTCGGCACAGGGTGGAGATGGAGAAGGCATAATGCCGGTGTTTTTCCAGAGCAGGGCCGGAAGGCAATGCATGTCGATCGTCGGTTTGGGGATAACCCTCTGGCTCCTCGGTACTCTGCTGCACTTGGACGACGGCCTCGTCTCCTTCATGACCGGTTTTGGCAAATACGGTGCCGACAAGCTCGTTCTGGGGCTCGGCATCGCCGGCGCCATGAGCTTCGTCTATTCAGGGCTGCGTATTGCCGATCTGCGCAAGGAAATGGAGCTGCGCGTCGCCGCCCAGGCGAAGGCCGATTGGACGGCAACCCACGACCACCTGACCAAGCTGCCGAATCGCTACGCCTTCGAGCGCAAGATTCTCTCACGGCCGATCAGGAGCGACGAGGCCGAAATCGAGGAATGGGAGCACAACGTCACCATCTTCTCGGTTGACCTCGACGGCTTCAAGAAGGTCAACGATCTCGTCGGTCACAAGGGCGGCGATGTGCTATTGATCGAAGTTGCCAGACGCATCTGCGCGCTCGGCAATGCCGATTGCGTCTACCGATTCGGCGGTGACGAATTCATCATTATCGCCTTCGCCCTGACCGCGCAGCGCGAGGAGCGTTTCGCCAAACTGTTGATCCAGGCCGTTACCCGGCCGATCCATATCGATGGCTTTGCCGTCGAAGTCGGCGCCAGCGTCGGCTACGATCGCTGGGCTGAGGGCAGCGAACCGATGGAAAACGCCGCCCATCGTGCCGATCTCGCCATGTATGAGGCCAAATCACGCGGCCCCAACCACTATCTCGTCTTCGAAACGTCGATGCAGGACAAGGTAACGGAGCGCGCCTCCCTGGAAAGCCGACTGCGCGCCGCCATCGCCAATAAGGCGATCAAGCCTTTCTATCAACCCCTGATTGATCTGAAGACTGGCGAGCTTTGTGGTTTCGAGGCGCTGGCGCGCTGGATCGGCGAGGATGGCGTCAATATTCCGCCGCCTGTTTTCATCGACATCGCCGAGGAAACCGGGATGATCACCACCTTGTTCGAGGATCTCCTCGCCCAGGCCTGCAGCGATGCGCTGACCTGGCCGGCGCATGTCATGTTGTCTTTTAACGTCTCGCCGGTCCAGATGGAAGACAGGCTGCTGACATCCCGCATCCTCAAGGTCCTTTCGGCAAGCCGGCTGCCGCCGCAACGCCTGGAAGTCGAGATCACCGAAAACGCGCTGATTCAGGATCCCGCCGTCGCCGCCGTCGTACTCGAAGAACTGCATGCGGCCGGTATCCAGATCGCGCTCGACGATTTCGGTACGGGCTATTCGAGCCTCGCGCAGCTCGCCCGCTACCGCTTCGACAAGATCAAGATCGACAAAAGCTTCATCGCCACCTGTCGCGACGACGAACGCCAGGAAAAGATCGTCCGCGCCATCCTTGGCCTCGGCAGAAGCCTTAATATCAAGGCGACTGCGGAAGGCGTCGAAGAGTATGGCCAGCTCAACTTCCTGCTGCAGCTCGGCTGCGACATCGGCCAGGGCTATCTTTTCGGCAAGGCGATGCCCGCCGCCGAGGCGAGCATCTTCCTGCGCGATCGCAATGCCAATCTGGCGTCAACGGCCTGACGCTGCGTTCCACCTTTTGTTTTGACGCGATTCTCGGCAAACCGCTTAGCGCCTTGCCTGGGAAACCGCTTCGCATTTTTCCTGGAATTTTCTCTAAAACATCTGCCGCAGGCTCACGAACAGCACGAAGCCGATCGCGATCGAAGCCGGCAGCGTCAGCACCCAGGCCATCGGCATGTAGTGCACCGTCGACCATTGCAGGCCGGAACCGTTCGTCGCCATCGTGCGCCTGACGACCGAACATGCGCGGTCGACACTGGCAGGCCGAGTTGACCGGCCGACGCGTGATCGCCGTCGCGGTGCCAACCGGGGCCAGGAACTGGTTGGCGAGGTCGACGCGACCGCTCCGGGCTGGCCGCGCCAGCGCATTCATGAAGGATGCCGCCTTGCAAACGGTGCGGATCACGACGGTCGGGGCGGCGCAAAAACGCGTGAGGAACGAACAAATGTCTTTCCGTCTGAAGTCCCGGCCCTAAGTTCGGTCATCGTCATGGCTGCGCGGAGTCTCTGAAGACATGCCCTCGACCGACCTCCTCCTGACCTTCAACGCCGGCTCTTCGACCGTCAAGATCGGCGTCTTCTCGATTGATGGCGCCGAGGCGCGACACATCGGCAAGGGCGCCATCGATCTTCGCGCCGAACCGCTTTCTCTCGGTCTGGTCAAGGGATCGCAGACATTCGACATGCCGCTGAAGGCGGAGGTGACGAACGATCTGCACGGGGTCATCGACGAAGCCTTCGCGCTTCTCGCCGATCATTTCGACATGGCTGCCGCGGTCGCTGCCGGCCACCGCGTCGTCCATGGCGGCGAGCGCTTCACGAGCGCCATCGCGCTTGATGACGCCGCCATCGATGGGATCGAAGCACTGATCCCGCTCGCCCCCCTGCACCAGCCGCAGGCGCTGCGCTTCATCCGCGCGCTCCGGCATCTGAAGCCGCATCTTGTCCAGGCGGCCTCCTTCGATACGGCCTTCCATGCCACGCAGGACGATCTCGTTCGCCGCCTTGCCATACCCCGTTCCTTGCATCAGGAGGGCGTCAAGCGTTACGGCTTCCATGGGCTTTCCTATAAATTCATCGCCGGCGAACTTAAGCGCAAGGCGCCGCAGGCGGCAAAGGCCGTGGTTGCCCATCTCGGCAGCGGCGCCAGCCTCTGCGCGCTGGAAGAAGGCGTCAGCCGCGATTGCAGCATGGGCTTTTCGACCCTCGATGGCATCCCGATGGCAACGCGCCCGGGCTGGCTCGACCCCGGCGTCATCCTGCATCTGGCCGGAGAGAGAAAGCGTTCCCTGGGAGAGATCGAAGATCTGCTCTATCACCGCTCAGGCCTGCTCGGCGTTTCCGGCATCAGCGCCGACACGCGCGACCTGTTGAAGGACGGACGGCCGGAGGCGCGCCAGGCGATCGACCTCTTCACGTTGCGCATTGCCGGCGAGATCGGCCGCATGGCAGTGACGCTCGGCGGCCTCGATGCCGTCGTCTTCACCGCCGGCATCGGCGAGCATCAGCCGGAGATCCGCGCCGGCGTGGCCAAACGCCTGTCCTGGCTCGGCCTTTCGATCGACGAAAAGGCCAATGCCGTTAATGGTTTCACGATCAGCACCGGCGAAAGCCGCATCGCCGCCCATGTCATTGCCACGGACGAGGAACAGGTGATCGCCGATGAGGCGCTCTCCGTTCTTGGCGCCCGCTGATCCAGATCAATGGCGGGCCGGCGCCCACAACTAGAATGGACGTTGAACGCGTTTTTGACCGGGAGAAACCCATGGAAAAGCATGTCTCGACTGCCGCCGCCGTGACCGATGCCGAACTCACCCTGATCGACCGCTATTGGCGGGCCGCCAACTATCTCTCGGCCGGACAGATCTACCTGCTTGCCAATCCGTTGCTGCGCGAGCCGCTGAAACCCGAGCACATCAAGCCCCGCCTGCTCGGCCACTGGGGCACGACACCCGGCCTCAATTTCATTTATGCGCATCTGAACCGCCTGATCCGCGCCCGCGACCTCGACGTCATCTACATATGCGGCCCCGGCCACGGCGGACCGGGCATGGTCGCCAACACCTACCTCGAAGGCACCTATAGCGAGATCTATCCCGAGATTTCCGAAGACGCCGAAGGCATGCGCAGGCTCTTCCGGCAATTCTCCTTCCCCGGCGGCATTCCGAGCCATGCCGCACCGGAAACGCCGGGATCGATCCATGAGGGCGGCGAACTCGGCTACGCCCTCGTCCATGCCTATGGCGCCGCCTTCGACAATCCCAATCTGGTCGTTGCCTGCGTCGTCGGCGATGGCGAAGCCGAGACCGGACCACTCGCCGCGAGCTGGCATTCAAACAAATTCCTCAATCCCGCCCGCGACGGCGCCGTTCTGCCGATCCTGCATCTGAACGGCTATAAGATCGCCAACCCGACCATTCTCGGCCGGGCCGGTGACGACGAACTCCGCCGTCTCTTCGAAGGCTACGGCTACGAAACCTTCTTCGTCGACGGCCATGAGCCGCGCGATATGCATCAGCAAATGGCCGCGACGCTGGATCAGGTCTTCGACCGCATCCGCGATATCCAGAAGCGAGCCCGCAACGGCAAGGCGGCAAAGGGCTGCCCGCGCTGGCCGATGATCCTGCTGCGCAGTCCCAAAGGCTGGACCGGGCCGAAAGAGGTCGACGGCAAGAAAGTGGAAGGCTTCTGGCGAGCCCACCAGGTGCCGGTTTCCAACTGCCGCGAGAATGCAGGCCATCGCAAGATTCTCGAGGATTGGATGCGCAGCTACGATCCCGAAGACCTATTCGACGCCGATGGCCGGCTGAAACCCGATCTGCGGGCACTGGCGCCCGTCGGCGAACGCCGCATGGGCGCCAATCCGCATGCCAATGGCGGGTTGCTGCGCCTGGAGCTCAACGTTCCCGATATAAGCGACTATGCGGTTGATATCGGCAAACGCGGCAGCGTCGTTGCCCAATCGACCGAGATCCTCGGCCATTACCTGCGCGACACGATGAAACGCAACGCGGCGGCCGCCAATTTCCGCATCTTCGGCCCGGACGAAACGGAATCGAACCGCCTCGGCAGTGTCTTCGACGTCACAGACCGTATCTGGATGGAAGATATCGAACCGTATGATATCCACCTCTCCCGCGATGGGCGTGTCATGGAGGTGCTCTCCGAACATCTCTGCCAGGGCTGGCTGGAAGGTTACCTCTTGACGGGCCGGCACGGCCTCTTCTCCTGCTACGAGGCCTTCATCCACATCATCGATTCCATGTTCAACCAGCACGCCAAATGGCTGAAGGTGACGGGCGAGCTCGAATGGCGAAAGCCGATCTCGTCGCTGAACTACCTGCTGACCTCGCATGTCTGGCGCCAGGACCATAACGGCTTCAGCCACCAGGACCCGGGTTTCGTCGACCTCGTCGCCAACAAGAAGGCCGACATCGTCCGCATCTACCTGCCGCCGGATGCGAACACCCTGCTTTGGGTCGGCGATCATTGCCTGCGCACCTATGACCGCATCAACGTCATCGTCGCCGGCAAGCAGCCGGAGCCGCAATGGCTGTCGATGAACGAGGCGGTGAAACATTGCGAAGCCGGCATCGGCATCTGGCATTGGGCAAGCAACGAGGACGACGCGATCTCGCCCGATCTCGTCATGGCCTGCGCCGGCGATGTGCCGACCATGGAGACGCTCGCCGCCGTCGACCTGCTGCGCAAGGCCATTCCCGCGCTGAAAATCCGCACCGTCAACGTCGTCGACCTCTTGGCGCTGCAATCCAGCGACCAGCATCCGCACGGCCTGACCGATGAAGCCTTTGACGCGATTTTCACATCAGACAAGCCTGTCATCTTCGCCTATCATGGCTATCCCTATCTCATTCACCGCCTGACCTATAAGCGCACCAACCACCAGAACATCCACGTCCGCGGCTTTATTGAGGAGGGAACGACGACCACACCTTTCGACATGACCGTTCTCAACCAGCTCGACCGCTTCCACCTCGCAATCGAAGCGATCGAGCGCGTGCCGGGCCTGAAGGAGAAGGCAAAAGACGCGCTCGCCGCCTTCCGCGGCAAGCTTGCCGAACATCATGACTACGTCAGAGAGCACGGCGAGGACATGCCGGAGGTGCGGAACTGGGTGTGGCCGACCGCGTGAGGCGAATACAAAATGCGCTCGCGCGAAGACCATCCGCGCGATTAACTCGTCTATAAACTGCGAGACCGCAACTACTGCGTATTGTCGGCTACGCCTGAGGTGATCGGGGCCACGGGTGTCGTCGATGCGGTCGTGGTCGGATCGGTTGTCTGACCTGGCCACAGCGCAACGGTCGCGGTCGCCATAAGCACGATAACGATACCGGCTGCCATGACATTCCAGGCAAAGAAGGCGCGCCGCTTACTGGTGACGATCTCTTCATCTTGGCGACGCGGGCTGGTCTCGAGCGGCAGGCCGGTTGTCTCGTCGATAGGCAGATTGTTGTTTTCATCGAGATATTGAGACATCTGATGTCCTCCAATCCGTGCCTTGGCAACGCGGCATCAGATAAAATGTTCCGGCGGTAGGACTGTCCGCCGCTGCGCTGCACGCTATGCCCCTTCAAGCCGGACCTTCTCCTTCATACGCCAGACCCGCGGCGTTTCTCCCGTGTATTTCAGGAAGAAACGCGAGAAATAGGCAGGATCAGCAAAGCCGAGCCGAAATCCGATCTCCTGAACGCTGCCAAGCGTGAAGACCAGCTGTCGCTTCGCCTCCTCGATGAGTTTGCCGGCGAGCAATTCATGCGGCGTACTGCCGGTCATCGACCGGACGATCCGGGTGAGATGCGTCGGCGAAACGCCAAGCTCTCTGGCATAGAAGGAAGCCGGCCTATGGGATCGATAATGCTGCTGAATGAGCTCGTTCAGTATCCCCATCCTCCGTTCGCTCTCGTTTAACGGAGGCTCCTGCGCATTCGCCTCATCGGAAACGCGCGCCGTCAGGCGCAACACCAGCCCGACATAGGCGGCTAGCATCTCGTTGCGGCCGCTGCGCCGGTTTTCGAATTCGTCGCCGATCCGCCTCAACGTCTGCATGACATAGGCAGCCTCGGCATTATCGGGATCGAGCGGCGTCAGATGCGGCGTCGCCAGCCATTCGCCGAGAGGGCTTCGCTCACCGGGCGGGTGGCTGAGATGGGATCTCAAAATGGTGATGACGAGACCGTCGATATCGCGCGAGAAGCGAAAGCCGTGATTTAGGCCAGGCGGAACTGTAACGACCGCCGGCGGATGGATGGCATGGTTCTTCTCGCCGAAGATCGCATCGCCCGAACCGGCTCCGATGTACAATATCTGAAAGAAGCTCTCGTGACGGTGAAGCCGGATCTCCCATTGATGCAGGCTGCTGCGGGAGCGAATTGTTTCGCAATGCAACCAAAATTCCGGCGATCGCCCGGTATTTTCGCCGTAGAGCTCATAGGTTGGGACATGTTTGCTCATTGGACGTCTCCCGCGTCAATGTTCGATTAGTGCAATTTTTAGGCTGGAATGTCCATTGTTGCGGCAATGGCGGCGCGGCAGAATCTGGCAAAACGCAAAAATGTGAGGGAGGAAGCATTTGCGAACCCAGATCGCCATCATCGGTTCGGGACCATCCGGCCTGCTGCTCGGCCAGCTTCTGACGGAAGCCGGCATCGACAATGTCATTCTCGACCGTGTGAACAAAGACTATATCCTTGGCCGGGTCCGCGCCGGGGTTCTTGAGGAAGGCACGGTCGGGCTGCTGGACGAGGCCAAGGCTGGAGCAAGACTGCATGCCGAAGGCCTGCTGCATGACGGTTTCTCACTCGCCTTCGACGGACGCGACCATCGCATCGACCTCTACGAACTGACCGGCGGCAGGCGCGTCACCGTCTACGGACAGACCGAGGTGACGCGCGATCTGATGGAGCGGCGCGAAATGAGTGGGGCCCCGTCGATCCACGATGCCATCAACGTCACGCCGCATGATTTCGATGGTCGCTCTCCCTTCATCACTTATGCAAAGGACGGCATTGTCCAGCGTATCGATTGCGACTTTATCGCCGGCTGCGACGGCTTTCACGGAGCGAGCCGCAAGGCCGTCCCCGAACGGGCTATCCGGAATTTCGAAAAGGTCTATCCCTTCGGCTGGCTCGGCGTTCTTGCCGACGTGGCGCCTGTCAGCCATGAACTGATCTATGCCAACCATCCAAGGGGCTTTGCGCTCTGTTCGATGCGCTCGACCACGCGCAGCCGTTACTACATCCAGTGCCCGCTCGACGAAAAGGTCGAGGACTGGAGCGACGACCGCTTCTGGGACGAGTTGAGACGGCGCCTGCCCGCACATCACGCCGAGGCGCTGACGACCGCGCCATCCTTCGAGAAATCGATCGCGCCGTTGCGCTCCTTCGTCGCCGAGCCGATGCGTTTCGGCCGGCTTTTCCTCGTCGGCGACGCCGCCCATATCGTGCCGCCGACCGGCGCCAAGGGGCTGAACCTCGCCGCCAGCGACGTCCACTATCTTTTCTCCGGACTCCGCGAACATTACCAGGAACGCTCGAACGGCGGGATCGACGCCTATTCCCAACGGGCGCTCGCCCGTGTGTGGAAGGCCGTGCGGTTCTCCTGGTGGATGACGACGATGATGCATCGATTTCCCGATACGGGCAATTTCGACCAGAGGATCCAGGAGGCGGAGCTCGATTATCTCACGCACTCCCGCGCGGCCTCCACGGCGCTGGCGGAGAACTATGTGGGCTTGCCGTTCTGATACGACGATAATTCCATGATACAATCATAATCGCGCGGTGATGAATTACAGCATTTATTTCATTTTACATCACCATTTCGCATGACAAGCTGGCGCTCGGTATTGAGCGCTTGCAAGCACGGTGCCGGGAGGGCGCCTAACAGGGAGAGAGAAAATGAAGAAACTGCTTCTGGCCGCAATTGCGGCCATCGCCATGGGCACGAGCGCCTATGCCGACACCATCAAGGTCGGCGTCATCGGCCCGTTCTCCGGTCCGTTCGCCCTCCAGGGCAAGAACTTCAAGGCCGGCATCGACGCCTATATAGCTGTCAACGGCAACAAGTTCGGCAGCGACACGGTCGAGATCGTCTATCGCGACGTGCCGCAGGCCGATCCGGCTCAATCGAAGGCGCTGGCGCAGGAACTGATCGTCAAGGAAAAGGTCCAGTATCTCGCCGGCTTCTACTTCACCCCCGATGCCATGGCGGTGACGCCGATCTTGAAGCAGGGCAATGTGCCGATGGTCGTCATGAACGCCGCCACCTCGGCGATCGTCACCAAGAGCCCGCTCGTCGTGCGCACCTCGTTTACCACCTGGCAGACCTCGACGCCGATCGCCAAGGTCGCTTTCGACGCCGGCGTCAAGAAAGTGATTTCGGTCGTCACCGACTATGGCCCCGGCATTGACGCCGAGAATGCCTTCAAGACCGGCTTCGAGAAGGCCGGCGGTCAGGTGGTCGAGGCGATCCGCATGCCGCTTGCCACCAACGACTTCAGCCCGATCATGCAGCGCATCAAGGATTCCGGCGCTGACGGCGTCTTCGCCTTCCTGCCGTCGGGCCCGACGACACTCGGCTTCGTCAAGGCTTACAATGAAAACGGCCTGAAGGCCGCCGGCATCAAGTTCTTCGCGCCGGGTGATCTGACGCAGGAATCCGATCTGCCGGCGCTCGGCGACGCCGCACTCGGCATCCAGACGACCTTCCACTATGCCGTTTCCCACGACTCGCCCGAGAACAAGGCCTTCGTCGAGGCTGCCGCCAAGGCGATCGGCAACAAGGCAGAGCTCTCCTTCCCCTCGGTCAGCGCCTATGACGGCATGTATGTCATCTACAAGATGATCGAGGCGACGGGCGGCAAGCAGGATGCCGAGAAGGCTGTCGACGCGGTCAAGGGCCTGGCCTGGACGAGCCCGCGCGGCCCGGTTTCGATTGATCCGGAAAGCCGTCACATCACACAGAACATCTATCTGCGCGAAGTCGCCAAAGCCGATGACGGGACCTACATAAACAAGGAGGTCCAGACCTTCGAAAAGCAGGGCGATCCGGGCCTCGCGGCGGCCAAGTAAGATCCGGCATCCGGACCGGCGGCGGGCTCGCGCATCGCGCCCGCCGCATCGAAGTAAGGTATTTTTCATGCAGACAGTCTTCAGCATCGCCGTCGACGCCTTCGCCTATGGCATGGTGCTCTTCGTAATCTCGATCGGCCTTTCCGTGACCATGGGGCTGATGCGTGTCGTCAACCTGGCGCACGGCGCCTTCGCCATGATCGGAGGCTATATCGCCTCCTATGCCGCCCGCGACCTCGGTCTTGGTTATGCTGTCGCAGTCGTCGCCGCCGTCGTCGCCACGATCATCATCGCAATTCCGCTCGAGCGTTTTCTCTACCGCCGGATCTATGGCGCGCCTGAGCTGACCCAGGTCCTGATGACGATCGGCATCACCTTCTGCGTCATCGGCATCGCGAACTACGTGATGGGACCGACGCTGAAAACCATACCGCTTGCCGGCGCCTTGCAGGGATCGGCCGATCTCGGCTTCCGCACCATTCCCGTGCACCGGCTTTTCGTCATCTTCTGCGGTCTCGCCGTTGCGCTCGCGCTCTGGTTCGCCATCGAGCGAACCAGCTTCGGGGTCAAGCTGCGCGCCTCCGTCGACGATGCGGCGATGGCTGCCGCACTCGGCGTGCGCACCGAGGTCATCTATGCGGTGAGTTTCGCCGTTGCCGTCGGGCTTGCCGCCTTCGGCGGCGTGGTCGGCGCCGAACTCCTGCCGGTCGAGCCTTATTACGCGTTGCGCTACATGGTCACCTTCCTTGTCGTTGTCTCCGTCGGTGGCGCCGGTTCCATTCCGGGCGCGCTGATTGCCTGCCTGCTGCTTGGAGCCATCGATACGACGGGACGCTATCTGATGCCGGAATTCGGGGAATTCTTCTTCTATCTCGCCGTGATTGCCATCATCTGCGTCTTCCCGCGCGGCCTTGCCGGAAGGGTGAAATAGGATGACGCTCGTGATGAACAACCAAACCGAACGCCTCCGGCATCGGCGCGCATTGAATGCCGATCTTCTCGGAATAGCGGCCATCACAGCCATCGCCGCGATCGGCTATTTCGCCTTTCCCGACAATCTGGCGCTTCTGACGCGGATGATCACGATCGCCCTGCTCGTCCTGTCGCTCGATCTCGTGACCGGCTATTGCGGCGTCGCAACGCTCGGCCATGCCGCGCTCTTCGGCTCCGGCGCCTATGCCGCCGGGATTCTGTCGGCGCATTACGGCATCAACGATCCACTGCTGATGATGCTTGCCGGCATAACAGGAGGCGCGCTTGCTGGGCTGCTCTGTGGCGCGATCATCTTGCGCGCCCATGGGCTGCCGCAACTCGTGCTTTCGATTGCCCTCATCCACCTCTTCCATGAATTCGCCAACAAGGCCTCCTCCTGGACGGGAGGCAGCGACGGGCTTTCCGGCATCGCGCCGGACCCAATATTCGGCATTTTTGAATTCGATCTCTACGGCCATACCGCCTTCTTCTTCGGAATGACACTGCTCGTCATCGTCTTCGTACTGCTGCGATTGCTGGTTCGCTCACCCTTCGGCATGCTCTGCCGCGGCGTCCGGCAAGACCCGCTGCGCATCCGCGCCATGGGCGGCTCGCCGAAGGCTGCTCTCATTAAGATGTACGTGATCTCGGGCGCCGTTGCCGGCGTCGGCGGCGCGCTGAATGCGATCGCGACCCAGGTCGTCGGGCTCGACAGCCTGTCCTTCACGCAATCGGCCGAAGCGCTTGTCATGCTCGTGCTCGGCGGCACCGGCTCCCTCTTCGGCGCGCTCTCCGGCACCGTCATCTTCATGCTCTTCGAAGATTATGTCTCGGCCGCCAATCCCTTCCACTGGCTGACCATGGTCGGCTCCCTGCTGATCGCCGTGGTGCTGTTTGCGCCGAAAGGTCTCTACGGAACGGCCGCCGCCTTCATCGGCCGATACAGGGAGCAGCGCCCATGAGCCCCGTCTTCGAAGTCGCCAACCTCAGAAAAGCCTTCGGCGGCCTGGCCGTCACCAATGACGTCTCGCTGGCGATGTCGCCGGGCGACCGCATCGCGCTGATCGGCCCGAACGGGGCCGGCAAGACCACCTTCGTCAACCTCGTCACCGGCAATCTCTCCCCCGATTCCGGCGAGGTTCGCCTCGGCGGCGAGGCGGTGACGAAGATCGATGCGATCGGCAGGGTCAAACGCGGCCTCGTCCGCTCGTTTCAGGTGACGCGGCTTTTCCAGGATATGACGCCGGCCGAACATGTGGGGCTTGCGGTGCTCCAGCGCGACGGAAAGACCCGCAAGATGTTCGGGAATTTCCTTGCCATGCCCAACGTCATGACGGAGGTCGACGATCTCCTGGGAAAACTCGGGCTGGCCTCGCTGACGCATCGCAGGGTCAGCGAGATCGCCTATGGCCAGCAGCGGCTCCTCGAGATCGCCGTGGCGCTGGCGTTGAGGCCCAAGGTGCTGCTGCTGGACGAACCGGCCGCCGGCGTGCCGCAAAGCGACACCGGCCGCATCGAGCAGGCGCTGGCCGACCTTCCCGCCGATCTCGCCGTCCTGATGATCGAACACGATATGGACCTGGTCTTCCGTTTCGCCAAGCGCGTCATCGTGCTGGCGGCCGGCGCGATCATTTTCGACGGCCTGCCGGCCGATGTCACCAAGGATGCCCGCGTGCGCGAGGCCTATCTCGGGAGCTATGCCAATGCCAGCCCTGTCGCTTGAGGTCGAAAATCTCTCGGCCGGATATGGACCGACGAAAGTGCTGGAGGGCATTTCCTTCTCCGTACCGCCGGGCGCACGGCTGGCCGTTCTCGGCCGCAACGGTATGGGCAAGACCACGCTGCTGGCGACCCTTGCCGGGCAGACCAGGCGCTATGACGGCCGCATTCGTCTTGGCGGTTCGGATGTCTCGGCGGCGCCAAGCGCCGCACGCGCACATAAGGGTCTCGGCTATGTGCCGCAGACACGCTGCATCTTTCCGACGCTGACAGTCGAGGAAAACCTCTTCGTCGGCCTGAAGGCGCGGCCGAAAACGGCGCTGGAAGAAGCCTATGCCATGTTCCCGCGGCTGAAAGAACGCCGCCGCAATCTCGGCAATCAACTTTCGGGCGGCGAGCAGCAGATGCTTTCAACCGCCCGCACCATTCTCGGCCGTCCATCCCTTCTGCTGCTCGACGAACCGCTCGAGGGCCTCGCCCCGGTTATTTGCGAGGAACTGATGGCCGCCTTCACCGATCTTGCCAAATCGGGTGATATGACCATCCTTCTCGTCGAACAGCGTATCCAGAGCGCCCTCGATTTCGCCGATCAAGTCGTCATTCTCGAACGCGGACGACTGGCCTGGACGGGGACGCCGGAAAGCCTCTCCAGGGATCATCAGACGGTCGAGAGCCTCCTCGGCGTCGGCGGTCTCCACTGACATGAGCTCCACCGCCACTGCCGCTTAGTCCGGTTCAGTCGCAAGGTTGCCTGACAGGCAGAACAACAGGTGCAATACATAGCCATGACGATGTCATCGGCAATCCGCCATTCTTATTTCGCCTTCCGGTTTGTGCTGCCGGCATCGATCTCTGTATTTGATTGTTTAGGTTGCAAACATCGGATCTGTTCGATCTGGTGGTAGAGTTGATCGACAGCTCGGTCTTTTTTGTTGCCGGATACTCGATGCAGTTGCATAGTCCAACAGCACATCAGGCGGGAGGTAGAAATGGCAAACCACAAGCCGTTCGCAGGCGACGTATACTTGCCTGTTTTCGATATTAACGACCCAATCAGCGGCGACATTCTCGAGAACTCATACGATACCGACGGAGATCAGGTGCGCCTGAATTTCGTCAATGGACAGCGGATCAAACAACCGGCGGATGCGGAAGGCGAGCCGACAAAGACGATCATCGAAGGAAAATACGGTACGCTCACCATTTACTCCAACGGCACCTACACCTACGCGCTCGATCATTCCAAGCCCGAAGTCGCCGCACTCGGACCGGGAGACGAACTCGTCGAAAAGTTCACCTTCAAGATATCCGACGGCAAAGGCGCCACCGACTTCGGCGCGTTCAGCATTGCAATCGACCTGCCGGAACGCGGCGACGTGTTCGTCAATTTCGAGGATGTCGGCCAAAGCGATTTCCCGACCGGCTACAAAGGCTTCGATTGGGGCGCCTGGCGGGATGGAGACGATGCGACAGTGCGTGAAGAAGCAGGGGGCAACCACTATCTGGGAGGAGGCGTGTTCTGGACGCCGATCTACTCGGCCGATGGCGGCCCGTTCCAGATCAAGCAATTCGAGGTCGCCAACGGAACCTCGAACTACGACAACATTCTGACGATCGAAGGCCGGCTGAACGACAATATCGTCTTCTCCACAACCGTAACCGTGACCGCCGACAGCATCGACGATCCTCAGCTGATCGATCTCAGCGCCTATGGCGACATCGATTATCTCCTGCTCGACAGCGAACCGATCGTCACGGAAAACAGCGGCCCGGACTATTTCGGCGCTCAATACGACAATTTTTATTTTGTCGTTTGAGGAAGCGCACCGCAGCGGCTGTCTGGTAGCGATTTCTTGCGATAGCTGATCGTCCGGCACCCTGCTAGCTTTCAATCGTGCGGAGGAGCACGATTATGCTGGGATGGAGGAAATGATGGCGTCAGTCGGGATCAGGTTAGCGGCGCTCATGTTCTCGCTGGCCGTATGGGCTATTATTTTCGCTGCCGCACCTCATCTTTGGGCGATGAGGACGCCTATATTGCAGTTGGCGCTCTACAGATAGCGCCGCCCTCGGCGTCGGGTAGATTCCTGAGCTGTTTTTGTCCTCGCGTCGCTGCGTTCGACGCGCTACCGCGCTCGGCTGGCTCAAAATCGAACCGCAAGAGCGCAAATTCTGCAATGAGAAGATGGTAGCGGAGGAGGGATTTGAACCCCCGACACAAGGATTATGATTCCTCTGCTCTGACCTACTGAGCTACTCCGCCACTGGTCAAACGATACCTGCTCGCGAAGCGCTGCGGGCTCGTGGGATGAGCGGCTTATAAGGTGCGCTTCGGCTGTGTGTCAAGCGCATGATGGAGAAAAACGCTAGGCTTTCTGGCCGTCGCTTCCCATGGCTTTCAGGCGGCAACGGGGCTGGCCAACAGGGCCTTGAGCGAGGCTTCCGCGGAGGGTTCGCGCTCGGATCGCTCGATGAAGCCGCCGCCGAAGACGCGGGCGTCGTCGCCGGGCGCGGAATAAAGCGCGCAGGCCTGGCCAGGCGCAATGCCCGCCTCGCCGACCGTCAGATCGACATAGGTGCCCGTCGCGTCAGCATGTAGCACGGCAGGCGCCGGTGCCCGAGTCGAGCGGACCTTGGCATAGCAGGCAAAGCCGTCGCCGGAAGCGGCCTGCGCGAGCGTCTCGTCCCCCAGCCAATTGACGTCGCGCAGATAGACGCGGTGGGTTTCCAGCGCCTCCTTCGGCCCGACGATGACGCGGCGCGAACGCGCGTCGAGATAGACGACGTAGAGCGGCTCGCCGGTGGCGATGCCGATGCCGCGGCGCTGGCCGATCGTGAAGTGCAGGATGCCCTCATGGCTTCCGAGCACGCGGCCGTCGAGATGAACGATTTCGCCGGCGAGCGCCGCATTCGGCTTCAGCTTGGTGATGATGTCGGAATATTTGCCCTGCGGCACGAAGCAGATGTCCTGGCTGTCGGCCTTCTTGGCAACGACGAGGCCCATCTCTTCGGCAAGCCGGCGGGTCTCGGCCTTCGGCAGGCCGCCCAGGGGAAAGCGGAGATAGTCGATCTGCTCCTGCGTCGTGGCGAAGAGGAAATAGCTCTGGTCGCGGTCGGCATCGGCCGGGCGGAAAAGTGCGCGACGACCGGGGTGTTCCGGCGATGGGTTCGGCCGCGAACGGATATAGTGACCCGTCGCCAGCGCATCGGCGCCGAGCTCCTTGGCCGTCGCCAGGAGATCGGCGAACTTAACGGTCTGGTTGCAGGAGACGCAGGGGATCGGCGTCTCGCCGGCTACATAGCTTTCCGCGAAAGGATTGATCACCGTTTCGCGAAAGCGCTTCTCATAGTCGAGCACATAATGCGGAATGCCGAGCGTTTCGCAGACACGGCGGGCGTCGTCGATATCCTGGCCGGCGCAGCAGGAGCCGGCACGGTGAACAGCGGCGCCATGATCGTAGAGCTGCAGGGTGATGCCGAGCACGTCGTAACCCTGCTGCTTGAGAAGGCCGGCCACGACGGAGGAATCGACGCCGCCCGACATGGCGACGACAACACGGGTCTCTTCCGGCTTCTTATCAAAATCCAGTGTGTTCAACGGTGATGCCAAATTCTGCGCGCTCATAACCCGCCCTTGCGCTGCAATTGCGGCGGATTCCTGATATCAGGCGGGATCGGCCGCCTTTCTGGGTAAGGGACCGATATAGAAAGGATTGTGTCAGGACGCAAGAGGCGGCTTCGGGCAGCCGATCGTTTCGCAACCGCGTGGGAAAGGAAGGCGCGGCTGAAGCCACGCCTTGGAAGAGGGGGTGCGGCTCAGGTGCCGATCAGCTTGTTGCAGGCGAATGCGATACCTGGATTGGCGATGACAACAGACACGATCGCCAGTCCGATTATCGAGAATAAATAGCGTTTCATATCATCCTCCATTTCAGCCCACTATGCCGCTGCAGCGACCGCTCCCAAAATAAACGAATGCTTGAGCAGCAACTAATTAATTATCACCCTTTGGAACTATTCCATCGATCATGCGTTGCAAGTAATCAATGTCGCAATCGAATACTGCGGAGGGTTTCATGGCCAGGTTCGGCACGACGACAGATTACATCAGGATCAGAGATTGGATCGAGGCGCGCGGCGGTCATCCCGCTCGGATCAGGGATGCGAGGGATAGCGAAACTGTCCGCGTCGATTTCTCGACGGACTCGCAGGAGGAGATATCCTGGGACGAGTTCTTCGAGGGTTTTGACGGGAGCAGGCTCGCCTTCCTTCACCGCACGAAGGCCGAGGACGATAGAGCCCGCTTCGGCAAGATGGTCCGCCGCAAACGCCGGCACCACTGAAAATCACCATCCCCCAACGTAGAAAACCCGGCGCCGTTTCCGGCGCCGGGTTTTCCATGTTTTCCTTGGGAGGAGGAAACGAGAGCATGTCGCGCCGCGAAGCGCGTTAGTCGATGTTGAAGGTCAGCAGCTTTGCCTGCCGGATTGCCTGGTGAGCCGTCAGCTGTGCAAGCACCCCATCCTCCACCTCGCCGTCGACATAGAGCAGCGCGATGGCGTCGCCACCCTGCTTGTCGCGGCCAAGCTGGAAGTTGGCGATGTTGACGCCGGCACTACCGAGCGTCGTGCCGATGAAGCCGATCATGCCGGGGACGTCGGTATTGGTGATATAGATCATATGCGAGCCGACATCCGCATCGAGGTTGATGCCCTTGATCTGGATGAAGCGCGGCTTGCCATCCGAAAACACCGTACCGGCGACCGAACGGGTCATGCTTTCGGTGGTCACCGTCAGCTTGATGTAACCGTCGAAGACACCTGTCTTGTCGCGCTTGACCTCGGACAGCACGATGCCCTTTTCCTTGATCATGATCGGCGCCGAAACCATGTTGACGTCGGCGACCTGCGGGCGGATGAGGCCGGCAAGCACCGCGCTCGTCAGCGCCCGCGTGTTCATATTGGCGGTAACGCCGTCGTAGAGGATTTCGATCTCCTTGATCGGCTCTTCGGTGACCTGGCCGACGAAGGCGCCGAGAACATCGGCGAGACGGATGAAGGGCTTCAGGATCGGCGCTTCTTCCGCGGTGATCGACGGCATGTTGATGGCGTTGGAGACGGCGCCGTTGACGAGGTAGTCCGACATCTGTTCGGCGACCTGCAGGGCGACGTTTTCCTGCGCTTCGGTCGTCGAAGCGCCGAGATGCGGCGTGCAGACGACGTTCGGCAGGCCGAAGAGCGGGCTTTCCTTGGCAGGCTCGACTTCGAAGACGTCGAAGGCGGCACCGGCAACATGGCCGGACTTGATGGCTTCGGCAAGGGCTGCCTCATCGACCAGGCCGCCGCGGGCGCAGTTGATGATGCGCACGCCGGGCTTCGTCTTTGCCAAAGCTTCCTTGTTGAGGATGCCGCGTGTCTTGTCGGTCATCGGCACATGCAGCGTGATGAAATCGGCGCGGGCGAAAAGTTCGTCCAGCTCGACCTTGGTGACGCCCATCTCCTCGGCGCGCTCCTTGGAAAGGAACGGGTCGTAGGCGACGACATGCATCTTCAGGCCGATGGCGCGGGAGCAGACGATCGAGCCGATATTGCCAGCGCCGATGACGCCGAGCGTCTTGCCGGTGATCTCGACGCCCATGAATTTCGACTTTTCCCATTTGCCGGCCTGCGTCGAGGTATCTGCCGCAGGCAGCTGGCGGGCGACGGCGAACATCAGCGCGATCGCATGTTCGGCCGTGGTGATCGAATTGCCGAAGGGCGTGTTCATGACGATGATGCCGCGGCGCGAGGCGGCCGGGATATCGACATTGTCGACGCCGATGCCGGCGCGGCCGACGACCTTGAGGTTCGTCGCCGCCCCGATGATTTTTTCCGTCACCTTGGTGGCGGAGCGGATAGCGAGGCCGTCATACTTGCCGATGACTTCGAGCAGACGATCCTTGTCCTTGCCGAGCTGCGGTTCGAAATCGACTTCGACGCCACGATCGCGGAAGATCTGGACGGCGGTTTCCGACAATTCGTCGGATACGAGAACGCGAGGTGCCATGAGGGCCTCCTTCAAAAGTGTTCAGCGATGAATGAATGGAGATGCTGGGCTTCGCATTGTGGCGGAGCCGGATGCGATCAGGTCAGGCGGCCGCCTGAGCGAGCTGCGCCTTCTGCGTCTCGAAGGCCCAGGAAAGCCACGGCATCAGCTTCTGCATGTCGGATGCCTCGATCGTAGCACCGGCCCAGATGCGCAGGCCTGACGGCGCGTCGCGGTAATGGCCGATGTCATAGGCGACACCCTCCTTTTCGAGGAGACCGACGAGACCCTTGGCGAAATCGGCCTGGCCGTCGCCGTCGAGCGCCGTGATGTCCTTGTCGACAATCTTCAAGCAGACGGAGGTGTTGGAAGCCGTTTCCGCCTTAACGGCGAGATTGGCGATCCAGTCGTTTGCCGCGACGAAATCGTGGATGACCTTGGCATTGGCATCGGCGCGCGCGATCAGCGCCTTGAGGCCGCCGAGCTCCTTGGCCCAGAGCAGCGCATCGATATAGTCCTCGACGCAAAGCATCGACGGCGTGTTGATCGTTTCGCCCTGGAAGATGCCTTCCGTCAGCTTGCCGCCCGAGGTCAGGCGGAAGATCTTCGGCAGCGGCCAGGCCGGCGTGTAGGTGGTGAGACGCTCAACGGCGCGCGGCGAGAGAATGATGACGCCGTGCGCGCCCTCGCCGCCCAGAACCTTCTGCCAGGAGAAGGTGACGACATCGAGCTTGGCGAAATCGAGCTGCTGCGCGAAGGCGGCCGAGGTGGCATCGCAGATCGTCAGGCCCTTGCGGTCAGCCGGGATGAAATCGGCGTTCGCAACGCGCACGCCCGAGGTCGTGCCGTTCCAGGTGAAGACGACGTCGCGGTCGAAATCGACGGCAGAAAGATCGGGAAGCTCGCCGTAGCCGGCTTCAAGCTTGCGCACATCCTTGAGCTTCAGCTGCTTGACGACATCGGTGACCCAGCCGGCGCCGAAGCTTTCCCAGGCGAGCATGTCGACGCCGCGTTCGCCGAGCAGCGACCAGAGCGCCATTTCAACGGCGCCGGTATCGGAGGCCGGCACGATGCCGATGCGGTAATCCGCCGGCACCTCGAGAACTTCACGGGTAAGGTCGATGGCCTGCTTGAGCTTGGCCTTGCCGACCTTCGCGCGGTGCGAACGGCCAAGAGCCGCGTCGGAAAGGGCGTCGAGCGACCAACCGGGGCGCTTCGAGCAGGGGCCAGAAGAGAAATGGGTATTGTGCGGACGGATGTCCGGCTTTGCGGTCTTCGCCATGATGCTATCCTCTCAGATAGAAAGCCCTTCGTTGGGGAAGGGTGTCCCGCCGCCGTGTGTATGGATCGGACGCGTCATAGTCAAGATCGAAGTGTCGCAAGCTGTAGATATTTTGACGCAGGCGGGGTGGCGAAAGGAAAAGCCGCCCCGAGTGAGGGCGGCTTCTGATGCAATGATTGTCGGCCTTACTTGTAGACCGGCTGCTGCAGCGGGATTTCCGGCGGCGGCTCATAACTCGCCTGGGCGCAACCGCCGAAGAGGTAGCGGCCACCAACGCGGACTTCATGGGCACTGAGGCCCCTGTCGCGGCCCGGACCGCCATTTTCGGCATAGCCGAACATGTTGCCGCCATCGATGTGCAGGTAGCGGTAGCCGACATCGGCCTTGAAGTTGCAGGTGACGTCGACCGAGGCGCCGGCCATGAGAGCGTAGGTGAAGCGCCAGCTGCCCCTGCCGCCATGGGTGACTTCGTCGTCGCAGAAACTTCCGTCATCGGCGCAGGCAACGTTGCGCAGGTTCTTCCACTTGACGTACGAACCACCGATACCGGCGCCGACATAGGGCGTCACATAGCCGTAGGTGCCGAGGTCGACATAGGCGTTGGCAAGCAGCGTATAGGCGGTCAGCGAAGAGCGGTCGGTCGAGGTGCAATCCACCAGCGGGAAGCCGCACTGGCCGACCGTCGAGCCGCGGAAATCAGCTTCCGTAAGGTAATCGAAGGTTAGATCGGTGCGCAGATAGCTGTTGATCTGGTAACCGACACCACCGCCGATCGTCCACGCGTCGTCGAGGTCGGCGTCGTCGAAATCGACTTCCGTGGCGTTGCTGCCCTGGAAATAGCGGGCGCCGCGCAGATCGGTAAAGGCATAGCCGACGTCGCCGCGCAAGTACCAACCGGTCGCCTCACTGACGGTCACCTCCGGTGGCTGCTCCGGGATGGGCTCGGCAGGAGCGAAGTCCGCGGAATAGGCATTTGTCACGATCAACAATGTCGCGAAGATGCCGGACAAGCTTCTTTTCATGGATCTCACTCCAAAATCCGTTGCGTCGGCAGGCTCAGTCGCTGCCAATCTGATACGCTTCGTATGGATAATGAACGGGAAACGTTAAAAGCCGCTTAACCACGCTTATTTACCTTGATTTCAAGCTGCGGCGTGAAGACGGCGAGCACGTGCAAAAAAGCCGGCGCTTTCGCACCGGCTTTCGATGGGTAGGTCTCTAAGGATCAGGCAGCGGTGCGAACGTTCGAAATCGTGCCGATCAGCTCGTTGACGATGCGCTCGATCTGGGCGCGGTCGTCGCCCTCGGCCATGACACGGATCAGCGGCTCCGTGCCGGAGGGGCGGATGACGAGCCGGCCGGTCTTGGCAAGCTCGGCTTCGGCGTCGGCGATTGCCTTCTGCACCTGAATATCTTCGAGCGGTTTGCCGCCGCTAATGCGGACGTTGCGCAGCAGCTGCGGCACCGGCTCGAAACGGCGGCAGACCTCGCTGACAGTGCGGCCGGTGCGCTTGACGGCGGCAAGGATCTGCAGCGCGGCGACGAGACCGTCTCCGGTTGTGCCGTAATCTGAGAGCACGATATGGCCGGACTGCTCGCCGCCGACATTGTAATTGTGCTGGCGCATATGCTCGACGACGTAGCGGTCGCCGACTTTCGTGCGGGCAAGCGCCATGCCGCGCTCGTCGAGGAAGCGCTCGAGACCAAGGTTGGACATTACGGTGGCGACGATGCCATTGCCGCGCAGCTGTTGGCTCTCCGCCCAGCTCTCGGCAATGACGGCCATGAGCTGGTCACCATCGACGATCGAACCGTTCTCATCGATGATGATGACGCGGTCCGCATCGCCGTCGAGCGCGATGCCGATATCGGCACGCACCTCGTCGACCTTCTTCTGCAGCGCGACCGGGCTGGTAGAGCCGCAATTGAGATTGATGTTCGTGCCGTTCGGTTCGTTGCCGATGGTGACGACATCGGCGCCGAGTTCCCAGAGCACGGCAGGGGCCACCTTATAGGCGGCGCCGTTCGCGCAATCGATCGCGATCCTCAGACCCTGCAGGGTCACGTCGCGCGGCAGGGTCCGCTTGGCATGTTCGATATAACGGTCGTGAACGCCGTCAACGCGCTTGGCGCGGCCGATATCGTCGGATTTGGCAAGTTGCGCGTTCAGATCCTTTTCGAGCAGATCCTCGATCTCGGCTTCGATATCATCGGAAAGCTTGTAGCCATCAGGGCCGAACAGCTTGATGCCGTTATCCTCGTAAGGATTGTGCGAAGCCGAGATCATCACGCCGATATCGCAGCGCAGAGAGCGTGTCAGCATGGCGACGGCAGGCGTCGGGATCGGGCCGAGAATGAAGGCATCGAGGCCGGCCGCCGTGAAGCCCGCGACCATCGCATTCTCAAGCATATAGCCGGAAAGGCGCGTATCCTTGCCGATGACGACGCGATGGCGATGATTGCCGCGGCGGAAGATCGTGCCGGCGGCGATGCCGACCCGCATCGCGAGATCCGGCGTCATCGGGAAGACGTTGGATTGACCGCGAATGCCATCCGTACCGAAATAGCGTCTTTTCATCTGCACTCCTGCGCTTTCCGCGCCATTCAAGGCGGCACACCGTTCCCGGAGAATCGGCTTCAAGGGTCTGTCGTCAGTCCGGGAACGCATGAATCAGACCTGCCTCAATTCAGCGGAATGCCACAAAAAATAGGCATCGGCACGTAAATTACCGAGAAAAATGATTATATCCCGTTACCAATGGAAAAGGCCGGATCTCCTTTATCGAAAATCCGGCCTCGTTCGAGATGGGTGCCGCTGTTCAATGCGGCTGCGGTTCGAGGCCCCCCTCGGGCTCGTCGCCCTTGGTGGCGGGTCGCGCGCCGGCCTTCGGAACCGCCGAGCCGCGGCTTGGCGGCGAATCATCACCGAGATCGCGCGACGGCTTCTCGCCGCGGATCAGCGCCTTGATCTCTTCGCCGGTCAGCGTCTCGTATTCGAGCAGACCTTCGGCAAGGGCTACGAATTCGTCGTGCTTTTCCGTCAGGATCGTGCGGGCCTGGGTATAGGCCTCGTCGATCAGACGGCGCACTTCGTTGTCGATTTTCTGGGCGGTCGCTTCCGAAACGTTCTTCGACTGCGAAACCGAGTGACCAAGGAAGACCTCCTGCTGGTTCTCGCCATAGGCGACCTGGCCGAGCTGGTCGGAAAAGCCCCACTGGGTGACCATGGCGCGGGCCAGCTTGGTCGCCTGCTCGATGTCGGAGGAAGCGCCCGAGGTGATGTTCTCCTTGCCGAAGGTGAGCTCTTCAGCAACACGGCCGCCCATCATGATGCAGAGGCGCGAAACCATCCACTTGTAGCTCATCGAGTAGCGGTCGCCCTCGGGAAGCTGCATGACCATACCGAGCGCACGGCCGCGCGGGATGATCGTTGCCTTGTGCAGCGGATCGGCGACGGCGACATTGAGCGCGGTAATGGCGTGACCGGCTTCGTGATAGGCGGTGAGCTTCTTTTCCGCCTCGGTCATCGCCGAGGAGCGGCGCTCGGCGCCCATCATGATCTTGTCCTTGGCGTCCTCGAATTCCTGCATGGTGACGACGCGCTTGTTGCGGCGGGCGGCCATGAGGGCGGCTTCGTTGACCAGGTTCATCAGGTCGGCGCCGGAGAAACCGGGCGTGCCGCGGGCGAGAACCTTGAGATCGACATTCGGCGCCAGCGGGACGTTGCGGGCATGCACCTTGAGGATGCGCTCGCGGCCGACGATATCCGGATTCGGCACCACGACCTGACGGTCGAAACGGCCCGGACGCAGCAGCGCCGGATCGAGAACGTCGGGACGGTTGGTGGCGGCGATCAGGATCACGCCTTCATTTGCCTCGAAGCCGTCCATCTCGACCAGCAGCTGGTTCAGTGTCTGCTCACGTTCGTCATTGCCGCCGCCGAGGCCGGCGCCGCGATGGCGGCCGACGGCGTCGATTTCGTCGATGAAGATGATGCAGGGCGCGTTCTTCTTCGCCTGCTCGAACATGTCGCGCACACGGCTTGCACCGACGCCGACGAACATTTCGACGAAGTCGGAGCCGGAAATCGTGAAGAAGGGCACGTTGGCCTCGCCGGCGACCGAGCGGGCGAGCAGCGTTTTGCCGGTACCCGGAGGGCCGACGAGCAGCACGCCGCGCGGGATCTTGCCGCCGAGACGTTGGAATTTCTGCGGATCGCGCAGGAATTCGACGATTTCTTCGAGATCCTGCTTGGCCTCGTCGACGCCGGCGACGTCGTCAAAGGTGACGCGGCCATGCGCTTCGGTCAGAAGCTTCGCCTTCGACTTGCCGAAACCCATCGCGCCGCGCGAGCCGCCCTGCATCTGCCGCATGAAGAACAGCCAGACGCCGAGAATGAGAAGCATCGGCAGCAATGTGCCGAGATAGCTCAAAAAACCCGAAGAACCATCCGTTTCGGGACGGGCGGAAACCAGAACATTCTTCTGCTGCAGGCGATCGAGCAGGCTGTCGTCGATGACAGGCGAATAGGTCTGAAAGGTGGTGCCGTTTTCAACATAGCTTCCGGAGACACGGTTGCCCGTGACCACGACTTCCTTCACGCGGCCCGCATCGACCTCACGCAGAAACTGCGAATAAGGGATATCGCGGGAGCCCGTCTGCGCCGGCGCCGTCTGAAACATACTGAACAGGGCAATCAGCAGAAGCGCGATGATCGCCCACAAGGCAAAATTACGTAAGTTAGGGTTCATTGAACTCCCCAGCACTGGAACAGCCGCCTCATGGCGACCGTCTTGTTCATTCTTACATAGGGTTGCGCCGCGCTGTTGCCAAGGCAAACCCCCATGTCAGATGGTTTTTCCGTCAATACTTCTTAAAGGCAGCCCCGCATAGGGCGCCATCGCAAAAACTGCCGAAAGCCTATCGGCAAAGATGAAATCAAATCGTGTCAAAAAGCGGTCGAACGGCGCGAAATAGCGCGTCATTTCGACTGCCTCAGCGGATTGCGGAGATAAATGGTCTCCTTCTGAGGATAAGGCAGGCGCCGAGGCGATTGCGCGTTTCCATGCCGCCTTCGGCAAGCGCTCGAAATGATCTCCCCTCATTTCTGTCATCGGACTTGATCCGAGGGATGCGGCAAGGGTCTCCACCTCGATCGACGTGGTTAACCCATTCTTCACACAAAACCTTCCATCCCAAACCCCAGCCTCTCCCGGCCGCAGCACCAGGGGCAAAATCCCCCGACTTTCGCGCGCCAAATAAAGCCCGTCACGCCTGAGATCGAACACCACTCTGCCGACTGTCATCCGCCCTGGCTCTCTGCCTGCGGCAAATGTGAGAAGTCGCTCCATATGTGCCCTCCCCGGCACAAACGGCTGTCCGCCGAACACAGCCGTCAGGCGGCCGAAAGCATAGTTGAGAACGGCGCTGTCCTTCCGCAACCCATCGGGCAGCACCTGCCCGAGCAGTCCGCCGTGAAGCCTGAAATGGCGATCCAGCCATTCGGCTCCCCTCGACGACAAAGCGAGCCGCTGCTCCCAGGCCGCACGAATATCGTTCTCTGCGACGGCGTCGGCATTAATCTGCCGGCGCATCCGCACCCGCTCGTATCTCACATCCTCATTGCTGGGATCCTCGATCCAAGGCACGTCCCGCGCCCGTAGGAAGGAGCGAATATCCGCCCGTCTGGAAAAAAGAAGCGGGCGTAAAATCCAGAAACGCCGGTCGAAGAGCAGCGCATCGGCAATACCGCTCGAAATCTGTTCCGTTCGCAGCCCGCGCATCCGCAATGTTTCGTATTGGTCGTCGAGCGTATGGCCGGTGACGATGAGATCGGCTCTGAGCGCGGCCGCTGTCTCGGCCAGAAGGCCGTAGCGGGCCTCGCGAGCAGCGGCCATGATTCCGGTTTTCGGCTTGTCGCCCTGCCAGGTCGCGATCGTATGGGAAATGCCAAGCGATGCGCAAAGGGCTGCGACATGGCGCGCCTCGTCTGTAGAGCCGGCGCGCAGCCCGTGATCGACGGTAGCGGCGCAGAGCGAAATTTCAAGATGGGGCGCGGCCTTCACGGCTTCGTCAAGGAGGAGAAGCAGGCCGGTGGAATCGCTGCCGCCGGAGATCGCGACGAGAATACGCGCGGGACTGCGAATCGATGCAAGAAACTTAAGGATCGCCTGTTGAGGCGATGTGGCTTCCGGAGACATTCCGGAAGACCTCAGCAGGCGAGGCGCTTCTGTTCGCTCGCGACCTTGCCTATGACGGCGCGTGAGGCCTTCGGATAGCGCTTCGAGACTTCGCGCAGCGTCGCGCAAGCCGTCTCCTTATTGTCGAGCGCAGCAAGCGACATGCCGAGCTTCAGCAGCATTTCCGGCGCCTTTTCCGTGCCGCCGTATTTCTGATGCGCGTTGAGGAACGTCTTGGCCGCCTCGTTGTATTTGCCCTGCGAATAGAGCGCTTCGCCGAGCCAGAAATTGGCGTCCGCCGCCCGCGCGCTGCTCGGGTAGCGAGCGATGAACTGGTTGAACTCCTGCTCGGCCGTGCCGTAATCGCCTGACAGCACGTGGCCATAGGCCGCCTTGTACTGATCCGCCTCGCTACCGAGCGAGGCCGTCTGCTGTGGCGTCCCGCCATTGGCATTGGGAATCGGACCGGAACCGATGGTGGCGTTCTCGTCGACGGTTCCGCCGATCGCGTTGCCGTTCTGATCGAACTCGATCGAGCCGAGCTGCTTCGGCGGCTGGCCGAGACCGGTATTATCAGGCACATCGGTGGAGGGAGCCGTTTCGGCCCCCTGCGGTGCTTGGATCACTCTGGCGACGTCGTCGCTGCCGGAAGCTGCCGGCGCGGCATCGGTCTCGCTCTTCTTGACAGGAGCCTTGGCACCGCCGCTGGCACCCGTCTTTTCCAACTGCTGGAAGCGGAATTCATTGTCTTCCTGCTGCTTGCGGATCGTCTCCTGCATCTGCAGGAGCTGAAAGCTCATCTCTTCGATCCGGCCGTTCAATTGCCGCAACTGCTCCTCGAGCTGCTGCACGCGGATTTCCGCGTCGCCGCTCTGCACCTTGACGACGGGTGGGGCCGGCTGCTGTTCCGCCGATCGGCCGCCGAGATGCAGCCCGAAGAACGAGGCTGAATAAGCCGCTCGTTCGCTCCCGGTCACAGCCGCGAGGCACAGCATGCCTGCCACGACAAGTTTCTTCATATGTATCGTCCTGTCCCAGTGATTCTTCGCGCCTCGATGGCACGAACAGGAGACTTTTCTAATTGCAGTCAAAAAGCAACGGAGTCAGGCCAAAGTATGGTCAAAAAGAAAAGGCGGCCCCTGACGGGACCGCCTTTTAAAAACGAATTATATCGACAAATTACATGCCGGCGCCGCCGAGTACGGTGACCGCGCGGCGGTTCTGCGACCAGCAGGAAATATCGTCGCAGACGGCGACCGGACGTTCCTTGCCGTAGGAGATCGTCTTCATGCGCTGCGCCGGAACGCCGCGCGAAGCGAGGTAATCCTTGGTGGCAGCCGCACGACGCGCGCCGAGCGCCAGGTTATATTCACGGGTACCGCGCTCGTCGGCATGGCCTTCGACGGTGATCTGGTAGTTCGGATACCGGGCGAGCCACTGGGCCTGCCGGTCGAGCGTCTGCGAGGCATCGGCGCGGATCGACGAGGAGTCAGTATCGAAAAAGATGCGATCGCCGACATTGACCGTGAAGTCCTGAGCCGAGCCCGGCGTTGCGGCGCCTGCTCCGAGACCGAGCTCGCCGGCATTATTCGGCATCCCGTTCTTTCCCTTACCACCACAGCTTGCGAGCGCGAGACCGGCGAGAAGCGCGATCATGGCGGGGTTGCGGGCGAAATTCTGCATGCGGCTCATTGCCGGGGTGTGAATTCGGCTCATGGCCGGGTCTCCTTGCGATTTCAGGGTTTCCGGACAGTAACCGCACTCGGTTAACCGCCCCTCAAAGATTATGGTTAACGATTTACTGATTTGTCCCGTAGTCGCCCGGTTTCCACGACTTTGGGGCGATATGAAGGCATTGCTGCACGCACTACTCCAGAAGCGGCGACCAGGCAGGGTCCGAACCGTAGCTCGGCGTCTTGACGAGCTGTTCATTGTAACCGGTCAGATCGATCGAATAGAGCTGCGGACCGCCGGCGCCTGCCGCCTGGCGGAAGAACATCAGGACACGGCCGTTCGGCGCCCAGGTCGGGCCCTCATTGTGGAAGCCGGTCGTCAGGATTCGCTCGCCCGAACCATCCGGCTTCATCACGCCGATCGAGAACTTGCCGCCGGCCTGCTTGGTGAAGGCGATGAGATCGCCGCGCGGCGACCAGACCGGTGTGGAATAGGAACCGTCACCGAAGGAAATGCGGGTCTGGCCGGAACCATCGGCATTCATCACATAGATTTGCGGCTTGCCGCCACGGTCGCTTTCGAAGCTGACGCGCGCACCATCGGGGGAATAGGAGGGCGAAGTGTCGATCGCGGCCGTCGAGGTCAGCCGCGTCGTCGTGCGCGAGCGCAGGTCCATCGTATAGATGTTGGAATTGCCTTCCTGCTGCAGGCTCATGATCACCTTCTGCCCATCCGGCGAAAAGCGCGGCGAGAAGGTCATGCCCGGGAAGTTGCCGACGACCTCGCGCTGCCCGGTTTCGAGCTGCAGCAGATAGACGCGCGGCTGCTGGTTGGCGAAGGACATGTAGGTGACTTCCTGCCGGTTCGGCGAGAAACGCGGCGTCAGCACGAGGTCGCTGCCGTCGGTCAGCATCCGCACGTTGAAGCCGTCCTGGTCCATGATCGCCAGCTGCCGCTTGCGCTGCTGCTTGGTGCCGGATTCAGAGACGAAGACGACGCGGGTGTCGAAATAGCCTTCCTCGCCGGTGATCTGCTTATAGATCGCGTCGGCGATGATGTGCGCGACACGCCGCCAGTTTTCCGGCTGCGTATAGAACTGCTGACCTGTCATCTGCTGCCCGGCGAACGTATCCCAAAGACGGAATTCGGCACGAAGGCGGCCATCGGCTTCCTGGGTGACGCGGCCAGTGACCAATGCCTGAGCATTGATGACCTTCCAATCCTCGAAGCGCGGCGCTGCATCCGGATTGGAGATTTTTTCGATGAAGGCGGACTTGTTTATCGGTGCAAAGAGGCCAGAACGCTGTAAGTCGGCGGCGATGACCTGCGAAACCTGTGCGCCCATATTGCCCTGCAGGAAGTCGGTAATGGCAATCGGAAGCGGTTGGACGTTGCCCTTGTTGATGTTGATCTCGACAAGAGCATTTGCCGGCGTTGCGAATGCCGCTGCGGTCGTGAGACCTACAGCGACCGCAATGGCACGGATGAAGGAACACTTGATCATATCGGGCAAGCCTTTCAGCACGTTATCTAGTGAGATTGCTGGCGTCGAAGTTCACTGCGACTTCTCGCCAGGCATCGTATTTATCTTTTGGAAGCATCGTAAAAGGAGCCGCTCGGCGAACTGCAGGAACGCCGGCATGAACCATGCGTTTCTGCGTATGCTCGTTGCCACCGCTAACCTCCACGTTGGGAGTTCCCATAAGCTGGCCATTGCTATCGAGCTTGAAGTAGTCCTTTATAAGTGCTGTCCCGTCATCCTCGAGCTTGCTGTCGAAGATGACGTGTCGCGCGCTAGCGTCGCTCATAGCTGCAACAGAAACCGAGCTAATCGCAGGTGCTTGACCAGTTCCGTTTCCGCGGCCGACTGTGTTTGCCTCAGTATGGAGGGGAAGCGAAAAGACAACGGCGAGACACGCGAGCGTCACGCATTTCCAAAAAGTCCTTCCGAGATGGAATGGGCTCACCGGCATTTAAATTCCCAGATCGCTCGGATCGAAGTTAACAACTACTTCGCTCCACGCATCGTATTTGTCTTTTGGAAGCGACGAGAAAGGCGCCGATTTCATGATAGCGCGATAAGCACCGCCGGCGAGTGCGCGGCGAGTGGATTCGTTGTCGCCACCGACTGCCTCGACTTCCGGCTCGCCGACGATATTGCCGTCTTGGTCGAGATTCATATGCACCTTGATGCGAACGTCGCTCATCCCTTCCATGCCGGGGATAACCGTCCAGTTGCCGGCAATGGCGCTCTTCAACGCATCCATCTCGCTCAAGGACAGCTTCGAGCCGCCATTGCTCTTCTTCGCACCGAGTGAAGCTTCCTGTGTCGAGCGCTTGGCTCCGCCCGCAGAAGGATCGGTCTTGTTCAGCATCGCCGAAATCTCATCGGCATTGAAATCGCTTTTCATCGCCGAGGCGGACTTCGCCGTTTCCTGCTTCTGATCCGCCTTCTTCTTCTCCGTCGGCTTATCAGCGGTCTTCGGCTGTTCCTGGGCCTTTTCCGGCGCCTTTTCAGCGGGCTTCTGGGGCTCCGGCGGCTTCACCTGCGGTTTGGCGACGGGGGTCGGCACATTGTCCGGCAGCGCCTCGGCTTCCGGCTTCGGCGGCTCTTCAGGCTTGGCCTGCTCTTCCGGCAGCTTTTCCTCCGGCATCGGCGGCGTCACCTCGACCGGCTTCGGCGGCGGAATGGAAGCGACTTCTTTTGGCTGCTCGACTGCCGTTTCCTCTTTGACGATGTCCTTGACATCGTTCGGGACAGGATCGGTCTTCGGCAGCGGCTTATCGCTCGAATTCGCTGCCGCAGCTTCCGTAGTGCTGGGCTTCGCGTTCGGAACCGGCGGCGTCTTCAGGTCGATATTGTTGTCGCCGGCATTTTCGGCCGGCTCCGCGATCGGCGGCCGTGTTGTGGGCACTGGCGCGGAAGTCTCCTTTTTGGGAGCCTTCTTGTCGCCCTGCTGCATCTGGGTGATGGATTCCACCGGCACGAGGTCGACCGGCATCGCCTCGAAATCCTCCACCTTGAAGGATTCCGGCGCGCCGAGCGACACCATGGCCCAGGTAAGCACCAGGCCATGCAGAACAGCAGATGTGACGACGCTGGCCTTCATTTTGAGCGCTATTGGTCCTTCTTCTGCTGCGTCACGAGGCCGATGTTCTTGAAACCGGCCCCCTGGATGCGAGCCATGACGTCGGCGATGACACCGTAGGGCGCCGTCGCGTCGCCGCGCACGAAGATGCGTTCGTTATAGCCCGTGGTCGCGATCGCCTCGAGCTTGGCGGCGATTTCGGCCGCCGGGATCGGCGTTTCCTGCAGGAACACCTCGCCGTCGTTCTTGACCGAAATCGTGATCGGCTGCGTCTCGGAATTCAGCGCCTTGGCCTGCGTTTCCGGCAGGTCGATTGGCACGCCGACGGTCATCATCGGTGCCGCCACCATGAAGATGATCAGAAGCACCAGCATGACGTCTACGAGCGGCGTCACGTTAATTTCGGAGATCACGGCCTTGTTCCGACCGCCACGACGGCGGCGTCCGCCGCCCCCGCCGCCATTGCCTCCAACAGCCATACCCATGTCAGAATACTCCGTTGGTTACTGCGCAGCTTGACGCGGCTGCAGCTTCTCGTCGATCTGGCGCGAAAGTATGGCGGAGAATTCGTCCGCGAAGCCTTCCATGCGCGCCGAGAGCTTGCCGGCGTCGGCGGAGAACTTGTTGTAGGCGATAACGGCCGGGATAGCGGCGACGAGGCCGATCGCGGTGGCGAGAAGCGCTTCGGCGATACCGGGTGCCACGACCGCAAGGTTGGTCGACTTCGAACCGGCGATCGCCTGGAACGAGGTCATGATACCGACGACGGTGCCGAAGAGACCGATGAACGGGCCGGCCGAACCGATGGTCGCGAGCGAGCCGAGACGGGCGCCAAGATATTCGGTTTCACGTGCCAGCGTCACGTCCATTGCCCGGTCGATACGCATCTGCAGGCCGATCGGCGATCGCGCGCCGCGTTCGAAGGATTTCTTCCATTCGCGCATGGCCGCGACGAAGATTGATGCCAGTCCGGTATTGTTGCGTTCCGACAGTGAGCGATAAAGTTCTTCCAGCGACTGACCCGACCAGAACACCTGTTCGAACTTGTCGAACTGGCGTCGTGCACGGCCGTAAGCCAGGTATTTGTCGATGACGATCGCCCAGGTCCATACCGAGGCTGCGATGAGCCCGAGCATGACGAGCTTGACGACGATGCCGGCCTGCATGAAAAGCGACCAGAGGCTGACGTCCGCCGTTGCTGCTGCCAATCCTACTTGTTCCATTGATCCAAAATCCCCGAATCCAAACGCCCGGCGCTGGACCGGGCGGCACAAAGTGATCTCGCAAGAAGTGTCCGGCGGCCGCCGCCCAAAGCCCTGGTCAAGCTTCCAAGCTCATCTTCCGCCTTCTTGCCGTCAAATTTGGTCAAAGGAAGGCGTGCACCGCACAAACTCCGACTTTCCCAGTAAGACACTATTATGGTTAATAGATCGTTAGTGCCGGACTGTGACAGCAAGCCTGTATTGGAAAGATTTTGTTTCATGGTTTACTTGACCGGAGCAAGATCCGGCTGCCGAAAGAGCGCCCATCCTGCAGCGCGAGAATTCCTTCACATAGAGCTCAAGTTTTTACAAGTCCCGAACTTCAGGCGATTCGCGACTATAGCGGTGTGCTGCCCTCGAGGAATTTCGCCGCCAGCGTTTCCGGCAGCCGTCTTGGGCGCCCCTTGGCGTTGATGACGGCAATAATCACCTTGGCAGCGATCAGCAGCGTCTCGCCGGAGCGAATCTGCTGATTGAGCACCATCTTGGCGCCGCCGGCTTTTTCCGTATGCGTCAGGATCGTCAGCACATCGTCCATGCGCGCCGGGCTCTTGAAGTCGATCTCCATGCGGTGGACCACGAAGACCAACCCCTCCTCGTCGGCGCTGACGAGTTCGCGCTGTTCGACGCCGAGGCAGCGCAGATAGTCCGTGCGGCCGCGCTCAAGGAAATGCAGATAGCGGGCGTGATAGACCAGCCCGGAAAAATCCGTGTCTTCATAATAGACCCGCTGAACGAGGCGATGCCCGGCCTCCGTCAGCTCTCCCGAAATGGAAAAAGGGCGTTCCGTCATAATTTTCTCCAAACTGAGGTGCCCTCTTTGGCGCAACGCTTCCCGGCAGGCAAGCATTGAATGCCTCGCCGGCGGCATTGAATGATTGTCATAATTTCTAACTATTCCCGATAATGAGCGACCGATCAGGAGACGATGCGATGAAGATTGCGGTTATGGGCGGAGACGGTTTCATTGGTTGGCCCACCTCGTTGCATCTCTCCGATGCCGGTCATGACGTCCATATCCTCGACAACCTCTCGCGCCGCTGGATCGACACCGAACTCGGCGTTCAGTCGCTGACGCCGATGGATTCGATCCAGGAGCGCACCCGCATCTGGCATACCGAAACCGGCCGCCGCATCCACTTCAACCTGATCGATCTCGCCAGGGATTACGAACTGCTGAAGAAATGGCTTTCGGAAAACCGGCCGGACGCCATCGTCCATTTCGCCGAACAGCGCGCCGCACCCTATTCGATGAAAAGCGACCGACACAAGAACTACACTGTGAACAACAATGTCAGCGCCACGCATAACCTTTTGAACGCGCTGACCGAGCTCAATCTCGACGCCCACCTCATCCATCTCGGCACCATGGGCGTCTACGGCTATTCGACCGTTGGTGCGGCGATCCCCGAAGGTTATCTGCCCGTCGGCATCGAAACCGCGGGCGGCGAGACGGTCAGCCAGGAGATCCTCTACCCCTCCAATCCCGGCTCGATCTACCACATGACCAAGTGTCTGGATCAGCTTCTCTTCCAGTTCTACGCAAAGAATGATGGGCTGAGGATCACCGACCTGCATCAGGGCATCGTCTGGGGCACGCACACCGAACAGACACGCCGCCACGCCCAGCTCATCAACCGTTTCGATTATGACGGCGACTATGGGACGGTGCTCAACCGTTTCCTCATTCAGGCCGCGATCGGCTATCCGCTGACGGTGCACGGCACCGGCGGCCAGACCCGCGCGTTCATCCACATCCAGGATTCGGTACGCTGCATCGAGCTGGCGCTGAAGAACCCGCCCGCCCGCGGCGCCCGCGTCGAGATCTTCAACCAGATGACGGAAACCCACCGCGTGCGCGACCTCGCCGAGATGATTGCGAGGATGACCGGCGCCAAGATCGCCTGGCTGCCCAACCCACGCAAGGAGGCGGCCGAGAACGAGCTGATCGTCAGGAACGAGAAGTTCCTCGATCTCGGCCTCGAACCGATCACCCTGGAAGCCGGCCTGCTCGGCGAGATCGTCGACGTGGCGAAGAAATTCGCCTACCGCGTCGACCGCTCGCGCGTACCGGCTGTTTCCGCCTGGACCAGGGATATCGCCGCGACGATCGACCACGATCCGGAAGGCAAGCGATTGAAGTCCGTGTCGTGAGCAAAGGCCTGATGGTGAAGCCCGGCCAATCCAATAATCTCCCTCTCATTCCTGTGCTTGTCACAGGAATGAGAGGGAGAATGTAGGGGCGGCCAGCGCCGATGACCTCTACCCCAAACCTTGCCTACGTCACCCTCGTCACCAACGCGGACTACGCCATGGGCGCCACCGCCCTCGCCCGTTCCTTGCGCCGCACCGGCACCAATGCCGATATCGTCGTCCTCCACACCGGCGGCGTCGATGCCGCCGCCCTCACCCCCCTTAAAGCGCTGGCCTGCAGGCTCATCGAGGTCGAGCATCTGCCGCTATCCCCTGCCTTCAACGAGCGCCACGCCCGCGGCAGCCTCCATTCCGCGGCTCCTTTTACCAAAGGCCGCAAACCGGATTTCCATTCGCCGCTCGACAATTTCTGCAAGTTGAGACTCTGGCAGCTCGTCGAATACGAGCGCTGCGTCTTCATCGACGCCGATGCGCTGGTGCTGAAGAACGTCGACAGGTTGTTCCTCTATCCGGAATTCTCCGCTGCTCCCAATGTCTACGAGAGTCTCGCCGATTTCCGCCGCATGAATTCCGGCGTCTTCGTCGCCACACCGTCGCATGACACATTTCGGCACATGCTCGAACGTCTCGACAGGCCGGAGGCTTTCTGGCGGCGCACCGACCAGACCTTTCTCGAGACGTTTTTCCCGGAATGGCACGGTCTGCCGGTCTATTTCAACATGCTGCAATATGTATGGTTCACCATGCCGGAGCTTTGGGACTGGAAGAGCATTTCGATCGTGCACTACCAATATGAAAAACCGTGGGAAAGGGATCATCCCAAGGCAAAACAGCTACAACCTTTGATCGATTTGTGGAATCGCTTACACGACAGTGGCGATTTGCCTGAGATCACGGCGCTGAGAAATCCGGAAGGGACAACATGAAAGTACTGGTATCCGGAGGAACGGGTCTCGTCGGCCGTTACGTCGTCGAAGAGCTCCTAGCCGCCGGCTATCAGGTCATTGTCGGAGGGCGCCGCGCGCCTTTGCCCCGTCTTTTTTCCCGCCCGGTCGAGTTCGCAGCCCTTTCCCTCGATCCAGACAAGGATCAGATCGACGTCTTCGACGACGCCTATTTTTTCGTCCACGCCGCTTTCAGCCATGTTCCCGGCAAGTATCGCGGCGGCGAGGGCGATGATCCCAAGAGCTTCCGCAGATTGAATCTCGACGGCACCGTGCGGCTTTTCGAAGCGGCCAAGCGTGCTGGCACGCGCCGCTGCGTTTTCCTGTCCAGCCGCGCTGTCTATGGCGAGCGCCCGGCGGGAACCGAACTGATCGAAACGATGCAACCAAAGCCGGAGACGCTCTACGGTCAGATCAAACTGGATGCCGAAGGTGCGCTCACCCATCTCTCGACGCCGGGTTTTGCCGGCGTAAGCCTGCGGGCGACCGGCATCTATGGCGATCTCCCGCCGAACAAATGGGATAGCCTCATCGCCGACTATCTCGCCGGCCGGCCGGTCGCTGCTCGCGCGGGGACGGAGGTTCATGGCCGCGACCTGGGACGCGCGGTGCGACTGATGCTGGAGACGGACAGCACCCGCATCTCGGGCGAGATATTCAACATCTCGGATATATCAGTAGACACCAACGATATCCTCTCACCTATCCGTCGCGAGATGGGCTGTCGCCACGCTCTACCGGCTGCTGCCGATAGAGCGATGCTAAACCCAATGAGCACGGCGAAAATTCGTGCGCTCGGCTGGACGCCTGGTGGCACCGCTCTTTTCGAAGAGACGATGCACCGGCTCGCCGCCGGCTTGTCGTAATCCCAAGCACACAGGTCCACACAAGTCTGACATTGCAGAATGCGTCCGAATCATCACCGGGACCCGAACTGCTATTCGGGGATTGTCATGCAAGTCGCAACCAGACCAGCTTCCCTCATCTTCCTCAGCACGTCTTCGGCTGGAACATCCGGAACTGCAAACGAAGCCGATCAGGGAGCGCTGAAGCTGCAGCGTGCCACGAAGGCACTGCAGCAGATGCGGCAGACCCTGGCGAGTTCAGCGGACGAAGCCAAGGCGAAGGCCCAACGTAAGCTCGAACAGGCGAAACAGGAGCTGGAGATGCTCAAGAGCTCCAACATGCCTCCTGAGGTGGTGGCACGTCTCGCCGCAGAACTGGCACGCAAGGTCGGGGCCGCCGCCTCTGAATTCGCGTCGGCGGTTGCGTCCGGCAGCCCGACAACTGCTGTTCCGGCGGATGCAAATACGAATTCTGGCGCAGCGGCAATGAGCGACGCCGACGTTGCGTTGGCGGATACCATGGCCGAAACCGGCCCAACGGAGCCCATCGACGCTGCTCAAGCTCGCAAAGCCTATGGGGATGCCGTTAAGGATGGCACTGAGTCTTCAGGCATCTCAGCCGACGATCGCGAGGTGATGGAACAGTTCAAGCAGATCGTGCGCGAACTCAAGCAGCTCCTCGAAAGGGCGATGCTTGAGCTTCGTCAGCAGGACGGGCAGCCACGCGCCTATGCCGCTCCTGATATGGGAAGCCTCTCCAGCCACGCCGCGGGGATGCCGACCAGCATCGTCATCTGACACCTTCGCTGGAGCGGACGAGACGCGAAATCGGGGCGCCTGTCGCAGCCTACATTGAATCACTCGCGCAGCCGGCTATGCTCGGCCGAACCACAAATCCGGCAGATCGAATGACCACAAGAGAACTGAAAGCGCAGTTGCGCACCGAACGGCTGGCCGCCCGCGATGCCATCGCTCCTGAAGCGCGCATCTCCAAAAGTCTCGCAATGGCCGATCACGCCGGCGAGGCGGTCGCCTTCGAGGCGGGCACCATCATCTCCGGCTTCCTGCCGATCCGATCGGAGGCCGATCTCAGGCCGCTGATGGCACGCTTTGCGACTCGCGGCGCACGGCTCTGCGTGCCGGCGATCCTCGACCGACAGACCATCGTCTTTCGCGAATTGGCGGAGGGCGTGCCGCTGATCGCAACCGGCTTCGGCACGGTCGGCCCTGGCGCCGAGGCCGCCATCCTCGATCCCGAGATCATGCTGGTGCCGCTTTCGGCTTTCGATAGCAGAGGCCATCGCATCGGCTACGGCGCCGGTCACTACGACCGCGCCATCAGCCGGCTAAGAGAGAAAGGCATGCATCCGAAGCTGATCGGCATTGCATTCGACTGCCAGGAAGTGGCACATGTGCCCGACGAGCCGCATGACATAAGCCTGGATGCCATCCTGACAGAAAGCGGCCTTCGCTTTTTTGCCTCTTGGATTGGATAGGGAATGCGGCTGCTTTTTCTGGGTGACATGGTCGGCAAGACGGGACGCACGGCGGTCTGGGACCGCCTCCCCGGCCTGATTTCAGACCTCAGGCTCGATTTCGTCGTCGTCAACGGTGAGAATGCCGCCGGCGGCTTCGGCATCACCGAGGATATCTTTCTGGAAACGATCAATGCCGGCGCGGATGTGGTGACGACCGGTAATCACGTCTGGGACCAGAAGGAAGCCGTCGCTTTTGCCGGGCGGCATGACCAGTTTCTGCGGCCGGCCAACTATCCCCAAGGAACGCCCGGCCGCGGCTCCGGCCTTTTCTATGCCCGGAATGGCGCGCGCGTGCTCGTCGCCAACGTCATGGGCCGCGTCTTCATGCATCCGGAACTCGACGATCCCTTCAAGTCGGCCGAAGCGATCCTCGACGCCTGCCCGCTGAAGGAGCAGGCCGATGCGATTATCTTCGATTTTCATGCGGAAGCCACCAGCGAAAAGCAGTGCTTCGGTCATTTTGTCGATGGACGCGCCAGTTTCGTCGTCGGCACCCACACGCATGTACCGACAGCCGACGCGCAGATCCTGAACGGCGGCACCGCCTATATGTCGGATGCCGGCATGTGCGGCGATTACGACTCCTCCCTCGGCATGGACAAAGAGGAGCCGCTCAACCGCTTTATCTCCAAGATGCCGAAGGGGCGCATGGAGGCCGCAAGCGGTCCCGCGACGATCTGCGGCGTCGGCGTGGAGATTTCCGATTCCACCGGCTTGGCCGAAAAGATTGCGCCGCTCCGGCTCGGACCGCGGCTGGCCGAAACGGTGCCGGAGTTCTGGCGGTAACCGCGGCCGTACTCCGAACTTCCATTCCACACGCAATCGTGAGCGTCCGCCATCTGGACCGATGCGGCCGTATGACGCATCTTCCGGCCTTCCAATGAAAGCGCCGGAGGGGTGGCATGACGCTGCAACATCTTGTCCTCGCTATCGCAGGCCTTGCGGCTTTCTCCGCGCCGGCTGCTGCCGAGACCCAGCAACAAAGGGTGCCCGCCAGCCAGTGCCAGGCCATCGCTGAGAATATCCCCAAGGTGACCTTCGCCCGCTTTTCCGGCGCCCAGCAGATAGTGCCTGCCGTCTCCGAGGGTGAGGACGTCAAATTCACCTTCCTCGGCCACTCCACTTTCGAGATCGATACGCCCGGTGGCATCATCATCGCGACCGATTATAACGGCTGGTACCGGCCGGCGACGATCCCGGACGTCGTCACGATGAACAAGGCTCACACGACCCATTTCACCCTGACGCCTGAGTCGGGCATCAAGCATGTGCTGCATGGCTGGAGCGATACTCCCGGCGAGGCCGCCGATATCGATCTTGTCGTCGGCGACGCCTATATCCGCAACGTCACCACGGATATCCGCTTCAGTTACGGCCTCGGCGGCTCGCAGGAGCATGGAAACTCGATATTCATCTTCGAAATTGCCGGCCTCTGCGTTGGCCATCTCGGTCATCTGCATTACGAGCTGACCGATACCCATTATACCGAGATCGGCCGCCTCGACGTCGTCATGGTGCCGGTCGACGGCGGCCTGACCATGGGCGCCGACAGTATGAGCCGCGTCATCAAGCGGCTGCGTTCGTCGCTCATCCTGCCGATGCACCGCCGCGGCCCGCCGGTCAATGCCTTCGTCTCGATGTTCGGCAAGGAATTTGATATCGCTTATGCGCCGGATGACAGCATCACTGTCTCCATGCGCACGCTTCCGAAGAAGCCGCTGATCTACGTGATGAAAGGCGTGCAGTAAAAGGTCTGGAGCATTCCGTGATTTCGTGAACGGAATGCTCTAGAAGCTTCCTTCAGGATTGCGCATCAGGCAAACTGCAGATGGCGCTTGACGCCAACGTCGGGCATCTTGTCGTCGTCGAGATTGGCCTTGGCGATCTCCCAACCGAATTTCAGCGTGCTGCCTGTGGAAACCCAGATCTCGGCATCGTCGACATGCAGGGAAAGCATGGTGAGTTTCGGGTCTTTCTTGCCGCCGTCATACCAGGCCGCCACCATCGAACTCCAATATTCCTCGATCTTGGACGGGTCGGGGCGTACCTCGATCGCGCCGGAAAGGCAGGCGTGATAATCGTGGTCCTTGCCGATGACGCAGAAATGCGCGCGGCTGCCGGGTTTGATGGCCCGCACGATGTCGGCATCGGTCTTGGTGTAGAACCAGATCGTGTTGGTGGTGGGATCGGCATGCGGTGCCATCGGCTGCATATGCATGTCCAGCCCGGAAATCCCGAGCATGCCGGCATGCACACCGTTGACCTGATCCCAAAGCTGACGTGCTGGTTGCTCCCGCGCCTCGCTGAGACTTGCCATGACCGTTCCTTTCCGTTGGATGGAGTTCGGTTGAAACGTCATCCCTTCGCCTTTGTTCCGAACTGCTTTTCCCTTGAACGGCTGCCGTTTCGCTCTTATAAGGCGGCCCATTCCGAACAATGAGACGTGAACAGGGGTGCCATGGCTGGCCATTCACAGTTTAAAAACATCATGCACCGCAAAGGCCGTCAGGATGCCGTGCGGTCGAAAATGTTCTCCAAGCTCGCGCGCGAAATCACCGTTGCCGCCAAGGCCGGCCTGCCCGACCCGACGATGAATGCCCGACTTCGCCTGGCGATCCAGAACGCCAAGGCCCAGTCCATGCCGAAGGACAATATCGACCGCGCCATCAAGAAGGCAGCCGGCGCCGACAGCGAGAACTACGATGAAGTCCGCTACGAGGGCTACGGCCCCGGCGGCACGGCGATCATCGTTGAGGCCCTGACCGATAATCGCAACCGCACCGCCTCCAACGTTCGCTCGATCTTCACCAAGGCCGGCGGCGCTTTGGGCGAAACCGGGTCCGTTTCCTTCTCGTTCGATCATGTCGGCGAAATCTCCTACAAGCTTTCCGTCGGTGACGCCGACAAGGTGATGGAAGCCGCAATCGAAGCCGGCGCAGACGATGTCGAGACCGACGAAGAGGGCCACTACATCACCTGCGCCTTCGAAGCGCTGGGCGAAGTTTCGAAAGCCCTGGAAACGAGCCTCGGCGAAGCCGAAACCGTCAAGGCCGTCTGGCGTGCCCAGAACAATGTGCCGGTCGACGAAGAAAAAGCCCAGTCTCTGATGAAGCTCATCGACTCGCTCGAAGATGATGACGACGTGCAGAACGTCTATTCCAACTTCGAGGTTTCGGAAGAGGTTCTGGCGAAGCTCTCCGCCTGAGTTCGCTCAGGCAGGCGTGAATCAAAACCGGCACTGCCAAACCCGCGACGTCATCCTCGGCCTTGTGCCGAGGATCTGCGCCGATCCAATTAAGCATCTGAAAATAGATATTTTCCCGTCAAGCAATTGCAGTGGTTAGATGCTCGGCACAAGGCCGAGCATGACGGTGGAGACGTTGTCAACAAACTGAACCCGGCCTTGGCGCCGGGTTTTTCTGTCTCTGACGAAAGCTCCGAAAATCTCACGCCGCGGCCCGCAAGAAGTTTCCCAATCCCGCGAACAATTCCACCGATCTCAATCGCGCCTCGATGTCATGAATCGGCATCGAGATGATCACTTCGTCCGCCTGCGTTTCCTTGAGAAACTCCGTCAGTTTCGCGTCCGCCGTCTCCGGCGAGCCTACGACGGCGTAGCGCAGTGTGTGTTCGACGTTCATCTTCTCCATCGGCGACCAGAAGCCTTCCATATCGGCCACCGGACGTGGAAACGGACCGCGGACATTGCGGCGCAGGTTGACGAATTGCTGCTGCGCCGAGGTGAAGTGGTAGCGCGCCTCCTCGTCCGTTTCCGCCACCGCGCCCATGACGCCGACCATCACATAGGGCTTGTCGAGCGTCGCCGAGGGCTGGAAGCGGTCGCGGTAGATCGCGATGGCGTCGAGCAGCATGTCGGGCGCGAAATGCGAGGCGAAGGCGTAGGGAAGGCCAAGCATGGCGGCGAGCTGAGCGCTGTACAAGCTGGAGCCGAGCAGCCAGATGGGAACATGTGAACCATTGCCGGGAACGGCGAGGATCGCCTGGTTCTCGACCGCGGTGCCGAGAAGCTGCTGCAGCTCCACCACATCGTTGGGAAAACTGTTGGCGCCGGCCTCGAGGTTGCGCCGCAGTGCCTGGGCCGTGCGCATGTCCGTTCCCGGAGCTCGCCCGAGGCCGAGATCGACTCGGCCGGGGAAGAGCGCCTCCAGCGTGCCGAACTGCTCGGCGATGACGAGTGGCGAATGATTGGGCAGCATGACGCCGCCGGAGCCGATGCGAATGCGCTTGGTCGCGGCGCCGACATGGCCGATGACGACTGATGTGGCGGCACTGGCGATTCCCGGCATGCCGTGATGTTCGGCGAGCCAGAAACGCTTGTAACCGAATTCCTCAGCCTTCCGCGCCATCTGCGCCGAGCTTTCGAGCGACTGGCGCACGGTGCTGCCTTCGGCAACGGGGGAAAGGTCGAGTATGGAGAAGGGAACCATGGGAAACCTGCCGGGCGGTTGACGGATGCCGTGTGTATGTAGGTTCGCACCCGCAGCGTTCCAAATCATGCGGGCAACAAAAAAAGGACCGCTTGAAAGCGGTCCTGTTCGATGTAGGAAACGGAGGCTTTACCGGTGACGGCGCAGCACATGCACCTCGGCGCTTGGCCTGTGGTGGTCATGCGACAGCGTGAAATTGCCGAGCTGGCGGTCCATCTCCAGGGCTTCCGTCGCCAGCCGGTGGATCGCCGCCGTCGTCTCCTCAACCATCGAGGCGTTCTGCTGCGTCATCGTGTCGAGTTCGGCAACGGCGCTGTTGATCTCGCGCAGCATGTTAGCCTCGTCGCGGGTCGCGCCCATGATCTCGTTGATCTGTCCGTTGATCGCCTCGACATGCGCGCCGATGCCCGTCAGCGCAAGACCGGCCTTTTCGACGAGCGCGACGCCGCTTTCTACCTCATGCGTCGATTTCTGCAGCAGGCTGGAGATTTCCTTCGCCGCACTCGACGAGCGCTGAGCGAGCTCGCGGACTTCCATGGCGACGACCGCAAAGCCCTTGCCGGATTCCCCCGCGCGCGCCGCCTCGACACCGGCATTGAGCGCCAGCAGGTTGGTCTGGAAGGCAATGTCGTCGATGACAGAGATGATCGTGTTGATCTGGCGCGAGGAGGTCTGGATCGCCTCCATCGCCGCGATCGTATCCTGCATGATCTGGCCGGAGCCGGTCGTCTCCTTTTTGGCATCACGGGCGATACGCTCGGCCTGCTCGGCGCGCTCGATCTGCCGGCGGACGGACTGGGTGATGGCGCCGATCGCATTCGCCGTTTCGGTAATCGAAGCGGCCTGACGCTCGGTGCGCCCGGCAAGTTCGTCGGCGCTGGTGCGCATCTCTTCGGACCCGGCGCGCACCGCCATCGAGTTGCCGCCGATTGCCGTCATGGTTTCGCTGAGCGTCGCGAGCGCCTCGTTGAAATTGATGCGCAGGCTTTCGAGCTCGCTCGGGAAGCGGGTATCGATCTGATAGGCGAGATCGCCGCTCGCCAGGTGATGCAGTCCCTCGTCGAGTGCCTTCACCACCTGCTGCAGCGACTTCGCCTCGGCCTCGCGCTCGGCAAGGTTCTGCTGGCGGTCGTGTTCGGCTTGCAGGCGGGTCGCTTCGCTCGCCGCTTCGAGTTCGCGGCCTTCGATCAGCGACTGCCGGAAGCGGGCGAGCGCCTTCGCCATCGTACCGATCTCATCCTTGCGGTTCAGGCTGCCGATCTCGCTGTTGAGCTTGCCGTCGGCGACGTCGCGGGTAACACCGGCAAGCCGGGCAAGCGGCGAGAACAGGAAGTTGGTCACGAGCCCGGTCGCAACCGCCATGACGACAAGCACGCCGACGCCGATCATCGTCAGCAAGGCAGCGATTTCGATCGAACCGGCATTGAGTTCGCTGAGCAGCACACTCTCGACCACGAGGAGGCGGTCGCCGCGATAGTCGATGCCGCGGACATAGGCGCGGGCCGCGCCATCCGCCCTGTCGAAATCGGCCACCGTCATCGTGGAATTGGCAAGCGCATCCTTGATGAAGGTGAAAGGCGTCGCATCGAGCGTCGCAAGGCTGCCGTTCGCATCGAGGCCGACCGCCGATCCATCGCCTGAGACGATCGCCGCCCGCGCCGTGCTGCCCTGAATGATGCCTTTGGCGAGGATGTTGGTGACGATGTCCTCGCGCACCTTGAAGAGGATGATGCCCTTGGCCGCTCCGAGCTTGACGATCGGCACGGCATAGAAGATCGCCGACTTGCCGCTGGCGGGATCGACGCGCAGACCGGAAAACCCTGTCGGCGCCGCGTCATCCGTCGCCTTGGCGGTATTTTCGATCGCCTTGGCGAAAGCGATGCCGGCGCCGGTTACCTTCCAGGCGTCCGACTTCAGGTTCTCGGCGAAGTCGTCCTCCTTCTTGTAGGAATAAAGAACGGTACCGTCGAGATCGGCGATCAGCAGATCGCTGAATGCGGTGTCTTCGAGGTCGCGCGCGACTTCGCCCTGCGTCTGCTCATGGTTCGAATAATAAAAACCGCTCGGCCCTTCCGGCTTCATCAGCTTCTCGCGCTGGTCGGCCGGGTTGGGATTGCCCGTGATGAAAACCTTCTTCAGCTCGGCGCGGGCATCGCCCGAAGTCTTCTGGATTGTTTTCCAGCCGCTTTTCAAGCTGGTAATCGACATCTGCAGCGCTTCGATGCGCGCGATTGAGTTGGCTTGGTTCTCGAGCTGCGCCAGTTGATCCTGCAGCATGTCGCCGCGGAAGATCAGCACGCTTTCCTTGGCCTTCAGCGCCTGCTCGTCGGAAATCCGGCTGCTGGCGAAATAGGCGAGCACGTCGATGACCGCTATCGACAGCACAGTCATCAGAATGAATGTGGCAATAACCTTGAAGGACAGGGACTGAAATCTCTGAGCCATCTACAACGTACCCTTCTGAACGGCGCCTATCGGCCTGGGCGCGCAGCATGCCCGACCGAATACCTGCAAACAGACCAACGGGAGCCTATTCTTTGTGGAACAAGCCCCTGTCACATCCGATGAACTAGAATTCCGGCATCTGTTTTAATTCGCGGTAAATGGCGCGTATTAAAACCGTACGTGTTTTTGTTTTGTTCACATATCAATGGCAATTAATTCGCAATCGCCGTAGGTTGAACCATGCAAAATACGATTCGCATCATCGGCATCGATCCGGGTCTTCGCCGCACCGGCTGGGGAATTATCGATACATTGGGCAATTCCCTGAAATTTGTGGCATCGGGCACGGTGACCTCAGATGGCGACATGGACCTCGCCTCCCGCCTCTGCCAGCTGCATGATGGGCTGGCGGAAATCGTGCACAGCTACAAGCCGGATGAAGCCGCCGTCGAACAGACCTTCGTCAACAAGGATGCAGTGGCAACCCTGAAGCTCGGCCAAGCCCGCGGCATTGCCATGCTGGTGCCGGCGCGCGCCGGGCTGCCGGTCTCCGAATATGCTCCGAACGCCGTGAAGAAGGCGGTCATCGGCGTCGGTCATGGCGAAAAGCAGCAGATTCACATGATGTTGAAGATCCTGATGCCGAAAGTCGAATTCAAGGGCGACGACGCCGCCGACGCGCTCGCAATCGCCATCTGCCACGCGCACAATCGCGGCGGCCACCGGATGCGGCAAGCGTTGGCGGGATACCTCGTTCTTGACTTGTTCTCCCTTTCTGATAAGTAATACCTCGGAGGTATTACCATGCGCGTGACCGAAAAGGGCCAGGTGACCATTCCCAAGGATATCCGTGACCGTTTGAAGATAGGTCCCGGTTCGGAGGTGGATTTCATCGCCGACGAAAAGGGCGCCCGCCTCGTGGTTCTATCCAGCAGAACAGAACCTTCGCAGGATGATTTTGAATCCTGGCTCGGCAGCATGAGCGGAACCCTCGATACCAATGGCATGACGACGGATAAATTCATGGAATGGCTGAGGGGACCGCGTGACGACATCGGTCCTCATTGATACGATTATCTTCATAGATGTCTTCGGTCCGCAAAACCCTTACAGGGAATGGTCCGCGCGAGCCCTGAGTTTGTTGCGGACGGAATCTCAGTTCATCATGACACCGGTCGTCTGGGCGGAGTTGGCAAGCGTTAGCCCGCGCGAGGAAACCCTTGCATTTCTCCTGTCACGGTTAAATCTGATCCGCGAAGCCCTGCCGTTTTCCGCCGCTTATCGGGCAGGACTCGCGCATGCGCAGTATCGCAGAGGCGGCGGCCCGCGCGAGCGCACCCTGCCGGATTTTTTCATCGGCGCGCATGCCCTGGTGAGATCACACCGTCTGTTGACGCGCGATAGCGCGCGCTACCGCCCTTATTTCCCCGAATTGGACATCATTTCCCCCGAAACGCACCCTTGAGAGACCGCGACCCATGATCGGCAAGCTGAAAGGCACCATAGACGAAATCGGCGAAGACTATGTGCTCGTCGATGTGCACGGCGTCTGCTACGTCGCCCATTGCTCGGCCCGTACTCTCTCCAAGCTCGGATCGGCGGGTGAAGCCTGCGTGCTCTTCATTGAAACCTATGTACGCGAAGATCAGCTGAAGCTGTTCGGCTTCATGACCGCGCTGGAACGGGAATGGTTCAACCTACTTCAGAGCGTCCAGGGAGTCGGCGCCAAGGTGGCGCTCGCCGTGCTCTCGACGCTGACACCGGGCGAACTCGCCAATGCGATCGCCCTGCAGGACCGTGCCGCCGTCTCGCGCGCACCGGGCGTCGGCCCGAAAGTGGCGATGCGCCTCGTCACCGAGCTCAAGAACCGGGCGCCGGCCTATGCCGGGGAAGCGATCAACATCGCCCTCAAGCAGGAACTTGGCGAAGGTGTCGCCGCCGCACCGGTTGCCGATGCGGTGTCGGCGCTGACCAACCTAGGCTACACCAGAGACCAGGCGGCAAATGCCGTCGCCGCAGCGATGAAGACGGCTGGCGAAGGCGCCGACAGCGCCAAGCTGATCCGATTGGGATTGAAGGAACTGGCGCGATAGAGTAGGATAAACTATCAAGTTTCCGCCAGATGACCAATTTTCCAACCAGCTTGCCAGAGTAGGATTGATGATCGATGTGGGGAGAATTTACGCTTTCGCCGAAGGGTCAGATAACGCTGCCGAAGGAACTGCGGGATGCTCTCGGCCTTCAGCCCGGCGATCAGCTTGTTTTCTCTATCATCGACGGAGAGGTCGTGATCACACCAAAATCGATCAACTTCAATGATCTCGCAGGCCTTCTGGGAGCGCCTCCCAATGGACGTGCTTCCCTGGAGGAGATCGACGCAGCGGTCACCGGTGCTGCGGGCAGCGATGTGGTCAACGAAGCCACGCGGTCGAAATCGGATGTTGCGGCATGATTGCCTATGGTGTGGATACGAACATCCTGCTGAGGCTTATCGTCGACGGTGATCCAGAGCAGAGGGCTGCTGCGCTGAAGTTCGGTGAAGGCATCGGCAGGGACTATCGTGGATTTCTGTCGCTGCTGAACCTCTTGGAACTTGATTGGGCGTTGCGCGCGCGGTTCGGTTTCAAGAAAAACGATGTTGTCGAGGCAATCGGCAAATTGACACGCGTCAGAGGATTGGACATCGAGAGCCAGACCTTGGTGATTAAAGCCCTGAGAGCCGTGGAAACGCGCAACGCCGATTTTGCCGATGCCCTAATTGGCTATCGCGCCGCCGATGAGGGATGCCAGGCGACCAAGACATTTGACCGGCATGCGTTCAAGACCGTGCCAGGTATGGAGCTTCTTTCATGAGCGAACCCGCCCGCCTGATATCGCCGGAAAAGCGGGGCGAAGACCTTGATGTGACACTGCGCCCGCAATCGCTGGACGAATTCACCGGCCAGGCGGAAGCGCGCGCCAATCTCAAGATCTTCATCGAGGCTGCGAAGAACCGCGGCGAGGCGCTGGACCATGTGCTCTTCGTCGGTCCGCCCGGCCTCGGCAAGACAACGCTGGCGCAGATCATGGCCAAGGAACTCGGCGTTAACTTCCGCTCGACATCCGGCCCGGTGATCGCCAAGGCCGGCGATCTCGCCGCTCTGCTCACCAATCTCGAGGAGCGTGACGTGCTCTTCATCGACGAGATCCATCGCCTCAATCCGGCCGTCGAGGAAATTCTCTATCCCGCGATGGAGGATTTCCAGCTCGATCTCATCATCGGCGAAGGCCCGGCCGCCCGTTCGGTGAAGATCGATCTGTCGAAATTCACGCTTGTGGCCGCTACCACCCGCCTCGGCCTGCTGACGACGCCGCTGCGCGATCGCTTCGGCATCCCGGTGCGGCTCAGCTTCTACACCGTCGAGGAGCTGGAACTGATCGTGCGCCGCGGCGCTCGGCTGATGAACCTGCCGATGACGGAAGAGGGTGCGCGCGAGATCGCAAGGCGGGCCCGCGGTACCCCGCGCATCGCTGGTAGGCTGCTGCGGCGCGTGCGCGACTTTGCTGAGGTGGCAAGAGCCGAAGCCGTTACCCGCGAGATCGCCGACGAGGCGCTGACCCGCCTCCTGGTGGATAATGTCGGCCTGGACCAGCTCGACAAACGCTACCTCAACATGATCGCCGTCAATTTCGGCGGCGGCCCGGTCGGCATCGAAACCATCGCCGCCGGCCTTTCCGAGCCGCGCGACGCGATCGAGGACATCATCGAACCCTATATGATCCAGCAGGGTTTCATTCAGCGCACCCCGCGCGGCCGTGTTCTAACCGCAATCGCGTGGAAACATCTCGGAATGCAACCACCCAAAGATATGGAGGCTGCGCAGTTCCGGCTGTTCCAGGAGGACGACTGAGTGATCACCCGCCGCGGATTTTTCAAGGCTCTTGGCGGCGGTGTTGCGGGCGTCATATCGCTTGGCGGTTACGCCTTCGCCTTTGAACCGCTCGCGCGGCTCAGCATTACCCGCTATCGGCTGACGCCGCCCGGATGGACGCCGGGGCTCAAGCTCCGCGTCGTTGCGCTCGCCGATATCCATGCCTGCGAGCCCTGGATGTCGGCAAATCGCATTGCCGCAATCTGCCACAAGGCAAACGAACTCGAAGGCGATGTGACCGTCCTGCTCGGAGACTATGCGTCCGGGATGAACATGGTGACGCAATACGTGCATTCGAGCCAATGGTCCAAGGCACTCGCGACCCTGCAGGCCCCTCTCGGTGTCCATGCGATCATGGGCAATCACGACTGGTGGGAAGACAGGACCGCACAGAAGAATGGCGGGATGGAAACTTTCGGACACCGGGCTCTCGCCGACGTCGGTATCTCCGTCTACGGCAACCGTGCCGTCCGGCTCGAAAAGGATGGCCACGGCTTCTGGCTCGCGGGCCTCGAAGATCAGATGGCGCTATTGCCCGGCAGGAAATGGGGTCGCACGCATATGCTCGGCCTCGACGATCTCGATGGAACGATGGCTGAGGTGACCGACGATGCCCCCGTCATTCTGCTCGCCCACGAGCCCGATATCTTTCCGCGCGTGCCCGAGCGGGTCTCGCTGACACTGTCGGGCCACACCCATGGCGGACAGATCCGCTTCCTCGGCCATTCGCCGGTCGTCCCCTCGCGCTACGGCAATCGCTACGCCTATGGCCACATCGTCGAAGACGGGCGTAATATCATCATCTCCGGCGGTCTCGGCTGCTCCATCGCGCCGGTCCGCTTCGGCGTGCCGCCGGAAATCGTCGTGATCGATCTCGGATAGGAACGACGTGAGCAAGCGCACTCCCATTCGCCTGACTATGACGCAAACATTCCGCAGTACCTGAAGAGGAAAGCCGCCGATGTCGACCTTCGATCCCGTCAGGGCCTATCGCAAGCTCGCCTATAACAACGCGCTTGCCAACCACCGCCTGCTTCACGCCTGCGCGACACTGAAGCCCGGCGAATTTGAAGCGTCGCGCACAAGCTTCTTTCCCTCGATCAAGGAAACCCTGAACCACATCATCACCGTCGACTGGTTCTATGTCGATGGCATGGAAGGCGGCACGCTCGGGGTCCGCGCCTTTGAGGTCGACGAACCCTTCGACGACGTCGAGTCGCTGACGCATGCGCAGGCGAAGGTCGATCAGCGCCTGATCGCACTTTGCGAAGCCCTGACGCCGGAAAGGCTGATTTCGACGGTCATTCTCCATCGCGGCGACCGCATCCAGGAAGAGCGGATGGAAGACGTGCTCGCCCACCTCTTCCAGCACCAGACCCATCATCGCGGCCAGGTCCATGCGATGCTTGCCGGCACGAGCGTCGCCCCGCCGCAGCTCGACGAATTCATCGTCGCCGACGATGCGCGGTTTCGCGGCAAGGAACTCGCCGAACTAGGCTGGAGTGAAGAAAGGCTGATGCGTTAGTGCATTTCCGTTTTCTTCGAATCACGGAGATGCTCTATCTCTTTGTTTTCACGCAATTCCGGACGCAAAACCGTTACACACTTTTGCTGGAATTGCTCTAGGGCATGTCTCGCGAAAATGTGCAGCGGTATTGCGATAAAGACATCCGGAAAAACAAAGACCTACAGCGTAATAAAGCGAATCTGAAAGTTCGCTACATACTTTAGTCCTGCAGCCGTCTCTTCAGCCCATCGATGATCGATTTGGTGAGAAGGTCGTAATTCTCGTCGAAATGATGGTCGCCGGGCAGTTCGACCACTTCGGCACCGCTATCCCTAAGAGCCGGACAAGCGACATCGTCGTCGTCATCCTTGCCGTAGATACACTGCACGAGCTTCGGATCGACATTCTTCAAATCGGCGACGGGATCGCCACCCGCCCCTTCGGTCTTCTGGCCGAGCCAGCCGAGAACGGAGATGACGTAGTCGACTTGGTGCGAGAGCGACAGCAGCGACAACTGCACCACTGCGGACTTCTCGGCCGGCTTGAGGAGCTGGTAGGTCGCGGGCAGGACGTCGGCGCCGAAGGAGTAGCCGACGAGCAACACGTGCTTTACCTTCCACTGCTTGCGGTAAAAATCGATGATCTTCGAAAGATCGCTCGCCGTCTCCTCCGGCTTGCGTTCCGACCAGAAATAATGGAGCGAATCGACGCCAACGACGGGAATGCCTTCCTTCTGCAGCGTGCCGCCGACCTCCTTGTCGATATCGCGCCAGCCGCCATCGCCGGAATAAATCACCGCCATCGTGTCGAAGGCCGGCGTCGCCTCGAGCACCGCCAGCGGCAGGCCGAGCGGATTACCGAAGGCGCCCGAAGCGGTGACAAGATCGTCGAGCGTATCGGCAAATACCGTCTGCGCATCGTCGGTGGTGTCACGGATCTCGACCGCCGGATGCGCCTTCTTCAGCGCCTCGGTATGCGCCCGGCCGTTCTTGTCGGCATCGGGCGTGAAGATGGAAATGATAGGATCCGGCAGGGCGCCATCGCTGAGGCCATACAAGGTGCGTTCGCCGACCACCTGCTTGGAAGCCGGCGTGCAAAGCTCCTTGGTGAGCGGAATGCCGGCCATGGGATTGACGGCAAGCGTCTGCCCGATCGTCGCGTCCGGGGTCTGTGCGGCAATCGCCAGCGCCAAGGCCCCGCCCTCGCCGATGCCTGCGACGATCGGCAGGTGGTAGGCATTGTTGCCGGTCGCGCGCTGCACCTGCTGGCTGAGCGATTCGATATCCGAGACCATATAGATGCAGCCATCGTTGAGGCTGACATCGTAGCGGCTGAGCGACTGGATATAGGAAGGAAAGTCGACGCCGATGACGACGGCGCCTTCGGCGACCAGCCTGTCGGCCTCGGCCTTCTCATAATCGCCCCAGCCGGCGGCATCCGAGATTAGCATCACCGTGCCTTTGACCTCGCCTTCCGGCAGGAAGATGTGCGGCGACGGGATGAGCCCGGTTTCGAAGCTCTGGGTGGTCTCCTCGGCGGCGCGCGCCGGTGCAGCGGCAAGCAGGCAGGCGCATGCCGTGGCAAGAAGGATCGTCCTGATCATTTTCTCACTACCCCTTTCAGTCCGCCCCCGATCAGAAATGTCGCGTCCATCAACGCGATCATCGGATTGCCTCCTCCGGAGACCGCAAGATAGCGCGGTTGCCAGTGCGGATGAAACTTGGATTTAAATGCCCGAAGGCCCTTGAAGTTATAAAAGCGCTCGCCGTGCTCGAAGACGGTGCTGCCGATGCGGTCCCAGACGGGCGCCGCCTCGCGTTTCGACATGCCGGAGAGGGGCGCCATGCCGAGATTGAAGTGAGTGAAACCCTGCCCGCGCAGATATTCCATGATCTGCACGAAAAGAAAATCCATCGAGCCCTTCGGCGCGTCCGGCGAGAAGCGCATGAGATCGATCGTGCCCTCCTCCCTGGATTCGGTGACGAGGATGTTGGCGAAAGCGACGATCTTGCCGTCCTTCTTCAGGATGCCGACCGGTTGCGAGGAGACGTAATCGGGATCGAAGGAACCGAGCGAGAAGCCCTTTTCCTTGGCATTGTGATGTTCGAGCCAAGCGATGGAAACGGCGGCGAGATCGTCCATGATCCCGCCCACGTTCTCGGGTTCGACGACGGCGAACTCCAGCCCGTCACGCTGGGCCCGGCTCGCCGTCTGGCGAAGGTTCGCCCATTTGCCGCCCTTCATTTCGAAGGTCCGGAGATCGGCCACCGCCAACTCGCCGAGCTTGAAGGCGCGCAGGCCGGCATCGGCGCAATGGGAAAGCAGTGCCGGCGAGATCTGGTAGAAGACCGCGCGGCAGCCGGCCGCGCGCGCCGCTTCGACGAAGCACCAGACGAGTTCCGGCACGGCGCGATGATCGCCGACCGGGTCGAACAGCGCGATCCACGAGCGGCCTTGCCGGCCATACATGATGAAGGCGTCGCCTTTTTCCGAAAACATGATGCTCTTGTCGCCCATGCGGACCAGATTGGCGTCGGCATTGCCCTGCTTCGAGACGATCTCGACGGCACGCGCCAGCGCCTCCTCCGTCGCCGGTTCCGGCCGGAAGGCCGCCGGCCGGAGCAGGCTGAAAATGGCGATCGCCGAGGAGATGATGGTGATGCCGAGCAAGGCGCGTAAGCCTCGCGGCGCCTCGGCGGTGAATTCGAACTGCCACCAGAGTTCGTTGCTGTATTCGACGTCGCGATAGACGAAGAGCAGGATGACGACGGCGCCGACGACAATGACGGCAATCGCCATCAGCCAGGAGGCCGTCATCGCCTGGTTGAGCAGCGAGGCGTGACGGGTGAAAAGCCGACGGCTGACGAAGAGGCCGAAAATGAGGAAAGCGAGAAACGCGGCTTCAACGAGCGCGATTGCCTTCAAGAGCGACAAGGTTAGGGCGGCGAGAGCCGAGAACACGGCAACCCACCAGGCGCCGTCAAGCCGCTGGCCGAGTCCGCGGGCGGCGACGACGAGCGCGAGCCCGAGCAGGCTGGAGAGGAAATGGGCGCCTTCGACCAGCGGCAGCGGCAGATAGGTGGAGAGGAACTCGAGGTTCTGGTCCGGCGTCGGCGTAACACTCGAAAACACCAGCATGACGCCGAGCAGCAGCGCAAGCGCCGAAAGCAGCTGCGGCATCAGCCGCCCACCGATGCGCCGGACACTGGAGGCGGCCGGATGGTCGACAAAACGGCGCAGTTCCGCCGCCGACACCGCGAGCACGGCGATCAGCAGCGGCAATACATGGTAGATCAGCCGGTAGAGCACCAGCGATCCCAACACCGCATCGATATTCACCGCGCTGCCGAGCGAGGCGATGATCACGGTCTCGAACACGCCGAGTCCAGCCGGAACGTGGCTGAGCACGCCGAGACCGACAGCGATCGCGTAGACGGCGAGGAAGGCCGGCCAACCGATCGCCGTCTGCGGCAGGAGCACGTAGAGCACCGACGCGGAGGCGGCGATATCGAAGGCAGTGACGAGGAACTGACGCGACCAGGTTCGCGAATCCGGCAGACGGATTGCCACGGCGCCCAGATGGAGCACGCGGCCCTCGCGGCCGATGATCATCATGGCCCCTAGAATGGCGATGATCGAGCCGGCAATCAGCCGCAGGAGGAATGCGCTGACGCCGATCAGCGGCCCGATCTCGCTGGCGATGATGATCAGGGCGATCGACGCGACAGCCGCGAGACCGAGGCCGAAGGAGAGCGTGACGAAGGCAATGATACGGCCGATATCTTCTGGCGAGAGCCCGAGGCGCGTATAGGCGCGATAGCGGATCGCGCCGCCCGAAAGCGCGCCGAAGCCGGCGGTATTGCCGACAGCATAGGCGCTGAACGCCGTCAGCGCCACATGCGGAAAGGGCAGCTTCTTGCCGATATATTCGATGGCGTTTAGGTCGTAAAAGACCAGCGAGAGGAAACTGAGGGCCGTGAAAAGTAGCGCAAGCAGCATCGCACTCGGCCTGGTCGCCGCAAGCGCACCGACGACATCGTCATAACGTACCTCGTTGGTGAGCTTCATGATCGCGTAGCCAACGAGACAGAAGACCACAAGTGTCGCGGCTGCCGTCAGCGGCGTCCTGTAACGTCTGAAAAGCCCACGGACGGAAAAATCGTCCGTCTCCTTCATTTCTTCCAAATTGCCGTGCCCCGACATCTCGTACCTGCGCATTTCAACTTGGCGGGAATCGTTTCGACAGACGTAACATGCCAGGCATATAAGCTCCATGAAGCCATGCCGCCGTTACCCCAGCCCCGCCGCCTTGCCTCCATCATCCTCAATTGGGGCGATTTTGCGCAGGCGGACATAACGCCGCATTTCATTTTCGTAAGCTTTGGAAGACCTTGCCACCATGACGTAGATTTGCGGGCAGTCCTTATGCGGCCGGTTCCCCGCCGGCCCGTGCATGCTCGGCATAACGCGCCACGGCCGCATCGAGCTCGGCGCCGCGGTCGCCGGCCACCTGCACCGTCGGCACGGCGAATTCGATGCCGTTTTCGCTGAAGGCATTGCGGATCATCGCCAGCGCATTGCGGCGGATGACGAATTGTTCGCCGGGCTTGGTCATCATCGACAGGCGGATCTCGATCGCGAATTCGCCGAACTGCTCGACACCCTTCATCTTCAGCGTCTCGATGATGTGCGGAGCGAATTCCGGGTTTTCGAGGAGTGTCTGGCCAATCTGTTTGATCACCTTCTTCGCTTTGACGAGATCGGTGTCGTATTTGACGTTCAGGCTGATCTTGTCGATCGTCCAATCGCGATTCAAGTTCTTCACCGCGCCAAGTTCGCCGAACGGCACCGTCGTCAGCGGCCCGCGATGATGCCTGAGCTTCACCGAGCGCAGGCTGAAGGCTTCGACGACGCCCTTGTGGCTGCCGCTTTCGATATATTCGCCGACACGAAAGGCGTCGTCCCACAAATAGAACATGCCGCTGATGACATCCTTGACGATCGTCTGCGCGCCGAAGCCGACCGCGACGCCGACGACGCCGGCGCCGGCAATCAGCGGCCCGATCTCGATGCCGAGGCCGGAGAGCACCATGAGAACCGCGATCACGGCGATGACCACGGCAAGGATATTGCGGAAGATCGGCAGCAGCGTCTGGATCCGCGCGTGTTTGGCCTTCTCCTCGTCCGTCGCTGTACCATCCAGGGGAGAATCCAGCAGCTTGCCGTCAATATAGGCTTTGACGACGTGCCAGAGCAGATCAGCCGCAAGCAGGATGACAATCCCACCAATGACGCCGCGTGCGATCTTATCGACCATCTTGTCGCCGGCGGCCATCGTGTCGGCACCGACGCCAAGCAATTGACCAAGCCAGATGGCGGCAAAGGCGATGATTAGCGCCCGCACACCGCGGTCGAGCAGTACAGTGGCAATGCGGCGCGTCGCAAGAAAGCTCGCCTCGGTTTGCCGCAACGATTTCACCGCGATCGTCGACACGGCGAGCACCCGCGGCAGCATCAGCATATAGATCCCGAGCCAGAGCAGCCAATTGAAGCCCGTGACCCAGAGCCCCCAGAGCAGCAGGAAATAGACGGTGAGCGCCCAGGAAATCCCGTGACCGCGCTTCTCGTCCTTGTGGGGCCGCGACCAGACCGCCTCGACGGCTATCAGCAGCAGGCCGATGCCGAGGATGTAGCCCACGAAGAGCCGGGCGCTCGGGGAAAAGCCGAGCGGCTCCATGGATTGGATGGCCGCCCAGCCAAAACTAAAATAGATGACGAAAGTTGCGCAGCGGCGGTACCAGAAGAGCGCGACCGCACGTCCGGGCATGGTCGGAACGGTGACACCCTGCTGTTCTTCGTCGGCGCGCGCCAAGCCGATGAGATCGACCAGAACCCCGCCCACGCAAATCGTGAAGCGCTGGACGATGAGCGCAATGACGCAGACGATTGCCACGCTTTGGCTGAGCGGCGGCCAGCTGAGGCTGAAAAGGGCAAGCATCGTTGCCGTGGCAAACACCAGAGCCGGTATGACGCGCGGTGTCAGATGCATGCCCGCCATCTCGGCCAGGCGGCGACGGCGACGGCGGAACGCATAGCGGGCAACACTCTCGACGATCGCGCCCAGCAGGAGGATCGCCAGGAATTGCGCCACCATGCGCGCGAAGCCGTTGGCGGCGATTTCACTCCAAAACAGCCCGGATGCATTGGCGATCTGCGAGGGCAATGTCATCGCGGCGTCGGAGACCATTGAGACATGCCGGCGGGCATGCTGCAGCAGACCTGAGAGAACCGACATCTGATTTTGGGTCGCGGCATCGGCCGCAGGGTTTGCCGCCATCTGCGCGGACATCCACTGCTTGACCTCGGGCGTCTGCATGAGCTGCATCATCTCACGCACCTGCGCTGGCGGAGCTGCCGCGGCCGGCAGTTGAGCTGACGAGGTTTGGGAAAAGCCAGGCGACACCGCCGAGAAAAGCGCAAGCAATGTCACTATGCCTGATATGACGGTCTTCAAGCCCCCTGCCATGCCACGCTCCATGACCGCCTCCAACGAAATGTCGGTAGCTTGCACAAAGCAGCGCCGACATTTTGCAATGAATACTCGCGCCCCCTGCCGCCAGCAAGCAGCAGGAAAACCATATCGATGGCTAGGATGGGCAGACGTTGCCCCCTGGAAACGAAGGGTCGGGCCCGCTGTTTCAGGGTGATGGCTTTATCGGAAGGGCGTGTGAGCCGTTGGCCTTCAGGATTTCGGAGCCGGCTTTTCCACGTGGCCGCCGAAGCCCGCGCGCATCGCCGACAGCACCTTGTTGGCGAACTCGTCATTGTCGCGCGAGGAGAAGCGGCCATAGAGCGCCGCGCTCAATACCGGCGTTGGCACGCTTTCGTCGATTGCCGCCATGATCGTCCAGCGGCCCTCGCCGCTGTCGGAAACGCGGCCGGCATATTTCGAAAGTGCGGGGTCGGTATGCAGCGCATCGGCGGTGAGATCGAGCAGCCAGGAGGTGATGACGCTGCCGCGGCGCCAGACTTCCGCGACATCCTGCAGATTGAAGTCATATTGGAAATGTTCGGGATGGGCGAGCGGCGCGGTCTCCGCATCGGCCGCATGCGAGGCGGCGCCGATATTGGCGTGCTTCAGAATATTGAGGCCCTCGGCATAGGCTGCCATCAACCCGTATTCGATGCCGTTATGCACCATCTTGACGAAATGACCGGCGCCATGAGGGCCGCAATGCAGATACCCCTGTTCCGCTGTACTGGCCGCCGCCGCTTCGGCGGTGCGGTTCGGCGATGCTTCGGTCTTGCCAGCTCCGGGTGCGAGTGTTGCGAATATCGGCGAAAGGTGCCCGACGATACCCTTTTCACCGCCGATCATCAGGCAATAGCCGCGCTCCAGGCCGAAGACGCCGCCGCTGGTGCCGACATCAACATAGTGAATGCCCTTGGTAATGAGCTCTGCGCCGCGGCGGATATCATCGTGATAATAGGAATTGCCGCCATCGATGACGATGTCACCGTTCTGCAGCAGCGGCACGAGGCTCGCCAGCACCTTGTCGACGATGGCCGCCGGCAGCATCAGCCAGATCGCACGCGGAGGCGTGAGCTTCGAAACGAATTCCTCGAGCGAGCCGCTGCCGATCGCGCCGAGACCTGCGAGCTCGGCAACGCTTTCCGGCCTGGCGTCATAGACCACGCATTCGTGACCGCCCCGCATCAGGCGCTGGACCATGTAATTGCCCATGCGGCCCAAACCGACCATACCAAGCTGCATCTGAAATCTCCTGGGATTTATCGATATGATTCCGGAAACTAACACCGGCATCGTGACAGGCAAGCAAAGTCTCGGGCGCAAAGGCGATGCGATCACCGCCACCGCGCACGGCCGAACGCCCCACTGTAGCTAATCTGGCGTCTTGAGAGCGTAATTCCAACCTCCAACAAGCATATAGCCGCCCTATCAGGCGGCTTTATGTGCTGGGTGCACGCGCAGCGCGCTGATCTTCAGGGAACTGTTAATCGCGCCCCATCTCCCGAACCAGATGCACGATACCCGCCGGGTTGAGGATCCAACCGCCGCGGAGGCCGGGCGGCAGCGGCTCGATCAGATCGCAACGCGGAACATCCGCCTTCTCCAGATGCTCCGCAGCACGGTCGAAATCCGGTGTCAGGAATTCCAGCCATAGCTCTGCCTGGCTCATAGCCGGAACCTTATCGATCCAGAGTCGGATCGGTCCGAGTTCAAAGGAAATATCGTTTCCTTCGATTTCCCTCAGCTTTACGACATCCCGGTAAAAGGAAACTGTCGCGTCATACTGATGCGGCGGAACCTTCATGGCGACATCGACGCCGCCCCAGATCAAATCGCTCATGACGCTTCCCCTCAACCTTCCTGCGCCTTGGCCTGCTCGCCGCGCATCTCACTGAGGAACATGCCGTCGCGCAGATTGATGCCATATTCGACAAAGGCCTTCATGCAGCAGAACATTTGTGTCCATCCCTCCATGTTCAGGTAAGTCCCGCGGCGCCCGGGCTCATCGTCGCGCCATCCGTCTTCGGCGATGGTCACCATGGTGCCGCCGTCGTCGAGCGGCTTGAAATTCATTTCCACAAGCGTCTTGTAGGGCCTCTTGTCTTCGTCCGTCGCGCCATCCCAGCGCAGCACGATCCTGCTCTCGGGCACCAGCTCGACCACTTCGACGGGCACATCCTTCCACCACGTTACCGTCACGCCCTTCGCCAGAGGCGCGCTCGCGCCGCCGACTGTGGTGAAATAGCTCGACAGCTTCGTTGGATTGACGACCGCGTCGAAGACTTCAGCCACCGGGCGGCCGATACGGCCCGAGACGCGAATATTGAGGGACATGCGACTTCCTCCTCTTCTGCGTTGTGTCTGCTGCAATTATGTTATAAAAATATAACATGTCAAGCGAATCGAACGACGACCTCATTTTCAAAGCCCTGGCTCATCGCCGCCGTCGCGAAATCCTCGACCTGCTGAAGCAAGAACCCCGCACGACAGGTGCACTCTGCGAGGCATTTCCGGAGATGGATCGCTGCACGGTGATGCAGCATCTGAAGGTGCTTGAAGACGCCGATCTGGTCATTGCCAGGAAGGAAGGCCGGGAGCGCTGGAACCATCTGAACAGCCTGCCGATCAAAAATATCCACGACCGCTGGATCAGCGCTTATGCCGGCCATGCCCTGTCGATCCTCGACCGGCTGAAAAGTGATCTCGAGGGCCAGCCGGAATAACAGGGCGGCTTGTCTCCCGGCCTACTGAAACCTTATGCTGGCAAAAAATTTGAGACGTAGGACAGATGACGATATCGGGAGCCGGCATACGCCGCATGCGGCTGCTGCGCAGCATGAAGCAGCAGCATCTCGCCGAACTCCTCGGCGTCAACCAAGCGACCGTTTCGCGCTGGGAGCGCAGCCAGCTTGCCCCCTCGCCCGAACAAGCCGTCAAGCTGGAACGGATTTTCGCCTCGCCGCAGCATGCTGCGGCCGATGCGGCCTTGAAGCGGCTGGTCGAGGATTCCGTCCGACCTGTGCATCTGATCTGCGACAGCACCCATCGGCTGCTGTCCGCCTCCCGCCCGCGGCAGGCGGAATGGCGCGCACCGCTCGCCGCTTTTCTCGGCCGCTCTCTTTTTTCCTACGCCTCCGCCGAGATCGCCGCCGCCGAACAATCTCTGGAGGAGTGCGGCTGGCACGAGGGCAGGCTGCTGTCGCTGACCTTCGATACCGGCGCCAACGACAATATGCGCCTGCCGATTGCCGCCGGCCGCGTCACCTGGGAGCGGATCATGCTTGCCGACGGCAGCGCCGGCCGCCTCGTCACGACAGTCACGGAGCCTGCAGCTTTTCTGCACCTTCATGCATAATTTATGCGTTGTCCGCAATTGCCGGTCTTTATAGCCTCCGCCGCGAAAAACGGTTTGGAGACGATGCGATGACGATATTGGTGACGGGAAGCGCCGGCCACCTCGGCGAGGCGCTGATGCGCACCTTGAAAGCGCAGAGCCGGTGGGCGCGCGGCATCGACATCAAGGCCTCGGCTTTTACCGATATGGTCGGCTCGATCGGTGACCGCGACTTCGTTCGGCGGGCTATGTCGGGCATCAGCCACGTCATCCACGCCGCCACGCTGCACAAGCCGCATGTGGCGACCCATGGCAATCGCGATTTCCTCGACACCAATGTCGGCGGCACGCTGAACCTGCTTGAAGAGGCTACCGCCGCCGGCGTTGCAAGCTTCGTCTTCACCAGCACGACCAGCGCTTTCGGCGCGGCATTGACGCCGGCTGCCGGCGAACCCGCGGCATGGGTCACCGAGGAGGTGCTTCCTGTAGCCAGGAACATCTACGGCGTCACGAAGCTCGCCGCCGAAGGGATCGCGGAACTCTTCGCCCGCAAATTTCGCCTGCCTGTTGTCATCCTCAGAACGTCGCGTTTCTTTCCCGAAAGTGACGACGATCCCGACATCCGCAACAGCTATTCGGCTGAAAATGCCCAGGCCAACGAGCTTCTTTATCGCCGCGTTGATATCAGCGATGTCGTCGGCGCCCATTTGCTGGCGCTCGAAAAGGCGCCGGCCATCGGCCTCGGCCGCTATGTCATCTCGGCCACGACGCCGTTTTCATCCGACGATCTCGCCGCGCTCAGGCAAGACGCGCCCGCTGTCGTCGAGCGGCTGTTTCCAGGTGCGAACGCCCTCTATGCCGAACGCGGCTGGAAGATGTTCCCGACGCTCGACCGCGTCTACGTCAACGAACGCGCAAGACGGGAACTTGGCTGGCAGCCGCGTTATGATTTCCGCTTCGTGCTCGACTGCCTGCGGGAGCATCGCGAATGGCGAAGCCCACTGGCGCTCGATGTCGGCTCCAAGGGCTACCACGACGAGCTGTTCGCCGAAGGACCTTATCCGGTCGATTAGCGTCGGCCGGGATATGGAGATGAATCCAGGGCCGGTTTCGTTCTGAGAAATCGGTCTCGTGGCCGAGGGTGTCATTCGAAGCGGTGTCCAGCTTTCGAGGCGGGGACCGTTGCAGGAAGTGGCAAGCCGTGGGTCTTGCAAGCGTCCTCGACCCGAACCTGCCGGAGGACTATTTCCTGTTCGTCGCCAACGAACGACTTCCTGACGCAGGATGGCTTCCAGGCGGGCGCCGCCTACAAGGCTGACGGCGGCGCCGACGTCGACACTATGTTCCAGGTCTTCCAGGTGACGCTTCCCCGTTTGAAGAAGCAACCGCGCGTGCTGCAGCGTCCTTTGCGCGTCTGAAGACGCGTGGCGCTGTAGCCACGTTCGCCGCTGGTCCGGCATCTTCCGGCAATGAAAGGAGAGGTGCGATCCACGACGACCGATGGATGTTTACGATCCTGGGCGCCTACAAACGTAGGTGGGCACCGTGTGTCCAGGCCCACGAGCCCGGACAGGGACAGCTCCCTTTGGATCGAGTATGGCCCCAGGGATTGTGGTTCCTGTCGAGAGGCGCAGACCGCACCGCGATATATAAGGTTGTTTGCACCGACGCGCCAGAGGCGACGACAGGCAGCTCCTATTTAATTGACATCAATTAAGTTCGGGAGCGGAGCGGCCATTCAGCTTGTCGGTAATGCCGCGGATGCGGCTCGACACCTCGCCGAGCGCCGCCGCCAGAGTTTCCTCGGTGCGGGCGGTCGCGGCGAGCACCGTGTCGCGGTTGCCGCGAAGCGACTCGAGCTCGCTTTCCAGTCCCGCGATCCGGCGCGTCAGCTCGGCAATCTCATCCATGATCATGATGCCGGCCATGACGGTGATCCTGAGATCGCCGATCTCGCCGAACTGACCCTTGAGATGCCCGACATATCGGTCGAAACGGGTGGCGAGATCGGTCAGGTGATCCTCCTGCCCTTCCTCGCAGGCCATGCGATAGGCCTTACCGTCGATCGTTACCGTCACCTGCGCCATGTCGAATTCTTTCTCGTCAGCGGTCCAGAACCGCGCGGATCGTTTCCATGGCCGTCACGAGCCGCCGCGATACCTCGCGATTGACCTCTTCCAGCCGGTTGGCCCGGAATTCGGCCTGGTCGAGTTCCTGGGCTAACCGGGAACGATCGGCGTGCACGCGCCGCACCTCGCCCTCGATCTCATCCTGCTCGCGCTGCCGCTCGATGCGCATGTCGACGGCGTTTTCGAGGCTCGAAATCGCCTGCTTGAGCTCGTTGAGCGCTGCTTCCATGGTTTTGCCTGTGGGCATCATGCCTTTCCGATTCCCGTGCAGGACCTGCGAATCGGCCACATCTGCCGATCTTGTGAGTTCGAGAGGATATGCAGCTCGCCAACGGCCCGTCAATAAATCCCGTCACCCGGCAGCCTGCCTATCTGTGGATGAATGTTTTGGGCTGCCCCGCCGTGCCAGTTTGGTCTTTTGTAAAGCCACGCGATCAAATGTCAAAAATTGCTGCAGGCCGCTGGGATTTGGCCTGCCATTTATTGACTCGCCAGCCCCAACTGCTATGTGTCAGCCGCTTTCATTCGATGGCCTTGGAGGCTCGAGGCCATCTCCCCGACACCCGGAGCTTGCGGAAAAGCCATGACCTCTCCCGAACAAAACGACCGGATGGCGAATGCGATCCGTTTCCTCGCCATGGACGCCGTTGAAAAGGCGAACTCCGGCCACCCCGGCATGCCGATGGGCATGGCCGACGTGGCAACGGTTCTGTTCACCAAATATCTGCGCTTCGACCCAAAGAAGCCGCATTGGCCGAACCGCGACCGTTTCGTGCTGTCGGCCGGCCACGGCTCGATGCTGCTCTATTCGCTGCTGTATCTGACCGGTTATCCCGACATGACGATCGAGGACCTGAAGCAGTTCCGTCAGGTCGGCTCGAAGACCGCCGGCCATCCTGAATATGGCCACGCCACCGGCATCGAAACCACCACCGGCCCGCTCGGCCAGGGCATCGCAAACGCCGTCGGCATGGCAATCGCCGAGCGCAAGCTGCGCGAGGACTTCGGTTCGGACCTGCAGGACCATTACACCTACGTGATCAACGGCGACGGCTGCCTGATGGAAGGCATCAGCCATGAGGCGATCGCTCTTGCCGGCCACCTGAAGCTGAACAAGCTGATCCTCTTCTGGGATAACAACTCGATCACCATCGACGGCGCGGTCTCGCTGTCGGATTCGACCGACCAGATCGCCCGCTTCAAGGCGGTTCACTGGAACACGATCGAAATCGACGGCCACGATCAGGCCGCCATCGCCGCTGCGATCGAGGCCGCACACAAGTCCGACCGCCCGACCTTCATCGCCTGCAAGACGGTCATCGGCTTCGGCGCCCCGAACAAGGCCGGCAGCCACAAGGTTCACGGCAGCCCGCTCGGCGCCGACGAGATCGCCGCCACCCGCAAGGCGCTAGATTGGGATTACGAGCCCTTCGTCGTTCCTTCGGACGTTCTCGATGCATGGCGCGCAGCCGGCGCCCGCTCCGAAAATCTCGTCGCGGCATGGGAAGAAACCCTCGCCAGCTCGCCCGCCAAGGCCGAGTTCACCCGGCGTTTCGCAGGCGATCTGCCTGAAGGCTTCGACAGGGCGATCGACGACTACAAGAAGAAGCTCGCCGAGACCAAGCCGACCGTCGCAACCCGCAAGGCATCCGAGGACGCGCTCGAAATCATCAATGGTTTCCTGCCGGAAACCCTCGGCGGCTCCGCCGACCTGACCCCGTCGAACAATACCAAGACCAGCCAGATGCACTCAATCACGCCGACGGATTTCGCCGGTCGTTACATGCACTGGGGCATCCGTGAGCACGGCATGGCATCTGCCATGAACGGTATCGCGCTGCATGGCGGCCTCATTCCCTATGGCGGCGGCTTCATGATCTTCTCGGATTATTGCCGCCCGCCGATCCGCCTCTCGGCTCTGATGGGCATTCGTGTCATCCACGTTCTGACGCATGACTCGATCGGCGTCGGCGAAGATGGTCCGACCCACCAGCCGGTCGAGCAGATCGCCGGCCTGCGCGCCGTTCCGAACCTGCAGGTCTTCCGCCCGGCCGACGCTGTCGAGACGGCGGAATGCTGGCAGATCGCCATCAAGAGCAAGAACCGTCCGTCTGCCCTGGCTCTCACTCGCCAGAACCTGACAACCGTCCGCACCGAGTATAATGAGAAGAACCTCTGCGAACTCGGCGCCTATACGCTCGCCGGCAATGCCGATGCCAGGGTGACGATCTTCGCTTCGGGCTCCGAGGTCGAAATCGCCGTTGCCGCCCGCGCAACGCTCGAGGCCAGGGGAGTCTCTGTGCGTGTCGTGTCCGTGCCCTGCACCGAACTGTTCTTCGAGCAGCCCGACGCTTACCGCAAGGACATACTCGGCAATTCGCCGGTAAAGATCGCCGTCGAAGCCGCCGTTCGCGAAGGCTGGGACGCCTTCATCGGACCGGAGGGCACGTTCGTCGGCATGAAGGGCTTCGGCGCCTCCGGCCCGGTCAAGGACGTCTATAAGCATTTCGGCATTACCGCTGACGCCGTCGTTGCGGCTGCGGAAGCAAAGCTTTAAAGAGGGCGCCTTGAGGCGCTCTCCATCTCCTCAATTCCAGGCCCGCTTTATGGGGCCCTACTCTATCGGGAGTGAATGCACATGACAGTCAAGGTTGCCATCAACGGTTTCGGCCGCATCGGCCGCAACGTCCTTCGCGCTATCGTCGAATCCGGTCGCACCGACATCGAAGTCGTCGCCGTCAACGACCTCGGCCCCGTCGAGACCAACGCCCACCTGCTGCGTTACGACTCGATCCACGGCAAGTTCCCGGCCGAAGTGAAGGTCGAAGGCGACACGATCATCGTCGGTGGCGGCAAGCCGATCAAGGTCACGGCGATCAAGGATCCGGCAACGCTTCCGCACCGTGAACTCGGCGTTGACATCGCCATGGAATGCACCGGCATCTTCACCGCCCGCGACAAGGCTGCCGCACACCTGGCGGCCGGCGCCAAGCGCGTCATCGTCTCGGCTCCCGCCGACGGCGCCGACCTGACGGTCGTCTACGGCGTCAACCATGACCAGCTCACCAAGGAGCACACGGTCATCTCCAACGCGTCGTGCACCACCAACTGCCTGGTGCCTGTCGTCAAGGTTCTCGACGACGCCGTCGGCATCGACCATGGCTTCATGACGACGATCCACTCCTACACCGGCGACCAGCCAACGCTCGACACGATGCACAAGGACCTGTATCGCGCCCGCGCGGCCGCCCTCTCCATGATCCCGACCTCGACGGGTGCTGCCAAGGCTGTCGGCCTCGTCCTGCCGCATCTGAAAGGCAAGCTCGACGGCACGTCGATCCGCGTTCCGACCCCGAACGTTTCGGTCGTCGACTTCAAGTTCGTCGCCAAGAAGGCCACCACGGTCGGCGAAATCAATGAAGCCATCAAGGCTGCTGCGAACGGCAATCTGAAGGGCATTCTCGGCTACACCGACGAACCGCTCGTCTCCCGTGACTTCAACCACGACAGCCACTCCTCGATCTTCGCGACCGATCAGACCAAGGTCATGGAAGGCAACTTCGTGCGCGTCCTGTCCTGGTACGACAACGAGTGGGGCTTCTCCAGCCGCATGTCGGACACGGCCGTGGCCCTTGCCAAGCTCATCTGAGCGGCTGATGATTGAACATCGCAAGGCGGCTCGGGAAACCGGGCCGTTTTTGTTCTAGGCACCCGAAGCCGGTCATGGCATCGTTTATACCCGGAACCGCATCGACATCCGGGGAGATAAAGAGGGATAGATGGATTACTTCACCGTTGAAATCGCCGGCCGTGCCGTCGCCAGCTTTCGCTCGAAAAACCATGAGGAAGCGACGCATTTCTTCGAGGCGGAGGATTTTCGCGACGACCTGACCATCCTCGAGTCCGAAGGCAAGCCGCTGTGGGACCGCAAGGCGACGCTCAGCCTGCGCAAGGCGACCGACGAGGAGGCAAGCGAAGTCGAGCACGCCTATGAATTCGACGACGATCCCGAAAGGACCATCGACGACGAGTTCGTCGTTTTCCTGGTCCCGGTGGAGGATCTGACCGACGAGGGCGAGGACACCGACGACTGACAGTCGATCTGCGTCGGTCTTCCGGGTTTAAAAGCCATCTCGCAGCGACCGGTCCGGTGCGGCCGCAAGGATGGAATCACGGTTGGCAATCCGCTGGCCAGGCGTGATAAACTGAGGAATGCATAACGCTGCACAATGGCTGACACGATCCAGGCGGAGGCGATAAATGGCAGAGGCGCAAAAACCCTTGTCCCACATCACGCTCAAGCGGCGGCAGCGGTTTCACCGCAAGCGGGACGTCAGACCGGCCGTTTTGGCAAAGGCCAATCGTCTGGTGGTCTCGGTTGCCGCCTTCATCGGTCTTGCGTTTCTTGCCGTCATCATAGTTCAGGCAGTGTTCGGATAGTGGTAGCGATGGCCGCCGCATCAGGCACAAAACCGCAGCCGGCTCCATCGCTCGGCAGACGGCCTGCCTTTCCTCCCCGATATCGAAAAATCTCCGCATTCATTTCCCCGCTCTCCAATCCGGGGGCGGGCCGCGTGAAGGACGTGTCCTGTTGCGGCTGGCAGATACTGCAGGAAAAATCGATCTTCCTGTCTTTCGCCCTGCTCTTGCCTGATTTTCTTATACATTCCTTGTAGAGAGTTTCTCCCGTAGCATTTCCGTGTCGGTGGCCGTCCGGCAACCGTTCAGCAGCATGATGCAGCACGAGACGAGGTTAAGCCGCAAGGCCTACCCTTCTCTGCCGTTTTGCCGTTTACTGATGGATCGACGCGTGGTGGAGGGGTTGAGACAGGCGGATCGGCCGGGGTAGCCGCATCCGCACAGCATTCGATGGAAAGGGGTGGGCATGGAAGCGTTCTATATCGTGGTGCTGGTCGCGACGGCGCTCGTGCTTCTTGCCGCTTTTTCGAGCCTGCTCGCCTTCCGCTTCGGCGCCCCGCTGCTTCTTCTCTTCCTGATGATCGGCCTTGCCGCGGGCGTCGATGGCCTCGGCATCGAATTCAGCAACAACTACCTCGCCTATATTCTTGGCTCGATCGCGCTGGCCGTCATCCTGTTCGATTCCGGTTTCGGCACGCCGATGCAGGCCTTCCGGCTCGCGGCCGTGCCTTCATTGACCCTCGCTTCGGTTGGCGTTCTGATCACCGCCTCGCTCTTTGCCGTCGCTGCCATGTGGCTGTTGAACTTCACCTGGCTCGAAGGCCTGCTGCTCGGCTCGATCGTCGCATCGACGGATGCCGCCGCCGTCTTCTTCCTGCTGCGCATCGGCGGAATCAACATCCGCGACAAGGTGCGCTCGACGCTGGAAGTCGAATCCGGCACCAACGATCCGATGGCGATCTTCCTTACCATCGCCCTTGTTGAGGTCTTGGCGAGCGGCGAGCGCTACGCCGGCATCAATATCGCCATGCTTGCCATGTTCGTGCAGCAGATGGGGCTCGGCGTCATCCTCGGCCTGCTCGGCGGCATGATGATCGTGCTGATCGTCAGCAAGCTCGATACCGATCGCGGCCTGACGCCGATCTTCGTGCTGGCGCTCGCCCTGCTCGTCTTTTCATTCACGGGCGTGGTCGGCGGCAGCGGCTTCCTCGCCGTCTACGTCGCAGGCATCTACGCCGGCAACCGCAAGATACAAGCGATCGGCACCATCAAGCGTTTCCAGGACGGCATGACCTGGCTCGCGCAGATCATCATGTTCCTGGTGCTCGGCCTGCTCGCCACGCCGTCGCAATTCCCCGTCATCATAGTGCCGGCCATCCTGCTTGCCCTCTTCCTGATCTTCATTGCCCGGCCCTTGGCGATCTGGCTGTCGCTGCTTCCCTTCGATTACACGCAGCAGGAGATCGGTTTCGTCGCCTGGGTCGGCCTGCGCGGCGCTGTCTCCATCTTGCTGGCCATCATGCCGATCCTCGGCGGGCTGGAAAACGGCCAGATCTTTTTCAACACCGCCTTCATCATCGTGCTGGTCTCCCTGCTGCTGCAGGGCTGGACGATCAAGCCGGTCGCCAAGAAGCTCGGCCTGATCATTCCGCCGCGCATCGGCGCCGTCGACAAGGTCGAGGTCGATTTGCCGGGCGCCGCCAACCACGAACTGCTCTCCTACCGCGTCATAAAGGACAGCCCGGTGCTGCGCGGCGAGCGCATCCCGCGCTGGGCGACCCCCTCCCTCGTCATCCGCGACGGCAAGTCGATGCGCTATCAATATGCAGGAAGGCTGCGGGAAAACGATCTCGTTTATCTCTTCATCGTGCCAAGCTATTCCCGCCTGCTCGACCGCCTTTTTGCCAGCCGTGCGCCGGTGGATGAGGACGATGCCGAATTCTTCGGAGCCTTCGCGCTCTCGCCTGCCCGCCCAGCCGCCGACCTCGACGCCGCCTATGGGCCAGGCCTGCTCAACGAATCCGAAAAGGGGCTGACGATCGCCGAGCTGATGCGGCAGCGCCTCGGCGGCAAGGCCGACTATGCCGATCGCGTCCGCCTCGGCTCGATCATCCTCATCGTCCGCGATCTCGACGAGCACGACCACATCACCTCCGTCGGCATGTCGCTGGAAGCCGTCGAACCGGCAATCACCCTGCCGATCTTCATCAATCTCAAGGACATCATCCAGCGCATCCGCGACCGGCTGAAGGGACGCCGGAACCGCGAAACCGCGGCTGCCGAGAGCGCGCCGAAAGCGTCCGCCGGGCGCGAGGAAGCCACAGGCGAAAACGGCCGCTGAACGCCTTGCGTCTGAAATGATCCTTGCTATGGTCGGCGCGACTTCCGCCAACCAAGACTGGATCCTCCCCATGCCATCTTTCAAGACCCTCGACGATCTTTCCGATATCAGCGGCAAGCGCGTGCTCGTTCGCGTCGACCTCAACGTCCCGGTCAAGGACGGCAAGGTCACCGATACGACGCGCATCGAGCGCGTGGCGCCGACGATCCTCGAACTGTCCAACAAGGGCGCCAAGGTGATTCTGCTTGCCCATTTCGGCCGACCGAAAGACGGCCATTCGCCTGATCTGTCGCTGTCGCTGATCGCCCCGTCTGTCGAGGAAGTGCTCGATCATGCCGTGCGGACCGCCTCCGACTGCATCGGCGAGGCCGCGGCCTCTGCGGTTTCCGCGATGAATGACGGCGATATCCTGCTCCTGGAAAACACACGCTTCCATAAGGGCGAAGAAAAGAACGATCCTGACTTCACCAAGGCGCTTGCGGCAAACGGCGACATCTATGTCAACGACGCCTTCTCCGCCGCCCACCGCGCCCATGCCTCGACGGAGGGCCTTGCTCACCATCTGCCGGCCCATGCCGGCCGCACCATGCAGGCCGAGCTGGAAGCGCTGGAGAAGGGTCTCGGCGCCCCCGCCCGCCCGGTTGTCGCCATTGTCGGCGGCGCCAAGGTCTCGACCAAGATCGACCTCTTGATGAATCTTGTGAAGAAGGTCGACGCGCTCGTCATCGGCGGCGGCATGGCCAATACCTTCATCGCCGCCCGCGGCACCAATGTCGGCAAGTCGCTTTGCGAACATGATCTCGCCGATACCGCAAAGCAGATCATGATCGAGGCCGCGACATCAGGCTGCGCCATCATTCTGCCGGAAGACGGCGTCGTCGCCCGTGAATTCAAGGCGGGCGCGGCCAACGAGATCGTCGACATCAACGCCATTCCGGCCGATGCCATGGTGCTCGACGTCGGCCCGAAATCCGTCCAGGCCATCAATGCCTGGATCGAGCGCGCCTCGACCCTCGTCTGGAACGGTCCGCTCGGCGCCTTCGAGATCGAGCCCTTCGATGCCGCAACGGTCGCTGCCGCCAAATACGCCGCCGAGCGGACTGCTGCCGGCAAGCTGACCTCCGTTGCCGGTGGCGGTGATACCGTTTCGGCGCTCAACCATGCCGGCGTTGCCGACGAGTTCAGCTACGTTTCCACCGCCGGCGGCGCCTTCCTGGAATGGATGGAAGGCAAGGAGCTTCCCGGGGTTGCCGTCCTTAACGCCGGCAAGTGACCGCCGAGCGGATTTGACTGGTTTTACATGTGGATAGACCGCGGCGGCGAGGAGCCTTCCGCGGTCTTTTGCTCACGAGCCGGAAAAAATCCCAAATTTTCAAACGATTGAATTCATTTCAATCGTTTCAATGACTTAGCCTTCCATTTTCCTCTCTATAAACTTCTGTTATCGCCGTCCTATATTCTTAAACCGCCGATGTTTCATGCTGTGGAGAGAACGAATGAGCGAACGACTGGAAGACATTGCAGTGCAGATGGTAGCAGGCGGCCGGGGACTGCTTGCGGCCGATGAATCGACCTCCACCATCAAGAAGCGCTTCGACACGATCAATCTCGAATCGACCGAAACCAGCCGTCGCGATTATCGCGAGATGCTCTTCCGCTCCGACGAGGCGATGAAGAAATATATCTCCGGCGTCATCCTCTTCGAAGAGACGCTCTTCCAGAAGGCCGCAGACGGCACACCCTTCGTCGATATCATCCGCGCCGCCGGCTCCATTCCCGGCATCAAGGTCGATACCGGCGCTAAGCCGATGGCGAAATTTCCGGGCGAAACCATCACCGAGGGCCTCGATGGCCTCGGCGAGCGCCTGGCCCGCTATTATGAGGCGGGCGCCCGCTTCGCCAAGTGGCGCGGCGTCATCGCCATCTCGTCGTCGCTGCCGACCCGCGGCTCGGTCCGCGCCAACGCGCAGGCGCTTGCACGCTATGCGGCTCTCTGCCAGGAAGCTAAGATCGTTCCGATCGTCGAGCCGGAATGCCTGATGGACGGCAAGCCGGGCGATCACAACATCGACCGCTGCGCCGAAGTCACCGAATCCACGCTGCGCATCGTCTTTGAGGAACTGGCTGAGGCCCGCGTCAGCCTCGAGGGTATGATCCTCAAGCCGAACATGGTGATCGACGGCAAGAACGCCCGCAAGGCCTCGGTCGCCGAAGTCGCCGAACGCACCGTGCAGGTGCTGAAGCGCACGGTCCCGTCAGCGGTTCCAGGCATCGCCTTCCTCTCCGGCGGCCAGTCGACCGAAGAGGCGACCGCGCATCTTTCCGCCATCAATGCCACCACCGACCTTCCTTGGCTCGTCACCTTCTCTTATGGCCGCGCCCTGCAGGACAGCGCGCTGAAGGCTTGGAACGGCAAGCCGGAAAATGTCGCCGCCGGCCAGCGCGAGTTTACTCACCGCGCCGAGATGAACAGCCTCGCCGCCAAGGGTAGCTGGAAAAAGGACCTGGAAAAGGCCGCTTGATCTTTCGGGCTTGGGATTGTGGGCAGGGAGCGCAAACGTAACGTTGCGGCTCCTGCCTGATCCCTCTCTGCTTCCTCCTGTGCTCGTCACGGGTGAGGGAGGAACGCGGCGGCGCCACGAGTCCCTTCTCCCCAGCGGGGAGAAGATGCCGGCAGGCAGATGAGGGGGCGAGCGACGATAGGAGCGAGGCACTGAGCGGAAGCGAAGGGCAATAAGGTGTGCCGTGTGGGCCCCTCATCCGACCCTTCGGGCCCCTTCTCCCCGCTGGGGAGAAGGGGGAACAAACCAACCCAACACACTAGCCACCCACCCCCATGATTGTCACGGCGACAAGAAACCGCTTCGCCCCGTCAAAGACCGTGATTACTCATAGCGGCAGCCGCAACAGGAGCCGCCATGAACACCCTCTCCTACGTCACCGTCGATGTCTTCACCTCCAGCCGCTTCGAAGGCAATCCGCTTGCCGTCATCTCCGATGCGCGAGGCCTTAGCGACGCGGCGATGCAGAAGATCGCCACGGAGTTCAACTATTCCGAAGTCACCTTCGTCCTGCCGCCGGAAAATCCCGAAAATTCCGCCCGCGTGCGCATCTTCACGCCGACGATGGAAATACCCTTCGCCGGGCATCCGAATGTCGGCACCGCCTTTGTGCTCGGCCAGCAGGCGGAGATCTTCGGCAAGCCAGTCGGCGAGAAGCTGCGCTTCGAGGAAAAGGCGGGCATCGTCGAGGTCGGCCTGAACCGCAGCAGCGGACGGGTTACGTCAGCTGCCATCCGTGCGCCGCAGCCGCTGACGATTGGCGATACCATCACCAGGGAAACCATCGCCGGGTGCATCTCGCTCGACCCCGGCGTCATCGCCACGACCAGCCACGCCCCGGTCTTTGCCTCCGTCGGCCTGAACTTCGCCGTCGCGGAACTGAACGGGCTTGGCGCGCTGGCTGCTGCCCGACCGAATCTCGCCGGCTTCCAGGCAGCCGCCGGCCGCCAGACGACGAGCGGCCACGACTTCTCGCTCTTCGTCTATGTCAGGACGTCCGAAAACCCCTGGCATATCCGTGCCCGCATGTTCGCGCCGCTCGACAACGTGCCCGAGGACCCGGCGACCGGCAGCGCTTCGGCAGCGCTTGCCGCCTATATCGTTTCGCTTGCGCCGGACGCCGACATGAATGTCGGCATCACCATCGAACAGGGCGTCGAAATGGGCCGCCGCAGCATCATCGCCCTCGATGTCGTGAAAGCGGGCGGCGTCGTCACCGATGTCATGATCTCCGGCAGCTGCGTTCCTGTCATGCGCGGAGAAATTACCCTGCATGACTGACAAGTAGACGCAGTCCACGGCTCACGTCAGGAAGTCGCGCGACAGCAGCGCCACGGCCCAGACGCCGAAGGCGATCAGCGCGATCTTCCAGAAATCCATCCGCCGCCTGAGACCCGGAAGCCCGAGCGGCTTGATCAGCTGTATCGCCATGGCAAGGATGAGCAGCAAGGCTATCAGCTTTGTCATGCTTTATTTTTTCCATTTTTCGGAATGTCACAGGACGGACATTTTTCCGCGCGAACAAGAGGATCTCGACACGCCGTAAAGACATTCCGGGACACAATCAATCATCTTGAGGCTGGGCTGACGCAGGTCGTGCCTTATGTCCATTGCAAACCGCTTAAGACCGAGTCTGGGGAAATGAAGAGAAATCTGCTGTCCGTCGCCGCGCTGCTCTTTGGCACGCTCTTTCTTTTCATGGGCAATGGTCTGCAGGGCATCCTGCTTCCGGTGCGCGGCAATCTCGAAGGCTACGCCGCTACGACGCTCGGCCTGCTCGGTACGTCATGGGCAGGAGGCTTCGTCATCGGCTGCCTGGTGGCGCCGAAACTGGTGCGCCGCGTCGGCCATGTCAGAGCCTTTTCCGGCTTCATCTCGATCATCGCCATCATCGCGCTGGTCAGCGGCATCATCATCGATCCGTTTTGGTGGGTGGTCCTGCGCGCCGTGACCGGCTTCTCCACAGCCGGCACCTCTATGATCATCGAGAGCTGGCTGAACGAGCGCGCCAGTAACGAGAGCCGCGGCGCGATCTTCTCGCTTTATATCGGCATCACCCTGCTCGGCGTCGTCGGCGGCCAGATGATGATCCCGCTCGAAGACGTGGGCACGCCGGTGCTCTTCATGATCTGCGGCATCTTCTATTGCATCGCCATGTTGCCGACGACGCTGTCGACCGCCGCTTCGCCGCAGCCGCTGAAGGCGGTGCGCCTCGACCTGCCGGCGCTCTACCGCAACTCGCCAGTTTCCTGCCTTGGCATCCTGCTTGTCGGCATCGCCAACGGTGCCTACGGCACGCTCGCCCCTGTATTCGGCGCCGGCGCCGGCCTCTCCGATACGAGCATCGCCGTTATGATGAGCGCCACCATCTTCGCCGGCGCACTGATGCAGCTGCCGGCCGGTCGGCTTTCTGATCGTATCGACCGGCGCTACGTGCTTGCCGCCTTGTCGGCGATCGCTGCTCTCGCCGGCTTGCTGATCTTTCTGCTCCACCCCACATCGCCCGCCCTGCTGATCGGGCTCGTCGTCCTTTACGGCGCGGTTGCCAATACGCTTTATCCGATCGCTGTCGCTCACGCCAACGACTTCGCCGCGTCGGAGGATTTCGTCAAGGTCTCCGGCGGCCTGCTGCTCCTCTATGGAATCGGCACGGTCATCGGCCCGACGCTCGGCGGTCCCGTCATGTCGGCGATCACACCGCATGCGCTTTTCGTGGTCACAGCCGTCGCCCATGTGCTGATCACCGCCTATGCCATTATCAGAAGCCGCATCCGCGCCGCCGTCCCGGCCAGCGACCGCGACGCCTATACGACAATCCCGACAGCCACATCGCCGATGCTGACACCGCAGAGCATGTCACTGGCCGACCGCGGCGCCGGCAAGTCTCCGGAAGGCAGCGATCCTGCTGTAAAGTTCGGATAGAGCCTCCAGCAAAAGCGCGCTGCGGTTTGTCCATGCTCGCGAAAACGGAAATGCTCCAGGCGAGGCTGGATTTAGGCCAGATCGGCCTAGATTCCGTATCGCCCGCATATTTCGGCATCATGCTGCCAGCAGCAAACGGAGGAACCCATGAGCTTTATCGATGACGACCGGCCGCAGAAAAAACCCACCCACGAGATCGGCGCCGATCTCTCCATGCTTTCGGTGGACGAACTGAAGGCGCGGGTGGAAATGCTGAAAGCAGAGATCGTCCGCCTCGAAGCCGAAGCCGCCCGCAAGGCCTCAGGACGGCAGGCGGCGGAAAGCTTCTTCCGCTCGTGACTCGCTGAAAGCCTCCAAAAACAAGACTGTAGGCAGGCAAAATGAGCCTGCCTCAAGTCCTCATTCGGCACAATATTAATAAAATATTAAGCTTTATAAGGTATTACTATATTCATCCAGATTTTCTCTGGATCTCAGACAGTTTTCCATGCGGTGAATTGGTCTGATTTTTCTCCCTGTTTTACCTTGAGAGCCGCTTTTGCGGCTCTTCTTTTTGCTGCAGCCGCCGCATTTCCATGAAACTGTGGAGATTAACCCTTTCTTAAGAAACGGCTTGCGCATTTGCGCTAATGATACCATCTTAAAGTCATAAAGACCGGACCCGGAAACTTTTCCGTCGATCCCGGCGTTACCTGACCATAAGTAGCTGCGTGCAACAGGGACTATTGCGATGTCGGAAGTTGGATTGAACACGATCAGTTTTGCGGGCCGCGCGGCTGCATCCTCACAGTTCAAGGCGCTCTATGCCGAAGGCATGTCGCTCGTCGAAGAGACCGCCGCCTATCTCGATGGCCAGGGCCGCGCAGCCTCCAAGGTTTTGCCGCGCATGGCATCCGTCCTCTACGCCGCGGAATCGATGCGGCTGACCACCCGGCTGATGCAGATGGCCTCCTGGCTGCTGCTGCAGCGCGCCGTCAACAACGGCGAAATGTCCCGCGATCAGGTGTTGGCCGAGAAGAACAAGGTCCGCCTCGACGGTTTCAACGTCGACCGCGCAGCACCCGGCTGGGGCGATTTGCCGGAATCCTTCCGGGACCTCGTTGAGCGCTCCCTGCGCTTGCAGAACCGCATCGCCCTGCTGGATCGCGAGATCTACCGCCCGGCCGAAGCCGTGATCGTTCACGACAATCAGAACAGCGTCCAGGCGCAGCTTTCCCTGCTGCAGACGGCCTTCGGAAACAACTGATCCGATTTTTGAGAAAATTCCAATGAAACCGGCTGTGCATTGCGCGGCCGGTTTTTTGTTGCCGTTAGCCATCGCCATTGCGCAAACGCAAAAAAGCCCGGCAGAACCGGGCTCTTTTCAAATTCCATCGAGCAGAAGCGATTAGAGGCCGAGGCCGCCGAAACGCTTGTTGAACTTGGAAACGCGGCCGCCGCGGTCCATGAGCTGCTGGTTGCCACCGGTCCACGCCGGGTGCGACTTGGAATCGATTTCCAGATTCATGACAGCGCCTTCCGAACCCCAGGTCGAGCGGGTTTCGTATTCGGTGCCATCGGTCATGACTACCTTGATCATGTGATAGTCGGGATGGATGCCTGCCTTCATAACAATCTTCCTGCGATACCGGAGTTCAATTTGCCGCATGCAGTTGCGGCCACCGAACCGATTGAATAAATGAAGCCGCAGTCGGATGGCTACGGCTTCCCATTAGGATGCGGTGCCTATACATGAAGGACGCCTAGATAACAAGAGCCAACAGACCGCATTGCGCGGGTCCTGTAGGCGAACGGAGACGATTTGGCAGAGCAGGCACGGGCTGAGGAAAACAAGGGGCGGTCACTGCGGCCGCTTGGCAGGCTGGCGCCTTATGTCATGCGTTATCGCGGCCTGGTAGCGGGCGCGCTGATTTCTCTGGCGCTTGCCGCCGTCACCTCGCTGGCGCTGCCGCTTGCGGTGCGCCGGATGATCGATCACGGCTTCACGCGGTCCGACGGCAGCTTCATCAACAGTTACTTCGCTATGCTGATGGTCATGGCCGTCGTGCTCGCGATCGCGAGCGCGCTACGCTATTATTTCGTCATCACCATCGGCGAGCGCATCGTCGCCGATCTTCGCCGCGACGTCTTTAGCCATGTGACGCGGCTGTCGCCCTCCTTCTTCGACGTCAACCAGTCCGGCGAGATCGTCTCGCGACTGACCGCCGATACGACGCAGATCAAGTCGGCCGTCGGCGCAACCGCTTCGGTGGCGCTCAGGAACCTCATTCTCTGTCTCGGCGCCATATGCATGATGGTCGTCACCTCACCAAAACTGTCGAGCCTCGTCATCGGAGCGATCCCGCTGATCGTCTTCCCGCTCGTCGCCTTCGGCCGCTCAGTGCGCAGGCGTTCCCGCGCCGCCCAGGATACGCTTGCCGAAGCGTCCGCCTTCGCCAATGAGACGATCGCCGCGACTCGGACGGTACAGGCCTTCAACGGCGAGGATGCCGCAGCGACACGATACGGCAGCGCCGTCGAATCGGCCTATGAGGCTGCTCGCGCCGCCATACGTTCGCGCGCACTGCTGACGGGCATCGCCATCACGCTGATCTTCGGCAGCGTCGTTGCCGTGCTCTGGGTCGGCGCCCACAGCGTGCTTGCCGGCACCTTGTCTGCCGGCACGCTCGGCCAGTTCCTGCTCTACGCCGTCATCTCGGCGGGGTCGCTCGGCGCGCTGTCCGAGGTTTGGGGCGAACTCTCACAAGCGGCCGGCGCTGCCGACCGGCTGACCGAGCTTCTCGACGAGGTCTCGCCGATATCAGCCCCCGCCAACCCTGAAACCCTCCCTTCGCTCAGCCGTGGCCGCGTCGAATTTTCCGGCGTGCATTTCGCCTATCCCTCGCGTCCCGGCAAATCGGCCCTGCATGGCTTGAACTTTGCAGTCACCCCGGGCGAAACCGTCGCCATCGTCGGCCCCTCCGGCGCCGGCAAGAGCACTGTCTTTTCACTGCTGCTGCGCTTCTACGATCCGCAGCAGGGCAGCGTGACCATTGACGGTGTCGACGCCCGGCTGACGACACCTGACGAGTTGCGCCAGCGCATCGCGATCGTGCCGCAGGAGGTCACCATCTTCGCCGCGTCGATCCATGAAAACATCGCCTTCGGCCGCCCCGGTGCGTCGCGTGAGGACGTCCGCGCCGCCGCCGTTGCCGCCCAGGCCGACGAATTCATCGCCCGGCTGGAGAATGGCTATGAGACCGAGGTGGGCGAACGCGGCGTTACCCTCTCCGGCGGTCAGCGACAGCGCATCGCCATTGCCCGCGCCATCCTGAAGAACGCACCCGTGCTGCTGCTCGACGAGGCGACCTCCGCGCTCGATGCCGAAAGCGAGACCTTGGTGCAGAAGGCGCTCGACGGGCTCGTAGACGGCCGCACGACGCTGGTCATCGCCCATCGCCTGGCAACCGTGCTGAAGGCCGACCGCATCCTCGTCATGGATCAGGGGCGGGTCGTCGAGGAAGGCACGCATCAAAGTCTGATCCGCCACGGCGGCATCTATGCCCGCCTCGCCCGGCTGCAATTCGACGCCGCTAACGAAGATGTTCTCGCCGCCGCAAAGTAGCCGGCAGCCGCCTGATCGCACAGCGACTAAAGTCTGGCTTCGGCTGCGTCTCCCGCGGTTGTTTTTCCCGCCTCCCGCCCTACTCTCTTCATGCCCCTGGGTGGGGATTGCTGTTGAAATCGTGGGAGGAGATAGGAATGGCGCTTTCAAAAATGACGCGACGCACGGGCCTTGCGCTCGCTCTTGGCCTGACTGCAACGCTGGGGCTCGGCAGGTCGGCCGTTGCCGCCGATTTTCCCGATCGCGCGATCACCATGGTCGTGCCCTTCGCGGCCGGCGGCTCGACCGATGTCGTCGCGCGCATCGTCGCGCAGAAGATGTCGGAGGATCTCGGCCAGCAGGTGATCGTCCAGAACGTCGCCGGCGCCGGCGGCAATCTCGGGGCCGGCAACGTCGCTCGCGCGGAGCCCGATGGCTACACCATTCTGATGGGCACTGTCGCGACCCATGCTCTCAATCCGCTGATCCTCAAATCGACCCCCTATGATCCCGAGAAGGATTTCGCGCCGGTCTCGCTGCTCGTCGTCGTGCCGAATGTGCTGGTCGTCAATCCGGAATTGCCGGCAAAGACAGTGCCGGAGCTGATCGCCCTGCTCAAGGCCGAGCCCGACAAATACAGCTACGCCTCGTCGGGCAACGGCACGCCGCTGCATCTTTCCGGCGAACTCTTCAAGTCCATGGCCGGCGTCAGCATGCAGCACATCCCCTATAAGGGCGCGGGTCCGGCATTGAACGACGTCATTGGCAACCAGGTGCCGATCATGTTCGACAACCTGCCCTCCTCGTCCAGCCACATCAAGGCGGGCACGCTGAGAGCGTTGGCGGTGACGACGGCCGAGCGCGCGCCCTCCTTCCCAGACGTGCCGACGGTCGCGGAATCGGGCATTCCAGGTTACGAGACCTATACTTGGAATGCGCTCTTCGCTCCGGCAAAGACACCGAGCGAGGTAGTGATGCGCCTCAATGCCTCGGCCAAAAAAGCGCTCGCCGACCCCGCCGTCGCCGAACGCATGAAGGAGTTCAGCGCCGCGATTGTCGGCTCGACACCGGATGAACTTGCCGCCCATGTAAAAGCTGAGCTCGCCAAATGGGGGCCGGTCGTGAAGGGCGCAAACATCCAGATGGAATGATGCGCGAGGACGTGTGTCCAGATATATCTCGTGCCAGATTTCGATGGGCTGCAATTCAGCGCCAGGTAGCTCAATTCTCATTAAGGCAGTGGAAAAGCTCGCCATTTTGATCTAGCCTCCTCGGCGCTGATGGTGCAATTCAGCGTTTCGGGAGACATCCATGTATAAATTCGAAGTCTACAAGGATAAATCAGGCGAATTCCGTTTCCGCTTCAAGGCATCGAACGGGGAAACCATGTTCAGTTCCGAGGGCTACAAGGCGAAGGCGTCCGCCCTGAATGCTATCGAATCCATCAAGAAGAACACCTCCGGCGCCGAAATCGTCGACCAGACAAAGGCCGAAGCCTGAGCATGACGGCACGGGCGGCATGAATGCCGCCCGGCTTTTTATGCGCCCTTGCGCGGCGCCTGGGTTATTGCTGCCGACCCGTACGTGCCATTTCTTCCAGCACGAACCGGCGATGCCGCCGCCGCGGCCGGTACCTAATGACGGCGATCGGGCTCAGCGACAGCCCAGCTGTGCGCGCCTTCTCGCCGACCGGCTCAAGGAGGCGCGACGGACAACGTCGAGCTGATTACTTCTCGGTCAGCTTCAGCTCGATGCGACGGTTGGTGGCGCGCGCGTCCGGGCTGTTGCCGGGTGCGATCGGCTGGAATTCGCCGAAGCCGGCGGCAACGAGCCGGTCGGCCGGTACACCTTGACCGATCAGGAATTTCACGACCGAAATCGCGCGTACCGAGGAAAGCTCCCAATTGTCACGATAGCGGCCCGTCCCGGCAAGCGGCACATTGTCGGTATGGCCGTCGACGCGCAGCACCCAGTTGATCTCGGGCGGAATTTCCTTGGCGAGATCGAGCAGTGCCGCGGCGAGCTTCGCCATTTCGGTCTGTCCCTCCGGATTGAGATCGGCGCTCCCTGACGGAAACAGCACCTCCGACTGGAAGACGAACCGGTCGCCGACGATGCGAATATTCTCGCGGTCCGAAAGGATTTCGCGCAAACGACCGAAGAAGTCGGAACGGTAGCGGTTCAGTTCCTGCACGCGCGCAGCAAGCGCCACGTTGAGGCGGCTGCCGAGATCGGCGATCTTGGTCTGCGAGACCCGATCCTTTTCCTCCGACGCTTGAAGCGCTGCTTCGACGGCGGCGATCTGGCTGCGAAGCGCTGCAATCTGCTGGTTCAGCAGTTCGACCTGACTGAGCGCTCGTTCGCTCACCTGCTTCTGCTCGTCGAGCTCCTGCGTCATCGCGCCGATCCGCTTCTGCGCCGCGTCCTGCCCGCCCGAACCGGCGTTCAGCAGCGCCTGCAGCCGCGAGCGCTCGCCCTCGGCACTGGCAAGCGAAGCCTGCAGGTTGGCGACGGAATCCTGCAGGTCCTGATTGCTGCCCTTTTCGAGCGCCAGAAGCTGCGTCAGCTCGTTGATCTGGCTATTGAGGCGATTGAGCACCTCGTCACGCCCGGTGATCTCGCGGCTGAGAATGAACTGCCCGACGACGAACACCGTCAGTAGGAACATGATCGAGATGAGCAGCGTCGACAGCGCATCGACGAAGCCCGGCCAATAATCCACCGTGCGTTCGCGGCGGCGGTTGCGGGCAAGGGCCATGGCTTACTTGCCCTCGCTCTTCTCGGTCTGGCTCGCGCGGTCGCGGTGGCGCTCGGCCTTGTCGGCTCCCCGCTCCTGCAGCCCGATGCGTTCGGCCAGCCGGTCGAGCGTGCGGCGCATCGCCTTCGCCTCGTCCTGCTGCGCCTCGATCCAGTCGCGCAGCATCTGCTGCTCGTTGCGCATGTTCTTGACCAGACCCTGAATGCCTTCGGCAAGGCTCGCCATGGCGGCGACAGAACGCTGGCTGCCGATGCCGCCCTCTTCGGAGACCTTGCGCAGATAATCGGAGAGCGCGCGCATATCTTCCGAGGAGGAGCCGGAAACGGCGTCAAGCGCCGGCGCGAGATCGGAGCCGACATCCGTAACGGATGAAAGCCAGTTCTCCAGCTCCGTGTAGAAGCGGTTCTGCGCGCGGCCGGCCTGCAGGTCGAGGAAGCCGAGAATGAGCGACCCGGAAAGGCCGAGCAGCGACGACGAGAAGGCCTGGCCCATGCCCGAAAGCGGCATGGAAAGCCCTTCCTTCAGCGCCGAGAGCACGTCCCCCGTGCCGTTCGAGCCGGCATCGAGCGACTGGATGACGATGCTGATCGAGCCGATGGTGCCGATCAGGCCCCAGAAAGTGCCGAGCAGGCCGAGGAACACCAGCAGGCCGATCAGGTAACGCGAAACGTCGCGCGATTCGTCGAGGCGGGTGGCGATCGAATCGAGGATCGAGCGCAGTGCCGTCGTCGACAGCGCCACCGAGCTCTTGCGGCTGCCGATCAGCGCCCGCATCGGCGCAAGCAGCCGCGGATTGCGGTTGACCTTGTCGGCGCTGCCGGCGGCGCGGAACGAGTTGAACCAGCGCACTTCGGGGCGAAGCGCCAACACATGATTGAAAACAAGGATGATTCCGACCGCGAGAACGCCGACGATCAGGCCGTTGAGACCCGGATTATGCATAAAGGCAGCCTGCGTCTGCCGGAAGAGAATGGCGGCAATGAAACCGACGATGACGAGGAAAAGCAGCATCGTCCAGAGGAAGGGCATGGGGCTCGAAAGCCTGTAGGTGTAACCGCCGGCCGTCTTTTCGGTGGAGCCGATCTCCGCCACATTCACATTTTCCATAGGTTCAGCAGCCTCCGAACTCATTGCTGGCGGAGACTAGAGCAACATTGTGCCGAATTGAAGTATGCCGGGGTGAAAACCGTGACTTTACAACAGCCGGTTTTTCAGGCGCTCACTTTGCGGGGATTGGCCGCTTGATCACCTCGATCAGCGCCTTGTGAATGTGTTCGTTGCCGGCGACGATCGCGCCCGCCTCCAGGATGGCCGTTCCGCCATCCCAATCGGTGGCAAAACCGCCGGCTTCACGGATGAGCAGGATGCCGGCCGCCATGTCCCAGGGTGCAAGCTCGGCCTCCCAGAAACCGTCAAAACGTCCGGCGGCGACATAGGCGAGATCGAGCGTCGGCGAACCCAGGCGGCGGATACCCGCCACTTCGCCCATGACATGGCGAAGTTCGACCAGGAATTTGCCGTGATTGCGCTTGCCGAGTGCAGGCACACCGCAGCCGATGACACAATCCGACAGCACGCGGCGCGCAGCAACGCGCAGGCGCCGGTCATTGAGGAAGGCGCCGCCGCCGCGCTCTGCCGTATAGAGTTCGTCGGTCGCCGGATTGAAGACGACGGCGGCAACGATCTCGCCGTTGCGTTCGAGCGCAATCGAGACCGCGAAGGCCGGGATGCCGTGCAGGAAGTTCGTCGTGCCGTCGAGCGGATCGACGATCCAGCGATGCGCGCCGTCGGTGCCCTTGATCTCTTCGCTTTCCTCGCCGAGAAAACCATAGGTCGGGCGTGCCTTGAGCAGCTCTTCCCGGACGATCTTCTCGGCCTTGCGGTCGGCGGTGGAAACGAAGTCGCCCGGTCCCTTCACCGAAACCTGCAAGTTCTGCACCTCGCCGAAATCACGCCCCAGTGATTTTCCTGCCTTGAGAGCAGCCTGAACCATGACATTGAGAAGAGCTGAACGGGCCATCGGCGCATTTCCTTGGGACTGATACGGGACGCGCGCTGCCAGGGGCGGGAAATGTCCCTGAACATGCATGACAGGCAGCGCTGCAAAGATTGGCGGCCTCAAGACCACAAAATCGTGGAAATTTCAAGAGGAGGCGCGAATGGCAGCCGTGCCGTGCCGGAAACCGCCGGCGTTGTCTGCCCATCGCACCGGCTTCAGAACTTCTGCTGCGTCATCAGCACTTCGCGGGCGATCTGATCGAGCGGCAGGATACGGTCGACGCCGCCCCTGGCGATCGCCTCCTTCGGCATGCCGAAAACGACGGAACTCGCCTCGTCCTGCGCGACGGTGTAGGCGCCGGCCTCATGCATCTCCAGCATGCCGCGCGCGCCATCGTCGCCCATCCCGGTCATGATGATCCCCATGGCGTTCGATCCGGCCGAACGCGCCGCCGAGCGGAAGAGCACGTCGACCGACGGGCGGTGGCGCGACACCAGCGGTCCGGTCTTCACGCTGACATGATAGCGCGCGCCCTGGCGTTCGAGCAGCATGTGCTTGTCGCCCGGCGCGATCAGCACATGCCCACGCAGCACCGGATCGCCGTCGGCGGCTTCCTTGACCTCGACCTCACAAAGCCCGTTCAGCCGCTTGGCGAAGGCGGCGGTGAATTTTTCCGGCATATGCTGAACGATCACCACGCCCGGCGCATTGGCCGGCAATTCCTCCAGGAATTCGCGCAGCGCTTCGGTACCGCCGGTGGAGGCGCCGACGCAAACCACCATCTCTGTTGTCTTCGCCATCGCCCGACCCGTCGGCGGCGGCAGCATGGCATCCGCTGTCAGCTTCCTGGCCGGCCCTTCCGCCGAAGCCGAGCGGATGGAGCCGGCGGCGCGGCGCACAGTCGTGAGTCGTGCATGCGAGGCGCTCTTGACGACTTCGCGGATGCGCATCGCATCGTCGGCAAGGCCGTCGGCGGCGCCGATCTTCGATTTCAGAATAACGTCGACGGCGCCGGCCTCCAGCGCCTGAATCAGCGTTTCCGAACCGGCTTCCGTCAGCGATGAACACATGACCACCGGAATCGGCCGCTGTGCCATCAGCTTGCGCAGAAAAGTAATGCCGTCCATGCGCGGCATCTCCACATCGAGCGTAATGACGTCGGGGGTCTCCTCCAAGAGCCTGCGTGCCGCCACGAAAGGATCGGACGCCACCGCCATGATCTCGATTTCGGGATCCTGCTCCAGAACATGGGCCAGCGTCTGACGAACGCTGGCGGAATCGTCGATGATGAGAACGCGGATTTTCTTGCGCATGAATGCCTCTAGATACGCTGGAACACCGTGTTCGAGACCTGCTTCAGCGGCAAGTCGAAGCCGGTGATCGACTCGGAATGGCCGATGAACATATAACCGCCCTTCGCCAGGCAATCGCATAGACGGTTGAGGACGCCCGCTTGAGTCTGCTTGTCGAAATAGATTAGCACGTTGCGGCAGAAGATGACGTGCATCGGTTCGCCGATCGGGTATTTCTCGTCCATCAGGTTCATGCGGGCAAAACCAATCCTGCTGCGCAATTTCGGCGTGATGCGCACTTCCCGCCGATCCGGCTGCTTGGCTGTCAGCACATATTTGCGCTGCAGGTCGCGTGGCACCGGCGCAATCAGATCGTCCGGATAGATGCCCCGGCGCGCCGTTTGCAGCACGTCGGAGGAAAGATCGGTCGCCAGCACGCTGTAGGAGACATCGCTACGGCCTTCGGTGAATTCCGCCAGCACCATCGCCATCGTATAGGGCTCGGCTCCGGTCGAGCAGGCCGAACTCCAGGTGCGAATGGTGCGAACACCGCTGCCGGCGATCGCCGGCAACGCCACGCTCTGCAGGTAGTCGAAATGCTTGGCTTCGCGGAAGAAGTCAGTTTTGTTCGTCGTCACCACGTCGATCAGGTAGACGGTTTCCTGGGCGAGGCCGTCGTGATTGAACAGGAAGTCGCAATAATCGTCGAAGGTCGAATGATTGGTCGCGCGAAGGCGGCGCCGCAGCCGCCCTTCGAGCATCGTCAGCTTGGTCGGCGGCATCTTGATGCCGCTATAGTCGTAGATGAACCTGGCAAGCTTGTCGAAATTGCGCTTGCTGATCCGGTCGCCCGGCAATTGGGTTTCCGCCATTGCTGCCATACTCATGGAACGCAGTACTCCGTTAATGCGCGGTCAGGCCGCCGATTGCAGAGCCGAGGCATCCTCGCGCGACAAAAGCCGCGCGAGATCGATGATGACGACGAACCCGTTTTCCCGGCGAACGACACCGGCAATATAGTCCGAACGCCAGCGCACGCCGATGTCGGGCGCCGCCTCGATCTGGTCACGCCGGAACGGCGTAACCTCGAAGACGCGGTCGGCGACGAGGCCGAGCGTTAGCAGCCGGCTTTCCATCGGCACGTCGAGCACGAGCACCCGTGTATGTGGCGTCGGCACCGTCTTCGTCATGCCGAGCTTCAATCGAAGGTCTATGGTCGGCACGCCCTGCCCGCGCACGTCGCGCAGACCGAGCAGATAGTCGGGACCATTCGGAATTTTGAACGCTTCCGCATAGTCGAGGATCTCCCGCACGACCTCGACCGGCACGGCGAAAATCTCCTCGCCGAGGCTGAAGGTCACGAATTGCGCTTCCAGAGATGTCGTTGCCATGATCATGCACTTTCCTTGAATTCGGCGTCACCATCATCGGGACCGCCCATGGAGAGATCGAGAGCGAAACCTTTCACCCGCGCCTGCTGGTCGGCGACACTGCTGGCCGCCGGTTTCTTTATCGCCGGCTTGCGGGCGGCGCTGGGGGCCGGGCTGCGGGTAGTCATCTTGACGGCCGGCGCGCGTGACTGGCGGTTGTCTGCTGTATCGACCCTGAAGAAGGCAATCGAGGTCTGCAGTTCTTCCGCCTGGGAGGCAAGTTCTTCCGAGGTCGCCGACATCTGTTCGGAGGCGCCGGCATTCTGCTGAGTCACCTTGTCGAGCTGCTGGATCGCTTCGTTGATCTGGGCCGCACCGACATCCTGCTCGCGGCAGGCGGCGCTGATTTCGGCAACGAGTCCCGCCGTCTTGCGGATGTCGGGCACCAGCCGGCCGAGCATGTCGCCGGCTTCCTGGGCGGCCTTGACCGTATCGCCCGACATGGCGCTGATTTCCGCAGCGGCTGACTGGCTGCGTTCGGCAAGCTTGCGCACTTCCGACGCGACCACCGCAAAGCCCTTGCCGTGTTCGCCGGCACGCGCCGCTTCCACAGCCGCATTGAGAGCGAGAAGATCTGTCTGACGAGCGATTTCCTGAACGATGCTGATTTTCTCGGCAATGGTCCGCATCGCCTGCACGGCGCGCGTCACCGCATCACCGCTGGCTTCCGCGTCCTTGGCCGACTGCCGTGCGATCTTCTCCGTTTGTGCGGCATTGTCTGCGTTCTGCTTGATATTGGCGGCCATCTCCTCCATTGAGGCCGACGCCTCTTCCGCCGACGCGGCCTGTTCGCTGGCACCTTGAGATACCTGCTCGGAACTTGCCGAAAGCTGCTGGCTGCCGGCGGAAACATTCTCTGCGGCCGAGATGGCATCGGCGACGACGCCGCGCAGCCGCTCGACCATCTGTTCGAGCGCGATGCCGAGCGTGTCCTTCTCCGAAAGGGGCTTCGGGGACACCATGAGGTCGCCGTTCGAAATCTGGTTGGCGATCGTCGCGGTGTTGCGCAGATTTGCCGTCATCCTGCTCATCGAATTGACGAGATCGCGGATTTCGTCATTGCTCTTATGCTCTATCTTCTGCTCGAGATCCCCGATGCTGACGGCGTCGGCGAGGTTGACGGCGCGCATCAGGCCGCGGGAGATGTTAAGCAGGATCCAGATCGCGGCCGCCGACGAGACAAAGATCAAACCAATCGTCATCATGACAAGCAGATTACGCGATTGGGCATACTGCTCGTTGGTGGCCGCATCCGTTTCCGCGAGATTGGCTGTCACGGTGTCGTTCAGCTTGGTGAGAATACCGAGCAGATGGGCCGTCGCCTGCTGCCCTTCGCCCATCGAGATGACGCCGGCTTGAGCATTGGATTCCGTCGTATTCTCGGTGGCGAGACCGGCGATGCGATCCTGCACCGTGGTCCATTTACTATAGAGATCACTGAACTCGGCCATCTCCTTCTTGATCTCCGCATCTTTCGAGGCGGCAAGACGGCCCTGCAGTGTCTTGATGACTTCGTGCTGTTGCGCAATCTCCTCGACATAGCCTGTAATCTTGATCGGATCCGTATTGATGATCGCGTCCTTTTCGGCGCGGATAGAGCGCATGACGGCATCGGAAAGATCGCCCGAATTGCGCAGGTTGGCGACCGGACCGGCGACCATGATCGATATCTGCGTGTTCAACGACGAAAGATTATAGATCGCAAGACCGGCCATGCCGCACGTGAGCAGAACGATGAAACCGAACACCAAGCTTAGTTTGAGTTTGATTGTGAAGCGCATTTCAAGCCCTCGTTAGTACCGCAGCGGGTATTCCGCGAAATCGCACATAGTGCCGTCGTGAAACGCTTCATGCGTTGCCGGCAGGGCCGGCAGGACCAAGTGCGTCCATGCACCGGTTCGATGCTGGGGCCGCTGTCGCCGCGCCCCCAGTCCTGTGTCCGAAGAGCGCTACGCGCTCTCGCGGAATTCTTCGTCCGCCATATCCGGTCCGCCCATCGACATGTCGAGAGCAAACCCCTTCGCACGAGCCTGTTGGGCGGCCACGCTACCGGCAGCCGGTTTCTTGGCCGCAGGCTTGCGCGCAGCGATGGGAGCTGCACCCCGTACCGTCATCTTGACGGCCGGCGCACGATCACGACGGCTGCCAGCCATGTCGACCTTGAAGAAGGCGATCGAGGTCTGCAGTTCTTCCGCCTGAGAGGCGAGCTCTTCCGAGGTCGCAGACATCTGTTCGGAGGCGCCGGCATTCTGCTGCGTCACTTTGTCGAGCTGCTGGATCGCCTCGTTGATCTGGGCAGCACCGATATCCTGCTCGCGGCAGGCGGCGCTGATCTCGGAGACGAGTTCCGCCGTCTTGCGGATATCGGGCACCAGGCGACCAAGCATGTCGCCGGCTTCCTGGGCTGCCGTCACGGTATCGCTCGACATCGAACTGATTTCGGCTGCAGCCGACTGGCTGCGTTCGGCGAGCTTGCGCACTTCCGAGGCGACGACCGCAAAACCCTTGCCATGCTCCCCGGCACGTGCCGCTTCCACAGCCGCGTTGAGGGCAAGCAGATCGGTCTGGCGAGCAATTTCCTGCACGATGCCGATCTTCTGGGCGATCGTGCGCATGGCATCGACCGCCCGACAGACCGCTTCGCCGCTCGCTTCCGCATCCTTGGCCGACTGCCGAGCGATCTTCTCGGTCTGGGCGGCGTTGTCTGCGTTCTGCTTGATGTTGGCGGCCATCTCCTCCATCGAGGCGGAGGCCTCTTCGGCCGACGCAGCCTGTTCGGTGGCGCCCTGCGACACCTGTTCCGAACTTGCCGAAAGCTCTTGGCTTCCGGCAGAGACATTCTCCGCAGCTGAAATCGCATCGGCGACGACGCCACGCAGGCGCTCGACCATCTGCTCCAGAGCGATGCCCAGCGCATCCTTGTCGGAGAGCGGCTTCGGGGACACGGTGAGATCGCCATTTGCAATCTGATTGGCGATCCCTGCCGTGGTCCTGAGGTTGGCGATCATGCTTTGCATGGAGATGCCGAGCGTATCCTTATCCGAAAGCGGCTTGGCATCGGTGGTGAGATCGCCGATGGCGATCTGATCGGCGAGAGCCGCCGTGGCGCGCAGATTGGCGGTCATGGTATTGACCGTGTTGATGAGATCCTTGATCTCGTCATTGGTCCTGACATCGGCCGTCTGGTTGAGATCGCCGATGGCGACGGCATTTGCAACAGTCGCGATCTTTCGTAGGCCGTTGTTGATTCCGAGCGTGATCCAGAGCGCAGCACCAAGCGCGATAAGTACGGCGAGACCTGATGCCGCCGTAAGGATCAGCTTGGTCGAGTTGTAAAGCTCGGTGTTGGAATGGTCGGTCGCCTGCATGCCCTTGCGCTGGATCTCGGTGAGGGCGGTGATCGCGTCACCCATCTCGTTGGTCATCGTTCTCAGATCGCCAAGCGAAAGCGCCAAAGCACCTGATTTGTCCCCCCGAGCGTCCAGGTGCTGCAGCTCGGCGGATTTTTCACGGAATTTCCCGCCCATGGTCCGCAGCTTCTCCCAATGGGGCTTGCCTTCCGGAGACGCGATGGCAAGGCCGGCGTCGACGGCATCGAACATCGCCTGGAGGTTCTCGTCGGCTTCCTTGTAGAAGCCGGCGGCAGCGCCGGGATCGGTGGAAAGCAGCGCGTTCTTCTGGGCTCGAATGGCATTGACTTCGGCGATGTTGGCGTTCAGCGCCAGTTCCAGGCGCCGCATCGGGCCGTCGATCATCTTGCCGCTCGCCTCGTTTAAGGTGCCGAGGCTGAAGCTTCCATAGACCGCGATGCCGACCAGCAGCAGCGTCATGATCCCGAAAGCGAGACTCAATTTGAGTTTGATGGTGAAACGCATGTGATAACCCCAATTCTACGCGTCAAAACGATTGGATAGCGACGTTCCCGTCTAGGGAACATTGAACTTCAAAGTCACATGTCTGAAAGAGGGAAAGCGATTGCATTCACTTCCCGGCAGCCGGACATCGATCGGTCGCAGCGCCAACGCCTACACGCGTTGGGGATATTTCCGCCTCGGGCCACCGGAGCAGCCCGAGGGATCACAGTGAGGCGAAGGCGTTCCCGGCGCTTTCACGGGAGCGCCTAGGCGCTTTCCCTAAAATCGTCGTCGCCGGCATCCGGGCCGCCCATCGACATATCGAGAGCAAAGCCCTTGAGGCGCTGCTGCTGGGCGGAAACCGTCTGGCCGCGGCCCTGGCTTTGCGCCTGCGGGAAAGGTTTGCGGACGCTGGTCTGAGCCGTGAGCACCCTGCCGGAAGTATTCGTCTGGGCCCTCTGGACGCCGGAGCGGGCACTGCCTGCCGTATCGACCTTGAAGAAGGCGATGGAAGCCTGCAGTTCCTCGGCTTGGGAAGCGAGCTCTTCGGAGGTGGCCGACATCTGCTCGGAGGCGCCGGCGTTCTGCTGCGTCACCTTGTCGAGCTGCTGGATCGCCTCGTTGATCTGCGAGGCGCCGATATCCTGTTCGCGGCAGGCGGCGCTGATTTCGGAGACCAGCTCCGCTGTCTTGCGGATATCGGGCACCAGCCGGCCCAGCATCTCGCCGGCGTCGGCGGCAGCCTTGACCGTGTCGCTCGACATCGAGCTAATCTCGGCGGCGGCCGACTGACTGCGTTCGGCAAGCTTGCGCACTTCCGAGGCAACCACCGCAAAACCCTTTCCGTGTTCCCCGGCGCGGGCGGCCTCGACGGCAGCGTTCAAAGCCAACAGATCGGTCTGGCGGGCGATTTCCTGGACGATGCCGATCTTCTCGGCAATCGTGCGCATGGCGTCGACAGCACGCGTTACCGCTTCCCCGCTCGCTTCCGCATCCTTGGCCGACTGCCGGGCGATCTTCTCCGTCTGGGCGGCATTGTCTGCGTTCTGCTTGATGTTGGCGGCCATCTGTTCCATCGAGGCCGAGGCCTCTTCGGCCGACGCCGCCTGTTCGCTGGCGCCCTGCGACACCTGCTCGGAGCTTGCCGAGAGCTGCTGGCTGCCGGACGAGACGTTTTCGGCGGCCGAAAGCGCGTCGGCGACGACGCCCCGCAGGCGTTCGATCATGATGTTGACGTTGCCCAGAAGCTCACCGATTTCGTCATGGCTGGTGATGTCGGCCATCTTCGTCAGATCGCCTTCCGCCACTTCGCGAACCACGCTGTTGGCGCGGCTGAGGCCCTTACTGATCGAGCTGGCGATCCAGAAGGCGGTCATCGCGGCAATTACGAGTGCAACGGCGGCGACGGCGATCATCGTCGTGCGTGTCGTCACATACTGCGCGTCGGCATCGGCGTCGGCGGTCTTCATGCGCTGCTTCTCAAGCGCCAGAATTTCGGCGAGCGTCGAGTCGATCTCGTTGGCAGCGGTACGCGCCGCCGTGATGGAGACGATGTTTGCACCCTCCGCATTGCCAGCCTTCAGATAGTCGCGGATCTGGTCGTCGGCCGCGTTGAACGTCTTGGAATGCTCGGCAATACGCGCCCAGCGCGCCTTTCCTTCTTCCGTGGCAAGCGCGAGCACCTGGTTGAAGGCGTCGCCGAAATCCTTGCGAGCCTGGTTGCCCTTGTCGATCGCACCGGCACTTTCTTCGGCAGTGCGGGCGGTAAGCAGGTTCTTCTGCTGGCGGATAGCTTCTAGCTGCGCGATGTTGATCTGCTGCGCGAGGTCGAGGCGGGCTGCCGGGCCGGCAAGGAGATTGCCGATCGTATCGTTCAGCGATCCGAGGCTGAAGATACCGTACGCGGCCGTGCCTAAGAGCATGAGGATGATGAAGGTGAACGCGGTCACCAGTTTGGTCTTGATTGTCAGTCGCATCGGTTTAACCCCCAATTTGATTCATCCTGCGTCAGTTGACGGCCCCCGCCGCATCATGCCGCGATGAAAAAATCGCCTGCAGATTCGGGAGAATGATGAACTCCCCGCCCCTCTTCACCAGGCAGTTGATGTAGTCGGCGCGCCAGCGCATGCCGACGCTCGGCGGCGCCTCGCTCGCGGTCTGCGCAAGGGTGGTCACCTCGTTCACCTTGTCGGTTCTGAGGCCGACGAGCGTCGGCTCGCCCTGCAGATCTATCTCGATGACGATGAAACGGCTGTCGATCGTCGCCTCTGCCGCTTCCATCCCGAAGGCGAGACGCAGGTCGGCCAGCGGAATGACCTTGCCGCGGAAGTTGATGACGCTGGCGACGAAGGGCTGGCTACCCGGCACCGCGGTCTCCGGCAACAAGTCCAGGATTTCCTGGACGATGACCGCTTCGAGAGCGAAGGTCTCACCGTTGAGATCGAAGGTCAGCACCTCGACTTCCTCGGCGTAGTTCCAGTGATTGTCGAACCGTCCGGCTGTCGCTGCTGCACTCATCCTGCTACCCGCAATTGCGCCTCCTGTTGCTGACCCGCGGCAACCAAGTGCCCGACGTCAAGAATGAGGGCGACGCTGCCGTCGCCGAGAATGGTGGCGCCCGAAAAGGTCGCCACGTCATTGTGCAGTTTCGACATCGACTTGATGACCGTCTGGTGGTCGCCGATGATCTGGTCGACGACGAGGCCGACCCGCTCCGTGCCTGTGGAGATGACGACGACCTTCTGATGCACGTCGGGCTTGGTGCCGGTGCGGAAGAGGTCGCGCAGGCGCAGGAACGGCACCAGGCTGTCCCGCAGCGAGATGAAGCTGCGGCCACGTGAGCGCAGATCTTCCTCGAGCGACAGTTCGAGGCATTCCTCGACTGCCGAGAGGGGGATGACGTAGCGGCCGGAACCGACCCGCACCAGCAGCCCGTCGATGATGGCGAGCGTCAGCGGAATGCGCAGCGACACTTCCGAACCTTGTCCCGGCACGCTGACGATGTCGATCGCGCCGCGAAGGGCTTCGACCGTCTTCTTGACCACGTCCATGCCGACGCCACGCCCGGATAGATTGGTGATTGCCGCCGCCGTCGAGAAGCCGGGAGCGAAGATCAGCTGCAAGAGCTCGGAGTCGGAAAGAGGCTGGCCGGGATGGATAAGGCCGGAAGATTCCGCCTTGGCGCGAACCCGTTCGCGATCGATGCCGCGGCCGTCGTCCTTGATCGAGATGATCACCTCGCCGCCGGCCTGGCGGGCGGAAAGCGTCACCGTGCCCGCTTCTGACTTGCCGGCGGCAAGGCGCTCGGCAGGAGCCTCGAGGCCGTGATCGATTGAGTTGCGCACCAGGTGCACCAGCGGATCGGCCAGTCGTTCGATCACCGTCTTGTCGACTTCGGTGGTCTCGCCCTCGGTGACCAGCTCGATCACCTTGCCGGTCTCGCGGGCGAGATCGTGGACAAGACGGCGGAAGCGGGAGAAGAGCGTTGCGACCGGCACCATGCGCAGCACCATCATCGTGTCGCGCAATTCACCGGACAGGCGTTCGATTTCTTCCGAGACAGAGCGCAACGCAATATCGGCGCTAGCGCTGGCGAGCTGGCTAAGGCGCGATTGCGCGATGACAAGCTCGCCGACGCGGTCCATCAACTCGTCGAGACGCTCGGCCGGAACGCGGACATTCTCGGCCGCCTTCGCCTGGCTGGCGGCTGGCGCCTCACGCTTGGCGGGGACCGCTTCGACGGGACGGAATTCAGGCACGGCGGGCGCCGGGACTGGCGCCGGCGATGCCGTGGCGGCAGTGGCAGACAGCGGCTTTGCCTCAGCCGGGGCGGGTATTGCCCCAGCCGCGCCGTCGATCTCCTCGACGCTGATTTCCATGTCGTCGAGCACGAAGATGAAGACGTCGTCGATCGCCGAACGGTCCTGTTCGCTGATCAGCGTCACATCCCAGAAGATGTAGAGTTCCGTCGGCGTGAACTCGTCGAGAGGCGGAATGGCCGAAGTGTCGGCGCGCACTGTGCACTCGCCGAGATCGCGCAATTCGTCCAACAGGCCGAGCGGGTTGGTGCCGTTGGCCATTGAATTGGCAGGCAAGCTGAAGCGGATGCGCCAGTTGTTCTTCTTTTTTGCAGGAGATTCTCGCACCGCCGCGGGAACCCCGAGAACCGCCGGGGCCGCTGCCGCGGTCTTCCCCCCGACCGCAGCCTGCAGCTGCGCCAGAAGCGTATTCCCATTGTCGCCGTGATCGGCGTCGGGCTGGTCGACGAGGGCACGCATATGGTCCTGAGCAGAGAGAACGGCGGCGACGAGTTCGCTGGTCGCCGCGACCTCGCCCTTGCGAACACGGTCGAAGGCCGTCTCGCAATGATGGGTGAAGGCGGCTAGCGCCTCGAAACCGAACATCGCGCCCGAGCCCTTGAGCGTGTGGAGCCCGCGGAATACGGCGTCGACAAGATCCTTGTTGTCGAGATCGTGTGTCAGATCGAGGAGACCGGCCTCGATCGCTTCGAGGCATTCGGCAGCCTCCATCCGGAATACGGCGACGGGGTCGAGCGTACTCATCTCCCGAGGACCTTCTTCACGATCTTCACGAGACTTTCCGGGTCGAACGGCTTCGTCAGCCAGCCTGTCGCGCCGGCAGCCTTGGCACGGGCCTTGAGATCGGCGTCCGACTCCGTCGTCAGGAAGATGATCGGCACGCCCGCCTGCGCCGGCAGCTTGCGCAGTTCCTCGATCATCGTCAGCCCGTCCATAACAGGCATGTTGAGATCGGTTACGATCAGATCGAAGCTGCTGCCCTTGGCGGCCATCAGACCTTCCGCTCCGTTGACCGCTTCGGTGACACTGTAGCCGGCATTGGTCAGCGTGACCTTTGTCGTCAGGCGGATGCTGGCGGAATCGTCTACCGTCAGGATGTTGGCACTCATAATGTCACCTCTTTATGCAACCAGAACTTTAAGTCTTCGTGATCGAAGGATTCGATGAAACCGGCACGCTCAAGTACCTTCAGCACTGAACCGCTGGCGGGAGAAGAAAGGCTGAACGTCTTTCCGTCGGCTTTCGCTTGACGACGCGCCGCCTCGATAAGTTGAATGAAACTAAGGTCAGCCTCGGCATCAGCGGCAATGCTAATGCTGATAGAATTTTTACTACGAAACTCGCCGTTGAGCTTGGAGTGTAATTCAGACACATGCCGAATGCTTAGAACGCCCGGCAAATTTATAGATTCATAATATTGGCTCTGAGTATTCAATGCAGCCTCCTGGGCTCGAGAAATACTTTCGACCCTAAGAGGACTCTCACGACAGCGTTAATGCAGCGTAAACAGAGGTTGTAGAAAACCGCCGTGAAGCGCATCCCGCGACTCCTAATTCTCATCCGGAATAAGTTGTATCTTTCTCTCAAAATTTAGAGATAAATAAAGTGAAAACAGAATCTTAAATGGTCTCGCTTGGCCATGCACCGCACCGATAGCCTGGTCTCACACCTTTCATTAATCACAACGTGGACGAGTCTGGCGCGTTTACCGGACATTTCCATCCTGCGCGTAGAAATAGAGTCAAATGGCCCGTGTTTTTAAGAAAAGGTACAAATGTGGCACACGCTCTGGTAACATCCAACGCCGCAGCCTTCACATCCGGACGGGCGATCAGTCAGAGCCTGGAATCCGCCCGCAGCCAAGTCGAGGAGCGTTTTCTCGAAGGCGGGTCGGTGCTGCTGTCGGTCATGGATGTCCTCAACCGGCTGCTGAACTCCCTCGAGAGTGTGGCCAAGGCACTCGATTCCACGGAAGCGAGCGATACCAGCGCCGATCTCCGCGCAACCGTGGAAAGCCTGACCGCATTGCCGGCTACCGAAGAAAATCGCCAGCAGGCGCTCATCGCGCTGGCGCAGACCGGCAGGGAACTGCGCAAGCACGTTGCCGACATGCAGGAGACGATGCGTTATCTCAGGACCTTTGCCGTGACCGTAAAGATCACCGGCGCCGGCCTTGCCGAATTCGCCGGCTTCGCCCAGGAGATCCTTGAGCGAATCTATTCGGGCACCGATGAGGTCAATCGCTTCGCCGCCCATCTCGACAGTCTCGAGAAGGAGGTCAAACTCGCCGCATCCTTTGGGGCCAACGTCTCCAAGAGCTATGCCGATACCGTTCCGGCCGTCGCCGGAGCTCTGCGCGATGATGCCGCCAAGATCGCCGAACACCGCAAGAACCTCGGCGTCCTGGCCCGTGAGGTTGGTGTGATCGCGCGCGCTGTCCAGAGCAAGGTCAGTTCGACTCTATCGGCGCTGCAGATCGGCGATATCACCCGTCAGCGCATCGAGCACGTACAGGCAACCTTTTCGCTGCTTGAAGATTTCCTTGCCGGCGAAGATGGCGCCATGCTCGACGCCGGTGCGCGCCAGCGTCTCCAGAATGTCGTTCACCATCTGACCGCGGCGCAGATCAACGATATGTGCGTCAACTTCCAGCGGGAGTCGGCAAACGTCGTCAAGACGATTGGAAGTTTCGATCACGACATGCGGGAAATCCTTAGGCTGCGCGATCAGATGGGAACGGAAAGCGGCGAAGCCGGCGGCAATTTCATGCGCGCGCTGGAATCCAGTGTTTCCGCCGCCCACGAGATCGTCAAGCAGGTCGACACGGCAAGCCGGCAGGCGGACCAGGTAAGCCACTCTACGATCGGCACGGCCGCGAAGCTTTCAGAGGCCATCGCCAACATCCGCGCCGTCAAGACCGACATTCATTATATGGCTTTGAATACCAACCTGCGCTGCAGCCGGCTTGGCGAGGAAGGCAAATCGATCAACGTTGTCACCGCTGAGCTGCGCGTTTTCGCCGGCAAGCTCGATGAGTCCGCCGACGCCATCGTCAACGGCCTGCCGGCGCTCGAAGCCGCTGCAGGGCGAGTGGCACCCGCCGCGCACACCGGCTCCGGCGGGCTGGGCGAGAGCCTCACCTCGGCGGTCGGCAACATCCGTTCCGCGGCCAACGTCATGGAAAACGAGCTGAAGGTGCTCGCCGAGAACGGCCGCGAGGTCGCCACCAAGATCGGCCTGCTGATCGGCAAGCTCGACTTTCAGCACGAGCTCGGCGATGTCCTTGCCCACTGCGCCGATGTGCTCGAAGGCGTCGCCGGTACCGATGTCGCCGATATCTCCGATCTCGCTGACACCATCGCACCGCTCGACCGCAAGATCTTCAAGCTCTACACGATGGTCCAGGAGCGCAGCATCCATCGCGACATCATTCCGGCAATCGAGGAAGGTAGCCCAGTGCCTGCCGAGTCCACCAAAACCGGAAACGACGAGGATCTTTTCGCCGAGGCGCTCTTCTAGAGTATGAAACACGCGGCCGCTATCGGCGCCGGAATCTGTTGGCGGCATCGATCGCCGCCCTCTGCTGATGGTCCTCGATGCCGAGATAAAAATCCTCGAGTGCCGGATCGGCAAGCCCGGCACGCCGCGACAGCACGTACCACTTCGCCGCCTCGATCGGATCGGGCGGCGTGCCGATGGCGTTGATATAGAGATGGGCGAGCTTGTTTTGAGCAGCGACATTGCCGCCATTGGCGGCAAGTTTCAGCCATTCGAAACCCTTGACATAATCCTTGGGTCCACCGACGCCGTTGATGAGCCAGATGCCGAGATCGAGCTGCGCCGTGTCGAAACCGGCGCGCGCCGCGCGCGCCATCCATTCACGGGCGAGCTGCTTCTTTTCCTCCGGCAGGTCCTTCAGCGTCGCATAGAGCTGCGCCACGGCATATTGCGAATCCGCAATGCCCTGCTCGGCCGATTTCTCGTAGAAAGGCAGCGCGAGCTTCAGGCCCTTTTCGCCGGGATTGTCGGCGACGACAATCTGCGCCCAGTTGAATTCGGCTGACGGATTGCCGGCTTCGGCCGCCTTGCGCATGTAATCGTCAGCCTTGACTTTGTCGCGCGCGACACCTTCGCCTTCCATCAGCATCAGCGCATATTTGAACATCGCCGCCGCATCGCCGCCTTCAGCCGCCTTGCCATACCAGAAGGCGGCACTCTTGACGTCTTTCTTGACGCCCAGTCCCTGCGAGAGGATTTCGCCGATCAGCGTCTGCGCCGCCGGATCGCCGAGCTGGGCGCGCGGCAGTGCCTTGTCCATCGCTGTCAGATAATAACCGCGCTGATAGGCGCCATAAGCCTCGTCGATCGGACCCTTGTAGTCCTTCTCCGGCGGAAGATCCGGCAGCTTCGCGCCCATCCGGTCGAACACGCCGACGCCATTGGAGGGTTTCACACCTTCGTCGCCAAGCCGGTCGCTGCGGAAGGTCGCAGCCGGCGCCGTGCCCGGCTGGCTGATCACGCTCTCGGGGGCCTGTGCCAGGGCGATATCCGGCCCGGCCGCCACCAAGGCGGCAATGCTGACGAGGAGGTATTTCAATAGACGGATGGGCGGGATCGGCATGAGCGCGATTTCAATCCTCAAACCGTGGCGCTTTTTCGTCAAGCAAGGCGTTGATCTCGGCGACGACGGACGGCGCTCGGGCGGGCTCGCCGAAGACCGCCAGCCGCAGCGCCACGAACTCCGCTCCGGTCTCGGCGACGGCAAGCGCCGAGGCCGGATCGGTGCCGCCCATGACGATGCAGGGAATCTCGATCATCGAGGCCCACCATTCGCCGAGCGCAAGGTTCTTCGGATGCGCCTCCGGCTTGATGTCGCCATCGAGCTTGCCGAAGAAGATATAGTCCGGCCTCACTTCGCCGATCTCCAGCGCCGTATGCCGGTCGGCCGCATTGCCGCCGCCGACGATCAGCTTCGGCGCGTGTTTGTCGATCGCCTCCGACAGCGCCGCGGCATTGCCGGAAAGGTGCAGGCCATCGGCCTTTGCCCGTCCCGCCACGCGGCTGTCGCCTGATATCAGCGCGGCCGCCCCCGCATCCTGGATGACCGGCACCAGCTTCTCGGCATGTCTCTGGAAGGCACCGTCTTCGAGCCCGTACTGCGGCACGATCACCGAGGCGACGTCGCCGCCCTTCAGCGCGTCGGCAACGATCTTCGCCTGTTCATCGGCGTCGGCGATATCGGGTGCGATGAGCACCAGGCGGCAGCGGTTTTCCGGTTCGGTCATCAGCTCTTTCCGTTTCCTGCGAATTCCCTTCTCGAAAGGACGCATCCGCACTCGTTTTGTGTGAGTAGTTCCGTTAGAGGAGGCTTGCAAGAGGAGGACGTCGAAAGCATGCCGCAGGACTTGTCATTCTATTATGCCGCCGTGCCCGCCGTGCTGCTGGTCGGCCTTGCAAAGGGCGGCATGGGCGACGCTTTGTCGCTGATCGGCCTGCCCTTTCTCGCGCTGGTCGTTTCGCCGGTCGAGGCGGCGGCAATCCTGCTGCCGATCCTGGTCTTCATGGATATGATCTCGCTCGTCATCTGGCGCGGACATGGCGACTGGGCAACGCTGAAGATCATGCTGCCGGGCGCAATCCTGGGCATCGCGCTCGGCTGGGCGACCTCGGCGCTCGTTCCGGGCGACATGCTGCGCGTGGTCATCGGCGCCGTCACCATCCTCTTCTGCCTGCGCTATTTCTGGAACAATTTCGGCCCCGGCGCCGGAAAAATAACGCCGCCGCGCGGCCAGCGACCGGTGGCCGCCAGTTTCTGGGGCACATTTTCCGGATATGGCAGCTTCGTGGCCCATGCCGGCGGCGCGCCGTTTCAGATCTATGCCCTGCCGCTCAAACTGGAGCCGCGCGACTATACCGGCACCAGCGTGCGCTTCTTCGCGATTCTCAACGCCATCAAGCTCATTCCCTATTTTGCGCTCGGTCAGCTCGACACGCAAAACCTTGTGACCTCCGCCACACTCCTGCCCTTCGCGCCACTCGCCACCCTTGCCGGCGCCTGGTGCGTGCGCCGCATGAAGCCGCAGATTTTCTATCCTTTCATGTATGCGATGGCGCTGATCGCGGCAATTCTGATCATGCGCGAGGGCCTTGGATGGTAAGGGCAGCAGTACGCTGCAGCGCACAATTTCCTTGCTGCCACGCCCGGATTGACGTAGCGTTCCTGCCATGTCGAACACGGACCCTTTCTCTGCGATTGCCGATCCGAACCGGCGCTTTCTGCTGGAGGAATTGCGCCGCGCGCCGCGGACGGTCAACGAGCTTGCCGAGGGACTGCCGATCAGCCGTCCCGCCGTCTCGCAACACCTGAAAGCGCTGCTCGACAGCAACCTCGTCTCCGTAACCTCGGAAGGGACGAAACGCATCTATGCGGTCAATAACCGCGGGTTCGACACGCTCAATCTGTGGCTGGATCAGTTCTGGGCCTGATCGACCGGCTCATGAAACCACGGCGCGATAGCGAATCGGGCGAATGCGCTTTGCAGGGAGGATGCAAACGCGCCAGCCGCAATGCCGCAAGCATCGGACTGGCGCAATTCTGGTGTGATCACCGGTTCTTGCAAATTTTAGGCGGAATGGATGGATTTACCTCTTGCGCAAGATGATCGCCCGGCGACCCTTGGGAAGATCTAATGGACGGATGACTTGAGACGCTGAATCTCGTCCTTGATGCGCAGCTTACGGCGCTTGCATTCGGCAATTTCTGTATCGGAGATAGAGGGAGCTGTTCTAAGTGCGTGCAGCTCCTCCTCGAGAGCGACATGCTTTTTCTGGAGTGATTCAAGATGAGCTTCAACTGTCATTTGACCCTTCCTTCCTCTTACCCTCCCCGGCCATCATCGTCGGGGATCAAGGTGTCAACCCGCGGACTGTGACATATTTTTGAAGGCTTGTCGAAGGCCAAAAGATGAAGATGAGATGGCAAATTCATGATCAAGACTAACTAGCCGTTACCCGTATTTGGTGATAGGAGCTTGCGGAAATCATCGGCAGATCGGACAAGATCCGAGGACGATAACGGGGAATGCATATGGCCGATCAGGAACAGGCGGAAATCAGGCTCATGGTGGCGCGTCTGCGCCAGGAGCACGAGGATTTCGACGCCGCGATCAATGCCATGATCGAGACCGGATGCGACGCTCTGCGAATCCAGCGCATGAAGAAGAAGAAGCTCGTCATCAAGGACAGGCTCTCGAAACTGGAAGATCAGATCGTCCCTGACATCATCGCCTGAGAGGAATGGCCTAGAGATGACAGACAGACCGCCCGTCGCCATTATCATGGGCAGCCAATCGGATTGGGAGACCATGAAGAATGCGGCCGACACGCTGGAAGCCCTTGAAATCCCTTACGATGCGCGGATCATCTCGGCGCACCGCACGCCCGAACGGATGGTGAATTTCGCCAAGGGCGCGCGCGCCGAGGGCTTCAAGGTCATCATTGCCGGCGCCGGCGGCGCTGCGCATCTGCCTGGAATGACGGCATCGCTGACGCCGCTGCCGGTCTTCGGTGTACCGGTCCAGTCGAAAATCATGTCCGGCCAGGACAGCCTTCTTTCCATCGTGCAGATGCCGGCCGGCATTCCGGTTGGAACGCTCGCCATAGGCAAGGCGGGTGCGGTCAACGCCGCCCTTCTCGCCGCCGCCGTGCTTGCCCTTTCCGATGACGAGATCGCCGACCGGCTCGACGAATGGCGCGAGCGCCAGAGTACCGCCGTTGCCGAATACCCGATGGACGACCTATGACGGCAGGAACGATCGGCATCATCGGCGGCGGCCAGCTCGGCCGCATGCTGGCCATTGCCGCCGCCAGATTGAATTTCCGCACTGTGATCCTCGAGCCGCAGCCGGACTGCCCGGCCGCCCAGCTCGCCAACCGCCAGATCGTTGCCGCCTATGACGATCCGGCCGCCTTGGCCGAACTTGCAGCCGCCTGCGAGGTCGTGACCTACGAATTCGAGAATGTGCCCGTCGCCGCCGCCGAAACCCTTTCGGCAAGCATCCCCGTCTATCCGCCGCCGAGGGCGCTGGAGGCCGCTCAGGACCGGCTCGTTGAGAAACGCTTCCTCAACAGTTGCGGCATAACCACCGCCGGCTTTCATGCAGTCGACAGCCAGGCCGATATCGAAGCCGCCCTTGAGGACTTCGGCGGTCAGGGCGTATTGAAAACCCGCCGTCTCGGCTATGACGGCAAGGGGCAGAAGGTGTTCCGCTCGGCGGCGGACAATCCCGATGGCGCCTATGCCGCGCTTGGCTCCGTGCCCCTCATCCTCGAAAGCTTCGTCGCCTTCGAGCGCGAGATCTCGATCATCGCCGCCCGCGCCGCGGACGGCACGGTCATCTGCTTTGATCCCGCCGAAAATGTCCACCGGAACGGCATCCTCCACACCTCGACCGTTCCGGCCGCAATCTCGGCGACGACAGCGGAGGCCGCGCGTCAATCGGCGGCAAAGATCCTCGCCGCACTAAACTATGTCGGCGTCATCGGCATCGAATTCTTCGCGCTTGCCGACGGGCGCCTGATCGCCAACGAGATGGCCCCGCGCGTCCACAATTCCGGCCACTGGACGGAGGCCGCCTGCGTCGTCAGCCAGTTCGAACAGCATATACGCGCCGTTGCCGGCCTGCCGCTCGGCAATGGCGAGCGGCACTCCGACTGCGTGCTGCAAAACCTGATCGGCGACGATATCCTTGCCGTTCCCGACTGGCTGCGGCGTCCCGATACGCTGGTCCATCTGTATGGCAAGACCGAGTGGCGCCCGGGTCGCAAGATGGGCCATGTCACCACCTTGGTGCCAAAATCCCCGATTTCCGGCTGAGAAAACACCCCTGCGCCTTGGGAAAAACACCGTCACGTGGTTGACACGGCGGAGGTGACGGGGTATCTGCTCCCCCACCTAAAGAGCGCGCCCGATGGCGCGCTTTTGATTGTTAAAGATACGGGCGAATGTGAATTCCCCCATAGAGATCGCGGATCAGAAAAATGAAGATCAAGAATTCGCTCAAGTCGCTCAAGGCTCGTCACCGTGACAACCGTCTGGTTCGTCGCAAGGGCCGCATCTACATCATCAACAAGCTGAACCCGCGCTACAAGGCTCGTCAGGGCTGATTTCGCGCACCCGGACCGTCGCGCCATACAGGTTGCGCTGACGGATATCCGGTGGGTCGCTGCGGTGATCACATCTAATTTGTTTGATCTTCGGCGCTGGCGGGCTAATATGTCCGCCATGCGCTTTTTTGCTTTGACGTCGGCGATGCTGCCGCTCGCCTTCATGTTCTTCATCTCCCCGCTTCCGGCCGCCGCGGCGGAAAAGGATGTCATCGTGGAGCAGAGGCATGCCAACAGTTCAACGAAGCAGCGTCTCGACCAGCTCTTCAGCCAGCTGAAGCGCGAGCGCGATCCAGACAAAGCCAGCAGCATCGCCAACGAAATTCGTATGGAATGGAACGATTCCGGCAGCGCGACGGTCAATCTGCTGATGCAATGGGCCGACAAGGCGATCGAGGAAAAGCGCAATCCCGCCGCTCTCGATTTCCTCGACGAGGCAATTGCCCTGAAGCCCGATTATGCCGAGAGCTGGAATCGCCGTGCCACGCTGAATTTCGTCATGGGCAATTACCGCAAGTCGATGTCCGACATCGAGCATGTGCTGGATATCGAGCCGCGCCATTTCGGCGCGCTCTCCGGCATGGCCGCGATCCTCAGCAATTCCGGCAACGATCAATTGACGCTGAAGGCCTGGGAACGGTTCCTCGATATCTATCCCGCCGAACGCACCGCGCAGGAACAGGTCAATATGCTTGCGGAAAAACTCGCCGGCAATCGCACCTGAGTGGCCCAGCGCTTGACCTCCGGCCGGACCGCGCAATTTCAGAAGTGTCGGGCGAAATGATGTAACGCGTCCTCCGCCTCCATAAGAACCGCAATAACCGTTGCCTTTACGACCATGCTTGCAGAAGTTTCCGCCCTTCTCGCCCCGCTCGCCGCCGCCATCGGTTATTCCTCTTACAAGGCGCGGCAATTCGAACAGACCTTTCCGAATATTGGCGAGCTGACGGATGTCGGCGGCTACCGCATGAATGCGGTCCACGTCCCACGTCCCGAGAATGCCGATCTGCCGGCGCTCATCTTCATCCACGGCGCCAGCGGCAATCTGCTCGATCGGGTCGTCGCCTTTCGCGCCCCGCTCGAAGGCCGGGCGGAGATGCTCTTCGTCGATCGTCCCGGCCACGGTTATTCCGAGCGCGGCGGCCCCGATAACGCCATCCCCTCCGGCCAGGCCGATTCGATCGCCAAACTGATGGAAAAGCGCGGCGTCGAAAAAGCGATCATCGTCGGCCACTCCTTCGGCGGCGCGATTGCAGCCGCCTTCGGCGTGCGCCACCCGGAAAAGACCGCCGGTCTGCTCTTTCTCGCGCCCGCCACCCATCCCTGGCCGGGTGGCATCGACTGGTATTACCATGTCGCTGCGACCCCGGTCGTCGGCTGGCTCTTCAACCACGCGATCGTCGTACCGCTGGGGCTCAGCCGGCTGGAGCGCGGCACGCTGAACGTCTTCCGCCCTAATCCGCGCCCGTCCGATTACATCCAGAAAACCGGCCCGACACTGGTGCTGAGGCCACGCACCTTCCACCACAATGCCAAGGATTTCAAAAGACTGCTTGCCTATCTGAAGGAGCAGTCGCCGCTCTATTCGAAGATCACCGCGCCGACCGTCATCATCACGGGGGACAAGGACGAAATTGTCTGGGAACACCTGCATTCGCGTGGCCTCGCCCGCGATATTGCCGGCTCCGAGCTCGTCACCGTCCGCGGCGTCGGTCACAAGCCCGATTATCTCGCGACCGATGTCGCCATCGCCGCGATGGAAAAGATCGCCGGCAAGTCGCGCGACTTGCTGGCAGCCGCCCGCCGGGCCGAAGAAAGGCTCGCCGCCTCGCGCGATCAGGCGGCCGCCGCGCCGTCGCTGATACCGGGCGCTCTACGCGCCTGACCGCTCCGGTTTCGCCACGGGAAGCTCGGCCGGGCTCTCGTGTAAAGCCGATCCCTTCTCATTGCCTCGGGCTGCCGCAGCCCCATATGTCTTTCCGTTGTTGTCCATAGGAGGGGAAATCATGGGCCGCCTGCATATCGGGACGATCTCCGTCATCGCGGCGCTGTCGCTCAGTCTGACCAGGGCTTTGGCCGCTTCGCCGGCGCCAGTCGAAGCAGAACATGGCATGGTCGTCACCGCCCAGCATCTAGCGACCGATGTCGGCGTCGAGGTGCTGAAGAGCGGCGGCAATGCCGTCGATGCGGCGGTCGCAGTCGGTTATGCGCTGGCAGTCGTCTATCCCTCGGCCGGCAATCTCGGCGGCGGCGGCTTCATGACCATCCGCCTGAAAGACGGTACCAAGACCTTCTTCGATTTCCGCGAGCGCGCGCCGCTCGCCGCGACGAAGACCATGTATCTCGATGCCAAGGGCGATATGGTGCCGCGAGCCAGCCTCGACGGTTATCTTGCCGTCGGTGTCCCCGGCTCCGTGATGGGCCTGGAGACCGCTCGCGAGAAATACGGCACCCGGCCGCGCGAGGATCTGATCGCGCCGGCGCTCCGCTTTGCCAGGGAGGGCTTCACGCTGGAACAGGGGGACGCGGCAATTCTCGCGGCGAGCGCCAAGCGCCTCGCCAAGGATGAGACAGCGGCCAAGATCTTCCTGAAACCGGATGGCAAGCCCTACGTATCGGGCGAAAAACTGCAGCAGCCCGATCTCGCCGTCGTCCTGGCAGCCATTTCCGAAAAAGGCCCGAACGCCTTCTATAGGGCCGCCCCCGCCGAGGCGATCGTGAAGGCGAGCCAGGCCCAGGGCGGTATCCTCGCAAAGGAGGACTTCGAGCAGTATTCCGTGCGCGAACTGCAACCGATCGAGTGCAACTACCGCGGCTACGACATCATCTCCTCGCCGCCGCCCTCCTCCGGCGGCGTCATCATCTGCGAAATCCTCAATGTTCTCGAGAAATACCCGCTTTCCTATCTCGGCTACGCCTCGGCCGAAACGGTCCACGTCATGGTCGAAGCGATGCGTTACGCCTATGTCGACCGCAATGCGGCGCTCGGCGATCCCGACTTCGTCGAGAACCCCGTGGGAAAACTGCTGGACAAGAGCTATGCCAAGGAGATCGCAGCCAAGATCGATCCCTACAAGGCCGGCACTTCGGCGAATCTGAAGCCGCTCGGCGGCAAGGAAAGCACCGAGACGACCCATTATTCGATCATCGATAATGAGGGCAACGCGGTTGCCGTCACCTATACGCTGAACGGCTCCTTCGGCGCAGCGGTCGTGGCACCCGGCACCGGCGTCCTTCTCAATAACGAGATGGACGACTTCACGTCCAAGCCGGGCGTGCCGAACCTCTATGGCCTCGTGCAGGGCGAGGCGAACGCCATCGCGCCGAAGAAGACGCCGCTCTCCTCGATGAGCCCGACGATCGTCACCCGCGACGGCGAACCCTTCATGGTGATCGGCAGCCCCGGCGGCTCACGCATCATCACCATCACACTGGAGGCGATTTTGAATGTCGTCGATTTCGGCATGGATATCAGCCAGGCGGTCAATGCCCCGCGTTTCCATCACCAATGGCAGCCCGACAAGGTCTTTCTTGAGCCCTATGCGCTTTCGCCGGATACGAAAAAGGCCCTTGCGGCGATGGGCTATAGCTTCGACGGCGGCAATGATGCGCCGCTTTGGGGCCAGGCCGCCGGCATTCTGGTTGGCGGCAAAAGCCTTGCCGCCATCGAGAAGGGCGGCGGCGCCCGCTACAACGGCGCTATGGACGCCCGCGCAGTGGAAGGCTCGGCGGGCGGCTATTGACGGTCGTCGGGCCCCGCCCACAACCGCAACGCTCATTCATGTCACGGTGACAAAGTCGCCGTTCACAAATCGTTTGCCTCATCCTATGCATGAGCGAATTCCGCAAGCAGGACGATTCCCGAATGGCCAGCATTGAAATGATTGTTGCCGCCCGCGCCCGACTACGCGGTCATATCAGACGGACGCCGCTTCTCTCCTCGCCTTTCCTGAACGAGATCGCCGGCCGGCGCCTGTTCGTGAAAGCGGAATGTTTGCAGCATTCGGGTTCGTTCAAATTTCGCGGCGGCTGGTCTGCCGTCTCCGGCCTCGACCCGGCCGTGCGTGCACGCGGCGTCATCGCCTTCTCGTCGGGCAATCATGCGCAGGGTGTCGCCCTTGCCGCCAAGCTGCACGGCGTGCCCTCCGTCATCATCATGCCGAGCGACGCGCCGAAGCTGAAGATTGACAATACCCGCGCCTTCGACGCTGAAGTGGTGCTCTACGATCGCGCCAACGAGGATCGCGACGAGATCGGCGCCAGACTCTCGGCCGAACGCGGCCTGACGCTGATCAAGCCATTCGACGAGCCGCTTGTCATCGCCGGCCAAGGCACGACCGGTCTTGAAATTTCCGAACAGGCCGAAGACGAAGGCGTCAAATCAGCCGAAGTCCTCGTTCCCTGCGGCGGCGGTGGCCTAACCTCCGGCATCGCTCTTGCTCTCGAGGCCAGCGCCCCAAGCTTTCGTGTTCGTCCCTGCGAACCCGAGAATTTCGACGATACCACCCGCTCACTCGCCTCCGGCAGGATCGAGCGCAACGCATCGATATCGGGGTCGATCTGCGACGCGATCCTCACGCCGCAGCCGGGCACCATCACCTTCCCGATCTTGGAGCGCCTCGCCGGCGCCGGCATCGTCGTCACCGAAGAAGAGGTGCTGCGCGCCATGGCGCTCGCCTTCGCCAGGCTGAAGATCGTGGTCGAGCCCGGCGGTGCCGTAGCACTCGCCGCCGCGCTCTTTCACGGCGGCGCGCTGGAAAGTGACAATGTGATTGCCGTCACCTCGGGCGGCAATGTCGATGCTCATATCTTCGCCAAGGCTCTCGAACGCTTCGGCTAAGATATGCCGGCGGCTTGATCAGGGCGCCTTGTATCGTTGCGCCGGCGCGGCACGGGACAGGTTCGGCATCAATGCCTGACGCGCCTGTTCGTAGGCAGCCAGCAGGCCGGCATCCTCGAGTGCGGGGATCGTCGCGAACTCGCCCTGATTAAGGCCCGAAAGCGAGGCGTCGACCATATCTTCCGCCGACATCACGATCTCATTGGGCAGGTGCTCGACGGGCGTGCCGGCGATGCCCCAGAATTCGGTCGCGGTGGCGCCGGGCAGCACGGCCTGGATACGGATGTTCTTCTCCGCCAGCTCATGTTTCAGCGACTGGCTGAAGGCAAGCACGAAGGCTTTCGTGCCGCCATAGACGCCGTTCAGCAGTTCCGGCGCGATTGCGACGATCGAAGCGATGTTAATGATCGTGCCGCCGCCGCGCGAGACGAAACCGGGAACGGCGGCATAGGTTAGCCGCATCAGCGCTGTCACATTGAGTTCGATCATTTCCTGCATTTTGTTTACATCGGCAGAAAGCAGCGGCGCCGTTCCCCCAAAGCCGGCATTGTTGACGAGAAGAGTGATGCTCCGGTCTTGCTTCAGCACGCCCTCGACGCGCGCTAAGTCCACCTTGCTGCCCAGATCGGCGACGAGGGTCTCCACAGTCCTGCCGGTTTCATCAGTCAACCGGCTTGCCAGCGACTTCAGCCGCTCCCCATTGCGGGCGACGATGATCAGATCGTAACCCTGCTGCGCCAGCCGATGCGCATAAATCGCGCCGATGCCCGAGGATGCGCCGGTAACGAGCGCCGTACCCTTATGTTCCTGTGACATGCTCCGTCTCCTTTGTTGCACTGGCCCTTGCCCCGCGCTTGAAGAGAACGATACGTCGAATTGCCAAAGTCCTGAATGTCATATACACCACCTTTTAGGACACAGGAGGTTCAGCCATGCAGCATGTCGCTTTCCTGCTCTATCCCGGCTTTCAGATCATGAGCCTGGCCGCTGTCTCGGTCTTCGAGTTCACCAATCTCGAACTCGGCCGGAAGGCTTATGACATCACCTACATCTCCGAAGCGGGCGGAACATTGCGCACCTCGCTCGGTATGTCGGTCGAGACCGAGCCTTTCGGCGATCCGGTCTTCGACACGCTGGTCGTCGTCGGCGCACCTGACCTCATCTTGCCGAAACCTGGCGAAAGCGCCTTCATTCGCGCCGCACTAGGTGCCTCCCGCCGCGTCGCTTCGATCTGCACCGGCGCCTTCTTCCTCGCCGAAGCCGGTATTCTCGACGGTCGCCGCGCGACGACGCATTGGTGCCTCGCCCGCGAGATGAAGGCGCGTTATCCGAAGATCAGGGTGGAAGAGGATCGCATCTTCATCATCGACGGTTCGGTCTGGACATCCGCCGGCATGACCGCCGGGATCGACCTTGCACTGGCGATGGTTGAGAAGGACCACGGCATCGAAGTCGCCCGCGCCATTGCGCGAATGCTCGTCGTCTATCACCGCCGCGCCGGCGGTCAGTCGCAATTTTCCGCGCTGCTGGAACTCGAGCCGAAATCGGACCGCATTCAGAAGGCGCTGGACTTTGCCCGCAGCAATCTGAAATCTCAGCTTTCGGTGGAAGAACTGGCGGAAGCCGCTCATCTCAGCCCCCGCCAGTTCAGCCGCGCCTTCCGCGCCGAAACGGGCCAGTCGCCGGCCAAGGCCGTCGAGAACTTGAGGCTCGAAGCCGCCAGGCTGATGATGGAGCAAAGCCGCCATCCGATCGACGTGGTTGCCGACGAAACTGGCTTTGCCGATCGCGAACGCATGCGCCGCGCCTTTTTGCGCGCCTTCGGTCAGCCGCCGCAGGCGATCCGCCGCAACGCCCAGTTGGAACGGCAGATGTGAGTACCCAGTCGGCGACCACCGGGTGCCCCTTCTCGCTACGACAGGTGAAGCGCCCGGCGCATCGCGGCATCGACCGGCGAATAGACGCCGTCCTGCTGTTCGAGCCGAAGAGGCTCAGAACGTGCAAGGCCGCCGGGCTGCGCCATGAAGCGCCTTTCCCACGGGGTCAATGAGATATCAGGCCATCACTCGCTGGCAGGGCGCCCCGCACCGACTGTTGCACGAGCTCGGCAAGCCGGGCCGCGGCCGGTTGCAGTTCGGCCTCGGCCCGATGCAGGACGAGCCCGAGCTTCGGCAAACCAGGCAGGCCGACGGCCTCCGGCTGAAGCGTCCGGACCTTTGCCGGTAAGCCGACCGGGGTACGGATGGTAAAACCGAGGCCCGCCGCCGTCGCGGCCCAGAGGCCGCCGAGACTGGGGCTGACAAAGGCGAGCCGCCAGGAAATGCCAGCCTCGTCAAGCGCCCGGGTCGCCGCATTGCGCAACAGGCACGGCGCCTCCAGCGAGGCAAGCGGCATTGGCTCGCCACTCGCAGCATGCCAGACTGGCTGCCCTTCTGCAGGCCCGATCCAACACATCGGCACCTCGCCGATCGCCTCACAATGTGCCGTCAACGTCCCGTCGCTCCAGGCCAGCGCCAGGTCGAGCTTGCCTGAGGTGACCCGATCGAGCAGTTCGGCATTGCGCACCACTCGAGCCTCGATGCGTACCTTTGGATGGGCGCGAGCGAAACGGCCGAGCACCTCGGGCAACAGGGTCTCGCCGAAATCCTCCTGCAGGCCGAGCCGCACCCAGCCTTCCAGCTCGACGCTGTGCACGGCCGCCGCCGCCTCATCGTTGAGCTCCAGCAGCCGTCTGGCGTAACCGAGCATCGTTTCGCCGGCATCGGTCAGCGCCAGTCCGCGGCCCGCCTTGCGGAAGATCGGCGTGCCCGCCTGCTCCTCCAGCTTCTTCAACTGTGCGCTAACGGCCGACGTCGACCGCCCGAGCCTTTCCGCCGCCTTGGCGAAATTGCCGAGTTCGATACCTGTCGAAAAGGTGCGAAGCACATCGAGATCAAAAATCGTCCGTCGCATCATACAGTCCTGATTTTTGGGATAATTAATCCATAAAATTCTGATTTTCAGCATCATCGTGCTGTGAGATGGTTTCATTGTCAAGGCCGGGGAACCGGCCAGAACCATGGAGAACCCCCAATGCCCTTCGTTCGAATTTCCCTTCGCAAAGGCAAGTCGCCGGACTATCTCGCGGCGCTCGCGGACAATATTCAGCGCGCGCTAGTCGAGACTTTCGACGTGCCTGAAAACGACCGCTTCCAGGCCATCCACCAGCATGACGAGAACGAGCTGATCTTCGATCGCAGTTATCTCGCAGGTCCGCGCTCCGGCGATTTCGTCTACATCTCGATCACCATCGGCAGACCCCGCACGGCCGAGATGAAGGCCGCACTCTACCGGCGTCTCGCGGATCTCCTGGCAGTGTCACCCGGCCTTCGGCCCGAGGACATCATGATCGTCATCAGCACCAGCGCGCCTGATGACTGGTCCTTCGGCAACGGCATCGCCCAGATGACCGATCCGGACTGGCGGCTGCGGGTAGCAGGAGGTCGGCAATGAGCGCTTCGAACCCGAAAACGATGACCGTCAGCCGTCCCGGCAAGGTGGTCCGCTCGCCCGAAGGCGTGGCAACCGCGCCCTTCTGGGTCGAGATGCTGCTCGAAGGCGCCGACGGTGAAAACACTGCGATGCGCGCCACCCTCGATCCCGGCACCATCACCCGCTGGCACACCCATCCCAGGGGGCAGTTGCTCTATGTCCTTTCGGGACAAGGCCTGGCTCAGAACGAGGGCGGCCCGGTCGAAGAATTGCGTGCCGGCGATGCGGTCTGGTTTGCGCCCGGCGAACGCCATTGGCATGGCGCCGCCGATGACAGCCCGTTCAGCTATATCAGCATCCAGCCGGCGGACAATGGCAGCTTCGTCGAATGGCTGGATCCGGTGGACGCACGGCCATGATCGCCATGCAATACAGCTTCACCATGCCGGCCGACTACGACATGTCGATCATCGACCGCCGCATGCGCGAAAAGGGACCATTACTCGACGGCTTCCCCAATCTCGGCTTCAAGGCCTATCTCAGCGCACGCAGGAACAAATTCGGCGACCGCGACAACCTCTACGCACCCTTCTATCTCTGGCAGAAGCCCGAAGGAGCAAACGAGTTCCTATGCGGGCCGGGCTTCGAAGCGCTCACCGGCGCCTTCGGCTGGACTCAGGTGAGGACATGGATTGTCTGGCAGGCGGCCGTCTCTCCCGATATCGCAGCAGCGGCCTTTGCCACCCGCGACATCATGCAGACGGAACCCTACGCGCCGCTCGCCGATATCCGCCGGGCCGAAAGCGCAGAAGCCGTAGCCGATCTGGAAGCAGGCGCGCTCGCCTCCGTCTCCGGCTTCGAACCGACGACATGGACACGCGTGCGCTTCAGACTATGGAAAGACATGCCCGAGATCGGCGACCAGACGCAGGCTTATCGCGTCGGTCACCTATCCCTGCCTCGCTAAGATCAAGCTGTTGCCCGGCGATAGAAGGCAAGCGAGCCGGCGAGGGCCAGCAGCGCTCCGCCGCAGGCCCGCTCCAGCCATAAGGCGCCAGAGGTCTTCAGAAAGCGTACCGCCTGCGAGCCGAAGAAGGCGTAGCCGAACATGATGATAAAATCGATCGCGGCAAAAATGAGCGCCAGAAGCGCATACTGCCCCGGCTGTGGCTGGGTGGGATCGATGAACTGCGGCAGGAAGGCCGAGAAGAACAGATAACCTTTCGGATTGGTCGCCGCGACCATGAAGCTCTTCAGCCCGATCGAAAGGGTCGATTGCATGGCCCTCGCCTCGTCCGACTTCAGCGCCGCATCGATCGTGCCCTTGGAACGTAACAGCATGATGCCGAGAAAGGCGAGATAGGCCGCACCCACCCATTTCAACATCGAGAACCAGAATTCCGATGCCGCAAGCAGCGCCCCGAGCCCGATCGCCACGGCGCCGATCAGCACGAAATCGGAAAGCACCGCGCCGATCATGCCGGTGACCGCGCGGCGCAGGCCGTGCCTTGAACCGTTGGTCAACGCCAGCAGCACCGTTGGCCCCGGTGTCGCGATGCCGACGAAGGAAACGGCTGCAAAAGCGATAAGCGTGACGACATCCATTGTGATCCCTCCAAACCAGGACCGAGACTTGCACGCGCCGCAACCCTTGGCAATGCTGGACCCAACAACAAAAAAGCCCGCCGCCTCGTCAAGCAGCGGGCTCCATTAAGGATAGGCTTGGATCAGATGCCGCTCTGGCCGTCCGAGCCGATATAGGCGATGCGGATCATGTTCGTAGCGCCTGGTGTGCCGAGCGGAACGCCGGCCGAGATGATGATGCGGTCGCCCGGCTTTCCGAAGCCTTCGTCCGCGACGATGCGGCAGGCGCGGTTGACCATGTCGTCGAGGTCGGTCGCGTCATGAGTGACGACGCAATGCAGGCCCCAGACGATGGCAAGTCGGCGCGCCGTCTTGATGATCGGCGACAGCGCCAGGATCGGTACCTGCGGCCGCTCGCGCGAGGCGCGAAGGCCTGTCGTGCCGGACGATGTGTAGCAGACGATCGCCGACAGCTTCAGCGTTTCGGCGATCTGACGGGCGGCAAGCGAGATCGCATCGGCGCCGGTCGCTTCCGGCTGGGCGCGCTGGGCATAGATGATGCCTGGATAATGCGGCTCGCGCTCGATGGCGCCGGCAATCGACGCCATGGTCGAGACGGCCTCGACCGGATAGTCGCCCGAAGCCGATTCGGCCGAGAGCATCACGGCGTCAGCTCCTTCGAAGACGGCGGTCGCGACGTCGGAAACTTCAGCGCGTGTCGGAACTGGCGCGGAGATCATCGATTCCAGCATCTGCGTGGCGACGACCACCGGCTTGCCCGACCGGCGGCAGGCGCGGATCAGCTGCTTCTGGATGCCGGGAACCGATTCCAGCGGCATTTCGACGCCGAGGTCGCCGCGGGCGACCATCAAGGCGTCGGAAAGCTCGATAATCTCCTCGATGCGCTCGAGAGCCTGCGGTTTTTCGATCTTCGACATCAGACCGACGCGGCCGCGGGCGATCTTGCGCACTTCGGCAAGGTCGTCTGGACGCTGGACGAAGGAAAGCGCCACCCAATCGACATCATCGGTGGCGAGCACGGCTTCGAGATCGGCACGGTCCTTGTCGGTCAGCGCACCGACGCCAAGAAGCGTGTCGGGAAGGCTGACGCCCTTGCGGTCGGAAATGCGCGTGCCCGAAATCACCGTCGTGACGATGCTCTTGCCGTCGCACTTGTCGGCGCGCAGGCAGAGCTTGCCGTCGTCGATCAGCAGACGGTGGCCAGGCTGCACCGATTCCAGGATCTCGGGATGCGGGAGGTAGACGCGTGTGGCATCGCCGAGCGCTTCATTGTTGTCGAGCGTGAAGGTCTGGCCGGGTTTCAGGTCTACCTTGCTATCGGTAAACTTGCCGACGCGCAGCTTCGGCCCCTGCAAGTCGGCGAGAATGCCGATCGGCCGGCCCGAGCGCGCCTCAACCGAGCGGATGCGCTGGATGAGCGTTCGCATCAGATCGTGGCTCGCATGGCTCATATTGATGCGGAAGACGTCGGCACCGGCCTGGTGCAGCTTCTCGATCATCGATTCCTCGGAGGAGGCGGGCCCGAGGGTGGCGAGGATTTTCACTTTGCGATTACGCTTCATCAATTCTGACTTTCTTGCGTCCCTGGGGTGTCGGAGAGTTGAACCATCCAGCTGCCCTGGCGGCCCGTGTCATATTCCTTGAAACCCATCTTCTGATAACCGCGGGCATAACAATCCTGCACGCCCGCGATCTTGAATTCGTTTTCCGCCACGCACATCTGCACGTCGCCCGTCCATCGTCCTCCCCGGGCGGCGTCCTCGGCGTAGAGGTAATAATAGCGCGACTGCAATTCTCCCTCGATCAGCGTGGCGCAGGTTGTTGCCGGCACCTGCCACCAGCCTTCCGTGATCCAGCCATCCTTGGCCCGGTACCCGATCGCCACCCCGACGAGATTCTGCGTTCCGTTGCACACGCGAAAATCCGCGCGCGCGGCATCTGCGATGAAGAAGGGCATAATAGCTGCAAGAGCGAACAGAGCGAGTCGGACCAGCGGTCCGGACCGCGTGAGGAAACTTGGCGCGGCTTGGATCAACACGGCTCCCAAATAGCTCCACGGTTATTCGTATCCGTGTCTTCTTGCGCCGCCCTCATGCGAAAGTCAACGCAATGCTAATCGATTATATTTCCTTTCATAAAGTGTTCGTTGAGGGTGCATATTCCCCTGCACCCGCCTGCTGCGCTTGAACCGGTCGCAACCTCATGCGATCACTGAGCCCGACTGCGCAATGACGAACGGCAATTCCTTCATGGACGACTTCCAATCCTTCGAAATCCTAGCCGGAAAACATGACAAAGGCATGGTGATCCTCGCGGACCACGCGATGAACCGTCTTCCCGTCCGGTATGGCAGGCTCGGCCTGCCTGAGCCTGCCTTCGCCCGTCATATCGCCTATGACATTGGCATTGAAGGCCTGACGCGGCAGCTTTCGGCAAAGCTCGGCGTGCCGGCGGTGCTCGGCGGCTTCTCACGCCTGCTGATCGACCCGAACAGGGGCGAGGACGATCCGACGCTGATCATGAAAATATCAGACGGCGCCGTCATATCAGGCAATCATCCGATTACGCAGCAGGAGTGGAACCACCGCATCGAAGCCTTTCACCGCCCCTATCACAATGCGGTGGCGGAAACGATCGACACGGTAGCGAACGCCACCGGCAAGGCGCCGCTGGTGCTGTCGCTGCACTCCTTCACCCCCGCCTGGAAGAGTATTCCCCGCCCCTGGCATGCCGCAGTTCTCTGGGACAGCGACCGGCGCGCCGTCGGCCCGCTGCTCGACATGTTGCGCGCTGACCCCGATCTCGTCGTCGGCGACAACGAACCCTATGACGGCGCATTGAAGGGCGATACCATGTATCGCCATTGCATGGTTACGGGCATTCCGCATGCCCTGCTCGAGGTGCGCCAGGACCTGATCGCAGACGAGGCCGGGATTTCGGCCTGGGCCGAGCGCCTTGCGCCGATCTTTGCGGCGATGAACGAAGATCCCGCCCTGCACGAATACGACGTCCATATTTCGCGCACGGGCCCCTACTGACCGAAAGGAGAGCGAGATGACCGCGCTCAGCAAGGAACAGCAGACTGAATTCGAGGCCGCCGCCTTTCGCCGCCTGGTCGCCCATCTTCGTGAACGCAGCGACGTTCAGAACATCGATCTGATGAATCTGGCCGGCTTCTGCCGCAACTGCCTGTCGAACTGGTACCGGGAAGCGGCCGAAGCCGAAGGCGTCGCGGTCACGAGGGACGAATCGCGGGAAATTGTCTACGACATGCCCTACGAAGACTGGAAGAACCTTCACCAGAACGAGGCTTCGCCTGTGCAAAAGGCTGCTTTTGAACTGAACAAGCCACACAAATAGTCCGCTTGGCCTCTAACAGGCTTGACCGTGACGCCGCTTCGCGGCAGTCACGTGCATCTCAAATTGATCACCGGAAAATCAGGAGAACACGATGTCTGATGCTCATGGCGTCGCCCGCGATCAGCTTCGCGCTTTCATCGAGCGCATTGAACGGCTGGAAGAAGAAAAGAAGACCATCGCCGACGATATCAAGGACGTCTATGGCGAAGCCAAGGGAATGGGCTTCGACACCAAGATCCTGAAGAAGGTCGTGGCACTGCGCAAGAAGGACGAGCAGGAGCGCATGGAAGAGGAAGCGATCCTCGACACCTATCTGCATGCGCTCGGCATGATTGAAGCCGCGCCGGAAGGCTGATTCGCCGACATCGCCGCTCTCGACAAGCCGCCGGCCTCCCGGCGGCTTTTCTTTTCGTGAGCCCGATCCAGAGCCTTTCCGGTCGAAGCAGCCAAAAGAAAAACCGCCGGGTCACCCCAGCGGTTTCGACATCTCATGATCGGCAAGTTCAATTCGTGTTGAACTTGCGCACCTCCATGAAGTTGACGGCCGTGCCGCTGAAGCGGGCGGGGTCGACCGAGGCAGTCTTCACGTTGAAGCCTTCGGCGTAGACTGATGTCGGCTGGGCCCGCATCGTCTGGCTGACGAAGCGCGGCGCCTTGACCTGCTTGGACGCCATTTCGAGACGGGCATTGGTCAGCGCCCATTGCGAAATCATCTTCTGCGTCAGCTTCGGCTCGGTACGCACCGTCGCGCGGCTGGCATCGGCCGCGGCGGCTTCCTTCTGCGTCGGGCGACCGCCCTTGGTCGGGACGGCCTGCGGTGCTGGGCTCTCGGCAGCCGGGGCGTCGAAAGCGTCGCCGAAGCTTGCCGATTTCGTCGCCGGCGCCAAGGCAGCGAGCTGCAACGATGGCTTCTCGGCGGGGGCCTCTTGCGGCATCGCGGCTGCGATTGCCTGCTCCACGCTCATCTTAGGCTCATGCGAGGCGACTTGGCTTTCCGCATCCCTGTTCTGCTGCTCGAGCGCATCGGCGATGGCCGGAGACAGGCTGCCGTCCTGATCGGCCTCGTCCGCCTCCGCTTCTGGATCGGCAGCGGCAGCGGCAAGCAGATTTTCGGCAACGGCAGGGCGCTCGGCAGGCGTCGGAACCGGCATTCCGTTCTGCATGTTCGGATCGACCGACGCGACCTCGGCATCACCCGGCGCGCGGCGTTGACCGAGAAGCGAGGGAACCGGAATGCTGTAAGCGCTGAGATCGGCGAATTGCTGCGGCTGGGCCTGATCGGCCGGAAGCGCTGCGGCAAGGGCCTGCTGCCCTGCATTATTCGAAGACGGCGCCACCAGCGCCGTTGCCATCTGGCTGCCGGCCGGCTGGTTGGCGAAGGCCGGACGAACCTGCGGCACCGGTGCGTTCAGGGCTGCGACCTCGGTCTGCTGCGGTTCGGCAGGAGCAGGCTCGGCCTTCGGCGGCGTCGCCTTGGCAACGGCAACCGGAGCCGAATCGTCGGAGTCGTCTTCCTGCTCGTCCGCCCCCCGCCAAACAGCGCGGCAAACAGCGTCTTGTGCTTCGGCGCCGATTGAGAAGCGCTGGCGATCTCGATCTGCGTGCCGCTGACGCGACGTTTGTAATCGGCCATCGCCTGCTGATAGCCGGGCAGCGGCTTGCCGTCGGCCGGAATGTGAATAGTGTTGCCGTTCGGGAAAAGCCGGACAAGCTCGTCGCGGCTCATGCGCGGCCAGGCGCGGACGCCGCCGACGTCCATATGCACGAAGGGTGACCCGGATTTCGGATAGAAGCCGACGCCGCCGGCCTGCATCTTCATGCCGATGGCGCGCAAGGTTGCCAGCTTGACGTCGGGAATGAAGAAGTCCATCGCCTTGCCGAGCATGTGCTGGCTCTTTTCGGCGACGCCGGATTTGCGCGAACGGCCGCGCAGCATTTCATTGGTCGCCGGTGAACGAAAGCCGCAAACAACATTGATATAATCTCTCGAACCGCTCTGGCGATAGACTTCCCAGATAAGGTCGAACAGGCGCGGATCCATTTTCGTCGGCTGGTTTTTGCGCCAGTCGCGTAAGAAGCGGTTCAACTGCTCCAGACCCTTGGGGTCGAACTTGCCGTTGCGCTTGTAGGTGATGACGGCTTTTTCGCCGGTATGGATGAAATAGAGCTTGAGGCTGCGGGTGTCACCCGCTGCCTCGGAAGGCGTACTGACGAATACCGGTGAGGAAACCGCAAGCGCAAGAAGGGCGGCCGCCGCCGTCCTCACTGCCTTTCCGCAGATGTCGGCGCACAAAGAACGCCAGCTCAAGCGCGAAGGCTTGGAATTCCCATTCAGATTCGGCAACTCGATCCCCGTCAGACAGACAATGTCCCGTACTGTCTCAGATGACTGTCAAATGCGGTCACACGATGGCAAAAATGCCACACATGATCAACCTTTTCTTTACATAGTGAACGGGCCACTAACAAGTGGTTTATGAACAGTAACAAATCGTGGTTGCGCGAGTCTTAACAAATGGGGCTTATGCAGCATCTTTCTGGGGATTATCCGGATCTATGCCGTAATCTTTGAGCTTGCGATAAAGTGTGGACCGGCCGATGCCAAGTTTGCGCGCCACTTGACTCATCTGACCGCGATAGAATTTGAGTGCGAATCGGATGAGCTCCTCCTCAACATCGGCAAGCTTGCGCACGTCCCCGGAAGGATTGACGCTGGCGATCGCATTTTCGGAAGTCTCAGCGAAGCGGTGGTGCACCTCCCCCGGCGTCGGCGCCCGGTAATCCTCGCCATATACCTCCTCCGGATCGAGACCGGTATTGTCGGCAACGAGCGCCAGGTGGTCCACCACTTCATATTCTGGAAGCTGGGCGGCAATCTGCGGGAAATCCGCCTCGGTCAGCTCAGGCCCTTCGGCGAGGACGACTGCGCGGAAGATCGCGTTCTCGAGCTGGCGGATATTGCCCGGCCAATCATAGGCGGTCAGCAGCGCCAGCGCACCGGAATTCACCGTCATGCGGCGGCCGTTCTTCTGTTCGCTGGAGAAACGGTCGGCAAAGACGCGCACCAGGTGCGGAATGTCCTCCTTGCGCTTGCGCAGCGCCGGAATGGTGATCGGGAAGACATTGAGGCGATAGTAGAGATCCTCGCGGAAATGGCCGTTCTTGACTTCTTCGATCAGGTCCTTGTTGGTGGCCGAAATCAGTCGGACATTGACCTTGTGCGCGGTGCGCGCGCCGACCGTCTCGATCTCACCCTGCTGCACGGCGCGCAGCAGTTTCACCTGCACCTCGAGCGGCAAATCGCCGATCTCGTCAAGGAAGATGGTGCCGCCATCGGCTTCCATGAATTTGCCGATGTGACGTTCGGTCGCGCCGGTGAAGGCGCCCTTTTCGTGGCCGAAGAGAATGCTTTCGACGAGGTTATGCGGGATCGCTCCGCAATTGACGGTGACGAACGGCTTGTTCGAGCGTTCGCCGCCGGATTGGATTGCGCGCGCCACCAGCTCCTTGCCGACGCCGGATTCGCCTTCGAGCACGACGGGAATGTTGGACTGCGCTGCCCGCTGGGCGAGATCGATGACGCGGATCATCGCCGGGCTTGCCGAAACGATGTCGTCGAAACCGACGGAGCCCGAGCGCGACCGGCGTCCGGCCCGCGCCTTCACCTCTCGCTGGTCGAGCTTCATCGCATTGGAGATCGAGGTGGCGATGCGTTCGGGCGAGACCGGCTTGACGACGAAATCGAAAGCGCCGGCGCGCATCGCCTGCACCACGGTCTCGATGCCGCCCTGGCCCGTTTGCACGATGACGGGGACCTGCGTACCGAGTTCATGAAGCGCGTCGAGGAACTCAAGGCCGGTCATCTCGGGCATCATCAGGTCGAGCACGATGACGTTGAAAAGGCCGCTGTCGCGCTTGACCATTTCCAGGCCGATACGCCCGTTTTCCGCCTGGTGCACGACATGGCCGTGACGCTCGATTGCGTTCTTGAGCAGGCGGCGCTGCACCGGGTCGTCCTCGACCACGAGAATTTGCCCTGCTCCCTTGAGCTCATTGTAACCGGTCATTGTCGCCTCACTTCATGCGAAACCATGAAGCGCACTCTGGCAGAAAGGCTTGAACATCCAGTTTTGAGAAACAATTGCATTTTAACAATTGCAACGGCCCGATTTCGTGCCGAAGCGACGCCTTTTAATGCGCCGAAAGCCCTTGATGCGGGGCCTTCTCACGCTTATTCAAACAGACCTGTTATAAAGTGGAGAGGAATCGCGCCCATGAAATTCGAGCCCCCGCACGCCGGCCTTTTGTTGTCGCCAGCAGCGCCAGTCGGGGCGGCCACCGATCCGGCGCTCGGCGATCTGCCGGTCTGGAAGCTGCAGGATCTCTACCCCTCCGCCACCTCGACCGCCTTCGTCGCCGACATGGAAAAGGCCGGCAAGGCCGCGATCGCCTTCGAAGAAAAGTGGAAGGGCAAACTTGCTGAAGCTGCGGCGAAGATCGGCACTGAGGGCATCGGCGCGGCGCTGAAGGAATATGAGGCGCTTGATGATATCATGGGCCGCCTCGGCTCCTTTGCCGGCCTCACTTATTTCTCCGACACCACCAATCCGGCAAACGGCAAGCTCTACGGCGACGTGCAGGCCAAGATCACCGAATTCTCCGGCCATCTCCTCTTCTTCGCGCTCGAACTGAACCGCATTGACGATGCCGTAATCGACGCCTGCATGGCGAACGATCCCGATGCCGGTCATTATCGCCCCTGGCTCGTCGACCTCCGGAAAGATAGGCCCTATCAGCTCGACGACAGGCTGGAGCAGCTCTTCCTCGAGAAGTCGATGACATCGTCCTCCGCCTTCAACCGCCTCTTCGACGAAACCATGGCTGAGCTTCGCTACGAGATCGATGGCCAGAAAGTGCCGCTCGAAGTGGCGCTGAACATGCTGCAAGAGAAGGATCCGGAAGTGCGCCGCAAAGCCGCGATGGCGCTCGCCGAAACCTTCAAGACCAATATCCGCATCTTCACGCTGATCACCAATACGCTTGCCAAGGACAAGGATATCGCCGATCGCTGGCGCGGCTTCGAGGATATAGCTGACTCCAGGCACCTGGCAAACCGCGTCGAACGCGAGGTCGTCGACGCGCTGGCTGCCGCCGTCCGCGAAGCCTATCCCCGCCTGTCGCACCGCTATTATAAAATGAAGGCGAAATGGCTCGGCATGGAGCAAATGAATTTCTGGGACCGCAACGCGCCGCTTCCGGAAACCTCCAGCGCCGTGATCTCCTGGCCCGAAGCGAAGGACACGGTGCTTTCCGCCTATGGCGATTTCGCTCCCGAGATGGCTGATATCGCCAGGCGCTTCTTCGACGAGCAGTGGATCGATGCTCCGGTTCGCCCCGGCAAGGCGCCCGGCGCCTTCGCCCATCCGACGGTTCCCTCCGCCCATCCCTATGTGCTCGTCAACTATATGGGCAAGCCGCGCGACGTAATGACGCTTGCTCATGAGCTCGGGCATGGCGTGCACCAGGTTCTCGCCGGCGCGCAAGGGGCGCTGATGTGCCAGACGCCGCTGACGCTTGCCGAAACCGCGTCCGTCTTCGGCGAGATGCTGACCTTCCGCGCCCTCATGGAAAAGACCAGCGACAGGCGCGAGCGCAAGGCGATGCTCGCCCAGAAGGTCGAGGACATGATCAATACAGTCGTGCGGCAGATCGCCTTCTATGAGTTCGAACGCAAGCTGCACACCGCCCGCAAATCAGGTGAACTCACGGCCGACGACATCGGCGAACTCTGGCTCTCCGTCCAGTCGGAAAGCCTCGGCCCGGCGATCAACATTTCCGAAGGCTACGAGACCTATTGGGCCTATATCCCCCACTTCATCCATTCGCCCTTCTATGTCTACGCCTATGCCTTCGGCGATTGCCTGGTAAATTCGCTCTATGCCGTCTACCAGAAGGCCGAGAAGGGCTTCCAGGAGAAGTATTTCGAACTGCTGAAAGCCGGCGGCACCAAGCATCATTCGGAACTGCTCAAACCTTTCGGCCTCGACGCCACCGATCCGTCGTTCTGGAGCCAGGGCCTGTCGATGATCGAAGGGCTGATCGACGAACTGGAAGCGCTAGATAAGGGCTGAATTCCCTTCTCCAAAAGGGGAGACGAACCTCGTCTCCCCGACGGGGAGAAGGTGCCGGCAGGCGGATGAGGGGAGACCCGGCAGACCCGTGCTTCTGACGCGCTCAGGACGTCGCTTCGCTCCGCCCCCTTATCTGCCCCTTCGGGCATCTTCTCCCCGCTGGGGAGAAGAGGGAAACCTCGCTCCCAATCGAATTTCGAGCAATGGGAGCAGAACAAACTGAAAGCGTTGCGTGGCAGACAAACCCTATATCCTCTTCCGCGACGACACATCAGGACAGGTGATGCTTTTCGCCGAGCCGGCAGAGATCATCGTCGCGCGGACGCGCGCCGAATTCTTTGCTGGCCTTGCCCGCATGGAAAAGGCCAAGGCCGAAGGTAAATGGCTTGCCGGCTATATGGCCTACGAGGCCGGATACGTCTTCGAGGAAAAACTGGCTTCCTTCGTCGGGGAAAATCGCGAAACGCCGTTGCTCTGTTTCGGCGTCTTCGATGCTGCGCAGCCGGACACACATCCGATTGCTCAGCCGAAACAGCGCCTCGACAACGAGGAATTCCTCACCGCCCCGAAAGCCGCCTGGGATTTCCCCATATATAAAGAGCGCTTCGATCGCCTTCACGAGCATTTGCGGCTCGGCGACGCCTACCAGGCGAACCTCACCATGCCGGTCGTGGCCCGATGGAACGGCGACCCCCGCGCCGCTTTCTGGTCGCTGATCGACCGCCAGCCGGTCAAATACGGTGCGCTGGTCGATCTCGGTGGCCCGGTCATCCTGTCTCGTTCGCCCGAACTCTTCTTCCGCACCGATGAAGAAGGCTGGATCGAGACCCATCCGATGAAGGGCACGGCCAAACGCGGCGCCAGCCCTGCCGAAGATGCCGCAATCATCGCGGCCATGCGTGCCGATATCAAGACCCAGGCCGAAAACCGGATGATCGTCGATCTCCTGCGCAACGACATCTCCCGCATCACCGAGGTCGGCACGCTCGATGTGCCGAAGCTTTTCGACGTCGAGACCTATCCGACGGTCCACCAGATGGTCAGCCATGTGCAGGCGAAACTGCGCCCCGGCCTTTCGATCGGGGATATCTTTGCCGCCCTTTTCCCCTGCGGCTCGATCACCGGCGCGCCGAAGCTGCGGGCGATGGAAATCCTTCACACGCTCGAGGATGTCCCGCGCGACGCCTATTGTGGCGCGATCGGCATGATCTCGCCGACCGGCGCCATGCGGTTTTCCGTCGCCATCCGCACCATTACGCTTTTTGGCGGCGGCAGGGCCGTCTTCAATGTCGGCGGCGGTATCGTCTTCGATTCCACGCCCGAGGCCGAATATGAGGAATGTCTGCTCAAGGCCCGCTTCGCCGTCGGCGACCAATGGATCGCGCGATGAGCGATTTTTCGCTGATCGAGACGCTGCGCTGGCAGCCCGGCGAAGGCTTCATCCGGCTGCAACTGCACCTTGCCCGGCTGTCCCGCTCGGCCCGCCGCCTCGGCTTCCCACGGCCGATCGATGCTGCGGCGAAGCTCGACGATGCCGTCGCAGAGGCCGCAGGCCCGCTGCGCGTCCGCCTGACCTTCGACACGCAAGGCCGCACCGAGGTGACGAGCGCCCCCTTCGTCCCGCTCGCCCCGGAGACCATTTGGACCGTCCGTATCGCCAAGACCCGACTCCAATCGACCGACAGGCTGCTGCGCGTCAAGACCACGCGACGCGCCGTCTATGAGACCGCGCGCGCCGAATATGTTCAGGCAGACGCCGACGAAGTCATCCTCCTGAACGAGCGCGGCGAAGTCTGCGAGGGCACCATCACCTCCATCTTTCTCGACGACGGAAGCGGCGTTCTGCAAACCCCGCCGATCTCCTGCGGCTTGCTCGCCGGTGTGCTGCGCACCGAGCTCATCTGTGGGCGCAAGGCGCGCGTCGGCCGGCTGACGCTTGACGATCTGGATACCGGCACGCTTTACCTCGGCAACTCGCTGCGCGGCCTGATCCGCGCAAATCTCCTCAGGAGCTGATCATGTTCATTCTCTCCCTCACCTATGTGAAATCCACTGAGGAAGCTGACAAGCACATGGAGCCGCACATGGCCTGGGTGAAGGAAGGCTATGCCAAGGGCTGGTTCTTGGCTTCCGGCCGCAAGGTGCCGCGCACCGGCGGCGTGCTTCTCGCCATTGGCGAGCGTGCCGCAATCGAGGCCTATGTCGCCGCCGACCCCTTCACTATCCACGGTGTCGCCGAATACGACATCACCGAGCTTGCCGTCACGACGACGGTTAAAGGACTGGAAATCCTGAAACGCTGATTTTGCGGGCAGCCGGTCGGACATCTGTCCGCCCGATATTTGTCCTTTCCCCGCCAACGCTCTTTATTGTGACGGCGTTTTGTGGTTAGAGCCGGTCACCTCGCAATTTCTGCGGCAATTTCAAAAGAATTCTTCAGGCCGAGCGCCTTCGTCCCCTTCCACAGGAGAAAAGAATGACGGAACAGAACTATCCGGTATATGCCGAAATTACCGGTCCGATCGTGATGATCGGCTTTGGCTCCATCGGCCGCGGCACCCTGCCCCTGATCGAGCGCCACTTCAAATTCGACAAAAGCCGGATGGTCGTCATCGACCCGCGCGAAGAACCCGCCGACATGGAGATTCTGAAGAAGCACGGCGTTCGCCACATCAAGGAATATGTCACCAAGGACAATTACAAGGACCTGCTGAAGCCGCTGCTGACGGAGGGCGAAGGCCAGGGTTTCTGCGTCAACCTCTCGGTCGACACCTCCTCGCTCGATATCATCAAGCTCTGCCGCAAGCTCGACGTTCTCTATATCGATACGGTGGTTGAGCCCTGGCTCGGCTTCTATTTCGACAAGGGCATGAGCAATGCCGACCGCACCAACTATGCGCTGCGCGAAACCGTGCGCAAGGAAAAGGCGAAGAACCCGGGCGGCGCCACCGCCGTCTCCACCTGCGGCGCCAATCCGGGCATGGTTTCCTGGTTCGTCAAGCAGGCGCTCGTCAACCTCGCCAACGACATCGGCCTGAAATTCGACGAGCCGGACCAGCACGATCGTGAAGGCTGGGCCAAGCTGATGAAGAAGCTCGGCGTCAAGGGCATCCACATTGCCGAGCGCGACACCCAGCGCACCAAGCATCCGAAGCCGCTCAACGTCTTCTGGAACACCTGGTCCGTCGAAGGCTTCATCTCCGAAGGCATGCAGCCGGCCGAACTCGGCTGGGGCACGCACGAAGAGTGGATGCCGAAGAATGCCAAGAAGCACAAGAAGGGCAACAGGGCGGCGATCTACCTGGAACAGCCCGGCGCCAACACCCGCGTGCGCACCTGGTGCCCGACCCCCGGCCCGCAATACGGCTTCCTCGTCACCCACAACGAGTCGATCTCGATCGCCGATTACTTCACGGTGCGCGATAAGGACGGCGAAGTGACCTTCCGTCCGACTTGCCACTATGCCTACCATCCGGCCAACGACGCCGTGCTCTCGCTGCATGAGATGTTCGGCAACGGCGGCACGCCGCAGCCGGTCCATCACGTTCTCGACGAGGACGAACTGGAAGACGGCATCGACGAGCTCGGCGTCCTGCTCTACGGCCATGAGAAGAATGCGTACTGGTATGGCTCGCGCCTGTCGCTGGAAGAAACCCGCCGTATCGCACCCTATCAGAACGCCACCGGCCTGCAGGTCACATCAGCCGTCCTCGCCGGCATGGTCTGGGCGCTGGAACACCCGACTGCCGGCATCGTCGAAGCCGACGAGATCGATTACAAGCGCTGCCTCGAAGTGCAGATGCCCTATCTCGGCCCGGTCGAAGGCCACTACACCGACTGGACGCCGCTCGACGGCCGTCCGGGCCTCTTCCCCGAGGATATCGACATCAAAGACCCGTGGCAGTTCAGGAACATTCTCGTCCGCTAAGATCGCCCACAGGGATTTTAACAATGCCCGCCGCGAGGCGGGCATTTTTGTAACGCTGGCTGTATAAATGCCGCCGCCCTTGCTCCAAGCCTTGCCATCATGGCGGGCGCACGCCATGTTTTGCCCGAACTTGGCGGGCGACCGCCACGCCGATTCGCCGGGAGAAGCCTTATGAAAATCAGAACTGGTCTCGTTCTTGTCAGTGCAGCGGCCGCTCTTGCCGCCTGCGTTTCATCGGAGCCGCGCCCCATGCCGATCGCTGCCGCGCCCGTTACGAATTCTGTTGAAGGCGAGTGGACGGATGCCAATGGCTTAACTTCGACCTTCACAGGCGGCCAGTTTGTAACTCGCACCAGCGACGGAACAAACACGCAGATGGCATCGGGAACATATACAGTCGGGCCCGATAAAATTATCCAAATAAACCTTTATTCGAATGTCAAAAAAACAAGCTCTCTGGTTAACTGCGCCCTAATTGGGCCAAGCCAGCTTAATTGCACTACCGCGACAGGTTCACAGTTCACGCTTTCCCGCCGCGGCTGAAAGAGTAGATAGGCTTGCGGGGAAGCCACCATGCGAGTGTTCGCCGGTTACCTTGTTCTGCTGGTCGCACTACCGCTTGCCGCATTTGCGTCCTTCTGGCGGCCAACGTCTATCGTGCCCAGGGCATTGCCGCTCCCGATTGCGACGGGCCATTGTCAGTGCTGATCTTCGCCCTGCCGGCAGTCCTGACCTATGGCCTCGGCGCGCTCCTTGGCTACCGGACCGGCAGGCGCTTTCATCGCCTCGTTTCCCTTCTCTGCCTGATCGTCGCGCTCGCCACGGTTCCGAATATTGCCGAGGCCGTGCAAGAACTCTACCGAAACACCGCCACCGGCGAATGCCTGGGATAGCCGCCGGCTTTTTTGCCCCGCCCCCTTGGAAAGCGCCCCGCCTGGCCCAGCTTTCTCTTGCGGTCGTGCGTCGTCTGATGGAACATCCGCACGCCGGGTGATTGCCCGGCGGACTACGGAAGCGATCGGCGAGGGGGATCTTTCGCCTCAATCAGGAGAACAGGGATGACGAAGTCTTTCAGCTTCGGTCTTTTGACCGCGTCCATGCTGGCGCTGAGCGCGGGCGCAGCCTTTGCAGATTACGAACTCAATATTCTTCATATCAACGATTTCCATTCACGCATCGAATCGATCAACAAGTTCGATTCCACCTGCTCGGCCGAGGAAGAAGGCAAGAAGGAATGCTTCGGCGGTGCTGCCCGCCTGAAGACTGCGATCGACCAGCGCCGTCAGGCGCTGTCGGGCAAGAACGTCCTTCTCCTGAATGCCGGCGACAATTTCCAGGGCTCGCTCTTCTACACGACCTACAAGGGCGCGGCCGAAGCCGAATTCCTGAACCTGATGAAGTTCGACGCCATGACCGTCGGCAATCATGAATTCGACGACAGCGAAGATGGGCTCGCGACCTTTCTCGACAAGGTGCAATTCCCCGTCGTGACGGCAAACATCAAGGCGAGCGCCGCCTCAAAGCTCGGCGATCGCATCAAGCCGTCGCTGGTGCTCGATGTCGGCGGCCAGAAGATCGGCATCGTCGGTGCCGTCACCAATGATACGCCGGAGCTTTCTTCCCCTGGCCCGAACGTCACGATCGCAGACGACGTCCAGACAATCACCGCCGCCGTTCAGGATCTGAAGGGCCAGGGCGTCAACAAGATCATCGCGCTCACCCATGTCGGTTATCCCCGTGACCTAGCTTTCATCGCCAAGATTCCGGATGTCGACGTCGTTGTCGGCGGCCATTCCCATAGCCTGCTCTCCAACACCGATCCGAAGGCCGAAGGCCCATATCCGACGATGGTCGACAATCCCGGCGGCTATAAGGTGCCGGTCGTCCAGGCCGCCTCCTACAGCAAGTATCTCGGCGATCTCGTCGTCAATTTCGACGATAATGGCGTCGTCAAGGATGCCAAGGGCGATCCGATCCTGGTCGATTCGTCCTTCACGCCCGACCCCGCTGTCGTCAGCCGCGTCGCCGAACTGGCAAAGCCGATCGAGGAACTGCGCAAGAAGGTGATCGGCTCCTCTGAAGGCCCGATCGATGGCGACCGTAAGGTTTGCCGCGTCAAGGAATGCTCGATGGGCAATCTGGTCGCCGACGCCATTCTTGATCGCACCAAGAACCAGGGCGTCACCATCGCCATCCAGAACGGCGGCGGCCTGCGCGCCTCGATCGACGGCGGCGACGTCACCCAGGGCGAGGTCATCACCGTCCTGCCGTTCCAGAACACCCTCGCCACGTTTGAGGCGACCGGCGCGGATGTCGTCAAGGCGCTCGAAAATGGCGTCAGCCAGATCGACCAGGGTGCCGGACGCTTTCCCCAGGTCGCCGGGTTGAAATTCTCCTTCGACCAGTCGAAGCCTGTCGGCGGCCGTGTCAGCGATGTCCAGGTGAAGGACGGCGACAACTTCGTGCCGATCGATCCGGCCAAGACCTACAAGGTCGCTACCAACAACTTCATGCGGGCCGGCGGCGACGGCTATACGATCTTCAAGGAAGGCAAGAACGCTTACGATTATGGTCCGGACCTTGCCGACGTGACCGCCGCATATCTGGCCGCTCATTCGCCTTACAAGCCCTATACCGACGGCCGCGTCACTGAACTCGGTGCGACTGTAGCACAGGCGCCCGCCGCCGAACCGGCGGCTCCTGCTCCAGCTCCGGCAGCACCTGCGCCGGCGACCGAGCCCGCTCCTGCTCCGGCTGCACCCGCTCCGGCTCCCGAGCCTGCCCCTGCGACACCGGCCGCGCCTGCCCCTGCCGCGCCTGCGACGGAACCGGCTCCAGCTCCGGCAACCTCCGCGCCCGCAGCAGCGACGCCCGCCACTCATGTCATTGCCGCCGGTGATACCTTCTGGGATCTCGCCGTCAGCTTCTATGGCGACGGCACGCTATGGCGAAAGCTATCGGAAGCAAACGGCAGCCCGAACCCGCGCCACCTGACGATCGGCAAGGAAATCCAGGTTCCGGCAAAATAAGACAATTTGTCCCGATTGCCATGACCGGCACGGGGTTTCCCGGGCCGGTTTTTCTTTCTATAGAACCCTAATCTCCCGGCAGCGTATGAGCCGATGTGACAGAAATGAGAGCGTTGGGGCCAAAATGACCGCAGATACTTCAATCCGCCCGGCGGACCATCCGGCCGTAAAATCCGGTAAGATCGGTGTGCTGCTGGTCAATCTCGGTACGCCGGACGGTACCGATTATATCTCGATGCGCCGCTATCTCAGGGAATTCCTCACCGATCGCCGCGTCATCGAATGGTCGCCCTGGAAATGGTATCCGATCCTGTTCGGTATCGTGCTCAATAGGCGCCCGCAGAAGGTTGGGAAGGCCTATGAGCTGATCTGGAACAAGGAGAAGAACGAAAGTTATCTCCGCACCTACACCCGCAACCAGTCGGAACTGATGGCCGAGCGCCTGCGCGATCTCGAAAACGTCAAGGTCGACTGGGCAATGCGTTACGGAACGCCGTCGATTGCTTCGCGCATCGACGCATTGAAGCAAGAGGGCTGCGACCGGATCGTGCTTTTCCCGCTCTATCCGCAATATGCGGCGGCGACCACGGCCACGGTCAACGACAAGGCCTTCCAGAAGCTTCTCTCGATGCGCTGGCAGCCGGCGCTGCGCACCGTGCCCGACTATCACGACGACGAGACCTATATCGAGGCACTAGCCCAATCCGTCGAAAAGCACCTTTCGACGCTCGACTGGAAGCCGGACATGTTGCTTGCCTCCTTCCACGGCATTCCGATGTCCTATTTCAAGCAGGGCGATCCCTATTACTGTCAATGTCAAAAGACCGGCCGCCTGCTGCGCGAGCGGCTCGGGCTCACCAAGGAGACCTTCATGGTCACCTTTCAGTCCCGCTTCGGACCGGAGGAATGGCTGCAACCCTATACCGACAAGACGGTGGAAAAACTTGCCAGCCAGGGCGTCAAGCGCATCGCCATCATCAATCCCGGCTTCGTCTCCGACTGCCTTGAAACGCTGGAGGAAATCGCCGAACAGGCAGCCCATTCCTTCCACGAGAATGGGGGCGAGAAGTTCGCCCATATCCCCTGCCTCAACGACAGTGAAGACGGCATGAAGGTGCTGGAAAAGGTTGTCCGGCGCGAATTGCAGGGCTGGGTCTGAGAAACCTGACCGGAAAGCAGCACCGAAGGGATAGCCGACGTTAGCCGCGCCTAGCCTGCCGGCACGAGATCTTCTCTCGTCGGAAGGTGGTGAATCCACGTGTCATTTCTTCCTCGCAAAGAACATGCTAACTCACCACATCAGTTGTGGGCGCGAGCGCATGCGCCGATGGGAGGAATTTTTCATGCTGTTCGGCGGCTTCGACATCGTCGTGATCGTGCTGGTCATTTTTGTCATCCTGGTGCTTTTTGCCGGGATCAAGACCGTGCCGCAGGGCTATCGCTATACCATCGAGCGCTTCGGCCGATACACCCGCACGCTGGAGCCGGGCCTCAACCTCATCACCCCTTTCATCGAGCGTGTCGGCGCCCGCATGAATGTCATGGAGCAGGTGCTTGATGTACCGACCCAGGAGGTGATCACCAAGGACAATGCTTCGGTTTCCGCCGATGCCGTCGCCTTTTATCAGGTGCTTAACGCCGCCCAGGCCGCCTACCAGGTCTCTCATCTCGAAAATGCCATCCTCAATCTCACCATGACCAACATCCGCTCGGTCATGGGTTCCATGGACCTCGACGAACTGCTTTCCAACCGCGACGCGATCAACGACCGGCTGCTGCGCGTCGTCGACGAGGCTGTTCAGCCCTGGGGTATCAAGGTCACGCGCGTTGAAATCAAGGATATTCAGCCGCCGCGCGACCTCGTAGACGCGATGGCCCGCCAGATGAAGGCGGAGCGTGAGAAGCGCGCCCAGGTCCTGGAAGCCGAAGGCGCGCGCAACGCGCAGATCCTCAGGGCCGAGGGTGCCAAGCAATCCGCCATTTTGCAGGCAGAGGGCCAGCGCGAAGCTGCTTTCCGCAACGCCGAAGCCCGCGAGCGGTTGGCCGAGGCCGAAGCCAAGGCGACGAAGATGGTCTCTGAAGCAATCGCCGCCGGCGATGTTCAGGCGATCAACTATTTCGTCGCCCAGAAATACACCGAAGCGCTCGCCTCCGTCGGCTCGGCGCCTAATTCCAAGATCGTGCTGATGCCGATGGAAGCCTCGTCCATCTTGGGCTCGCTCGGCGGCATCGGTGCCATCGCCCGCGAAGTCTTCGGTGACGGCGGCAATCCGCCACCGACCGCGCCGCGTCCGCGTCCCGCGCCGATCCGCTCGACGCCGCCGATCAATCCCCCGGCCCCCAATTCCTCCAATCCGGATCAGGAGCGATAAGCCATGATGGCAAAGATCATCGCGGAACTCGGTCCATGGAACTGGTGGGTCGCCGGTCTCGTGCTGCTGGCCGCCGAAATGGTCGTGCCAGGTTTCTTCTTGGTCTGGATCGGCCTAGCGGCCTTGATCGTCGGCGCATTGTCCCTGCTCTTCTGGGACAGCGCCTTCTGGGTCTGGGAACTCCAGGCGATCCTTTTTGCACTTCTGGCCGTCGCCACGACCTTTGCCGGCCGCCGGCTGACTCTGCGCAACGCCGAGACCGACGAGCCCTTCCTCAATCAACGCGGTGCAAGTCTTATCGGACGCACCGCGACGCTGCAGGAGCCGATCCGCGAGGGCCGCGGCCGCATCCGGCTCGATGATACGCTGTGGCAGGTGATGGGACCCGATCTTCCTGTGGGAACGCGGGTGAAGGTGGTCTCGAGCAATGGCCGCGACCTCAGAGTCGAGCCAGTCTGACCGGAAGGCGCCGATCAGGCGACGCCGATCCGCAGCAGGTCATGGAAGTGCACCAGCCCAATCGGCCGGCTATCCTCATCGATGACGATCAGGGCGCCGATGTGGTGCTGGTTGAGCAACGCCAGCGCCGCCGTCGCCAGCATCGTCGGTCTCACTGTCTTCGGTGTCTTCGTCATGATGTCGTCGACGGCTAGTTCGGCAAGATTGCGGCTCAGGTTCCGAGCCATGTCGCCTTCGGTGACGATGCCGCAGAGCCGCCCATCCTCGTCGAGCACACCGACGCAGCCGAAATGCTTGCGCGACAGCACCGTGATCGCCTCGGGCATCGGCGTGCCCTTGGCAACGAGCGGCAGCTTCTCGCCGGTATGCATGATATCGGCGACATGCATCAGGCTCGCACCGAGCATGCCACCGGGATGGAAAACGTGGAAGTCGGTGGCGGTAAAGCCCCGCGCTTCCAGGAGTGCGACGGCCAAGGCGTCGCCAAGTGCTAGCTGCATCAGCGTAGAGGTCGTCGGCGCCAGCCCATTGGGGCAGGCTTCCTGTTCGTTCGGCACCAAAAGCACGATGTCGGCGGCCGACGCAAGCGACGAAGCTCCGCTGCAGGTGATCGCGATCAGGGGGATCGAAAAGCGTCGTGTGAAGGAAATGATGCTCTTGAGCTCGGCGCTTTCGCCGCCTTTGGAAATCGCCAAGACGACGTCATCGCGTGCGATCATGCCGAGATCGCCATGATTGGCTTCGGCCGCATGCACGAAAAAGGCGGGCGTGCCGGTCGAGGCGAATGTCGCCGCAAGCTTGGCGCCAATATGGCCGCTCTTGCCGACGCCGGTGACGATGACACGCCCGGAGATATCGCCGATGACCTCGACGGCCCGGGCGAAAGGACCGGCCAGTCCATCATCAAAGGCCCGTTCGAGCGCTTCAAGACCGCGTTTTTCGGTCTCTATCGTGCGTTTTGCCGATTCGAGCACACTGTTTTCAACGAGTTTGATCGCTCTTCTGTTCATGAAGATGCGTTAGACCTTTTCACTTTCCAAGTCCACCCCGCACCATTTCCGAAGTGTGAACAGCGTTCGCCGGCGGCAACGAATGGTTAACCACAAGGCTTTACCTTTGGGTAAGAACCGAAAGCATGTCAGGCACGAATTGCATGGGCCAGCCAAAACAGACGAGCAGTGTGACGCCGCTCCGCGCCATGAGCCGTGTCGTCTGCTCTGCTGTGTTCGGCAGCCTGCTTTTCGCCCAGACGGCGGCTTTCGCGCAGTCCGCCTCACTGCAGCTGTCGAGTACGCCCGGTAGCCGCTCCGCCACCCAGGACAATGGCAACACAAGCAACGGTTTCGATGACGAAAGCGACGGTTCCACCGTCCCCGCGGCAACTGGAACGGCTGGAAATGCGGACGATGCCCAGCAGAGGCCCGCCATACCGGATGCGCAATCAGGCGACGACATCACCGGCTCCATCCTGGACGAGGACATGCGCCGGCTGAACACCCGCAAGGCACGGGTGGACGAGACGCTGCCGGGCCGCAGGACTGCGGAAAGCGCCTCGACGGCAGAAACGCCGGGTATTCCGATCGGCACCTTCGTGCTCCGGCCGAGCGTGACCCAAAGCATCAACACCGAGACCACGAAGGACGGCAATACCAGTCAACGGCGCGCCTTCCTCGAAACGGATGCGGCCGCGACGCTCACTTCCGACTGGCGCCGCCACCAGCTGACCGTCACCTCTGAAGGCGCCTGGCAAAGGAACATCAGCGGTGAAGGCGAGGAGCAGCCGTCCTTCAAGGTCAACGGCGATCTCCGGCTGGACCTTCCACAGGATACGGTCGCGCACCTCACGGCCGGCTACAATTTCTACCGCGAGGATACGGACGATCCCGACGCCATCGCCGATGCCACACAGCAGTCCGATGTGCAGGAGTTTTCGGCCGGCGCCTCCATCCAACGCGATTTCGGCATCCTGCGCGGCACGACGGCGCTGGCGCTGACGCGCTCCGTCTATTCGGATGCCACGCTCGCCAACGGCACCACCGTGACCTTGAGCGATCGCAACCAGACGACCGGCACGCTGCGCGGCCGAGTCGGCTACGAACTCTCTCCCGCGCTCATTCCTTTCATCGAGGGCACGATCGGCCGCACGGTCTATGACGAGACACGCGATTCCGCCGGTTACGAACGCTCAGGTCATAGCTACGGCGTCAAGGCGGGCGTCGAGGTCGACCTCGGCGAAAAGCTGAAGGGCGAGATCGGCATAGGCTACGCGAGGGCGGACTTTGAAGACAGCCGCCTCGATTCGATCGATACGGCTACCCTCGATGCGAGCCTGCTCTGGTCGCCGATCCGCGGCACCGATGTCAATCTCGACCTGCAGACGAGCATCCAGCCCTCGACCACGGCAGGGGAAAGCGGCTACGTCTCGCACGCGCTGACGACGACGGTCACCCACCAGTTGCGCGACAATCTCGTCGGCACGATGATCGGCGGCCTGATTTGGCGCGATTATCCCACCGACAGCACCATCAACGACGAACTCGTCCATACCGCGGCGACCGGCCTGATCTGGAACATCAACCGCTATCTCGATCTGACGAGCACGCTTGGCTACGAACTGACGACGCGCAAGGACGGCGAGGACTCGCAGCAATGGCGCGCCGGTGTCGGCCTCAAGCTGAAAAGATAACGCCGCGCATCCGAAGGGAAGCGCGGCGTCGATCACTGATAGGCCTGACGGAACCTTAGTTCAGCCCTGCGACCAATTCCTTGAAACCGCCTTCGACCGACGGACGGATGTCAGCACGTTCGAGGGCATAAGCGACGTTCGCCAGGATGAAGCCGTCCTTGGCTCCGCAGTCGTAGGTCGTGCCGCGGAAGTGGTAACCGGCGAAATCCTGCTCCTTCAGCAGCTTCAGCATGCCGTCGGTGAGCTGGATCTCGTTGCCGGCGCCGCGTTCCTGAGTTTCGAGGATCTTGAAGATCTCTGGCTGCAGGATGTAGCGGCCGTTGATGAAGAAATTCGAGGGCGCCGTTCCCTTGGCTGGCTTTTCCACCATGCCGGTGATGCGAAAGCCTTCGCCGATCGCTTCGCCGACGCCGACGATGCCGTATTTATGAGCCTGATCGGGGGCGCATTCCTCGACGGCGATGATGTTGCCGCCGCTCTGGCCGTAAAGGTCGATCATGCCCTTCATGCAGCCCTTGTCGCCCTTCATGATCATATCGGGCAGCAGCAGCGCGAAAGGTTCGTCGCCGACGATTTCGCGGGCGCACCACACGGCATGGCCGAGGCCGAGCGGCTCCTGCTGACGGGTGAAGCTCACCGTCCCGGCCTTCGGCAGTTGCTCGGCAAGAAGGGTGATTTCCGCCTCCTTGGCGCGCTGGCGCAGTGTCTGTTCCAGCTCGAAATGAATGTCGAAATAGTCTTCGATGATGTGCTTGTTGCGTCCGGTAACGAAGACCAGATGCTCGATTCCGGCTTCGAGCGCCTCATCGACCACATATTGGATGATAGGCTTGTCGACAACGGTCAACATTTCCTTCGGAACAGCCTTCGTCGCCGGTAGGAATCGCGTTCCCAACCCCGCCACCGGGAAAACTGCCTTACGAACTTTATTGTGATGCGCCACACAGGCCTCCTGCTTTGACTAAATCGCCTTTTAAATAAAGCCGTTCACGACTGACTAGTATAGAATTGCTACTGTTTTGCAATGGTGACCGCCGCGAGCCGCCATGGTAAAGAATTTGTTGACTCCGTTCCTGTAGTCTCGGGTCTGGGCGGACATGATGCCCCTGATGCACCGAAAACTGAAGATGACGGATACGACTGTCGATGATCCAGAATCACAAAAACTCCCTTCGTGGTCTTGCTCTCGCCCTCATTGTCGCCGCCCAGGTAGGCCTGGTCCCCGACAGCGCGAAAGCCGATACCCGGTTCCAGAAATGGATCGCGGATTTTTACCAAACTGCCGCTGAGAGTGGCATCAGTAAGGCAACTTATCAAAAGGCCTTTTCCGGCGTGAGCGAACCTGACCCGACCGTGCTTGAAAAAGCGGCCTATCAGCCGGAATTCACCTCGAAGATCTGGGACTACGTCGATTCGCGCGTCAATCCCTACACAGTCAAGATCGGCCGCGAGATGGCCGTCAAGCATGCGCGCACGCTCAGTGCCATCGAGCAGCGCTTCGGCGTCGAAAAGTCCATTCTCCTGGCGATCTGGTCGATGGAATCGAATTACGGCGCAATCCTCGACAAGAACGACCGGCTGCACTACGTGCCGCGCGCGCTGGCAACGCTTGCCTATGCCGATCCGAGCCGCGCCAAATTCGCCAAGAAACAGCTGGTTGCCGCGCTGAAGATCCTGCAGAACGGCGACGTGCCGGCACGTGAGATGACCGGCTCATGGGCAGGCGCCATGGGCCACACCCAGTTTATCCCGACGAGCTATCTGCTCTATGCTGTCGATGCCGACGGCAACGGCCATCGCGACATCTGGAACTCGGTGCCGGATGCGCTTGCGACTTCGGCCAACTTGCTGATGAAAAATGGCTGGGACACCGGCAAGACCTGGGGTTATGAGGTCGTCGTTCCCGCGCCAGCCGCCAAGCAGGCTGGAAAAACTCACACGTTGGCCCAATGGGCGGAGCTCGGCCTGAAACGCGCCAATGGCAAGCCCTTCCGCGACGGCGGCACCAAGGCCGTGCTGAAAATGCCGGCCGGCGCCGGCGGCCCCGGCTTCCTGATGACCGCAAACTTCTTCACCATCAAGAACTACAATGCGTCGGACAGCTATGCGCTTGCCATCGGCCTGCTGGCCGACCAGATCGCCGGCTATGGCGGCATGCAGCAGCGCTGGCCGCGTCCCGACGGCGCGCTCGACATCACCGAGAAATTCGAGCTGCAAACCCGTCTCAAGACGCTCGGCTATTATAATGGCGAGGTCGACGGCAATTTCGGCTCGGGTTCCAAAGCGGCGATATCGGCCGTGCAGGAGCGCATCGGCATGCAGCCGGACGGCGAGCCCTCGCTGCCGCTTCTGAACGCACTGCGCCGCTAGAAGCGGCCTAGCGGTGACCTACATAAGCGGGGGTAGAAGCTGGCTTGCCCTCAGTGCAAGATGCCGGCAGATGCGGAACTGCCCATGACGAAGAAAACTGACCGGACCACTGAAATCCGCTGGCTCATGCTCGCCTTGATGGCCGCTTCGCTCTGTCTCGGCGCTGTTGCGCCGGTGACCGTCGCGCAAGCCCAGGAGCAGCGCTATCAGCGGCGGTCGATCTTGGATTTCTTCCTCGGCCGGCGCTACCTCGACGATAGCCCGCAGGCTCCTGATGTGCCGCAGCCGAGACGCCAGCAGCGTAAGCGCCCGCCGCCAGCCCAGAAAGCGGTGGTCAATCCCCGCACCACGCCGCCGGTCCGCGCTCCGGTACAGGAAGAAGAGCCTGTCGTGCAGAAGCTTCCCGACGCCCGCAAGATCCTGATTGTCGGCGATTTTCTTGCCAGCGGCCTCGGCGACGGCCTGACCGCCGCCTTCGAGACTTCGCCCGGCGTCATCGTCGAAGCCCGCGGCAATGTTTCCTCGGGTCTTGTCCGCGACGATTACTACAACTGGCCGGAACAGTTGCTGAAGATGATTGACGAGCTGAAGCCGGCAATGGTCGTCGTCATGATCGGCGCCAACGACCGCCAGCAGATGGTGACCGATACCGCCAAGGAGAAGTTCCGCACCGACGGCTGGTTTACCGAATATCGCCGGCGCGTTCTTTCCTTCGGCAAGGAAGTCACCAGCCGCAAGATCCCCCTTCTCTGGGTCGGCCTTCCCGCCTTCGAATCCGATCAGATGACAGCCGATGCCGTTCAGATGAACCAGCTTTATCGTAACCAGGTCGAGAGCATCGGCGGCGAATTCGTCGATATCTGGGATGGTTTTGTCGACGAAAACGGCAATTTCATCGTCACCGGCTCCGACGTGAACGGCCAGCAGGTGCGCCTGCGCACCTCCGACGGCATCAATCTCACCCAGGCCGGCCGGCGCAAGCTTGCCTTTTATGTGGAGAAGCCGGCCCGCCGTATTCTCGGCGCCCAGGCAAGCCCTGATCTGGTGCGCCTGGATGAAAGCAACTTGCCTGGCCTCGGCCTTCCCACCAATCCGGTCGAACACACCGTGCCTATCAGCCTCTCCGATCCCAATCTCGACGGCGGCACCGAGCTTCTCGGGGCACAGCCGCCGCCGATGACGCTGACGAAGTCGCCGCGCGATCTCCTGGTCGAGCAGGGAGAGATGAGGCCGGCTCCTGTCGGGCGCGTCGACGACTACCGCATGCCGGCGACCAAGACGCCAGCCGAAGTCTCGGTGAAATGAGAAGGTCGGCGCGAGGTGGTGTTCCCGGGCTGCCACAAACCACAGCAAAATCCGCGACGTCATCCTCGGCCTTGTGTCGAGGATCTGCGCCGGTCCATTAAGATAAATACTTTTCCGTCAAGCAATCGCTGTGGTTAGATGCTCGGCACAGGGCCGAGCATGACGGAGGAGACTTTGTCAACAAACTGAGGAGGTCTCGCGAGGTGCCTTCCTTTCGTTTGCGCCGCCTGCGGCCGCACGACGAAAGAGCGCGCTGTCGGACATAAAAAGCTCCGCCGGAAGGGCGGAGTTCGTCTCATTGTGGGCCTATGTGAGGTGCGATCAGTTCGGCAGGACGGTCGAGCCCATCAAGGCCTCGTCGATGGCGCGTGCCGCCTGGCGGCCTTCGCGGATCGCCCAGACCACCAGCGACTGGCCGCGGCGCACGTCGCCCGCCGTCCAGAACTTGTCGATCGACGTCTTGTAGTCGCGATCATTGGCCACGACATTGGTTGAGCCACGCTTATCGGTATTGAGTGTCAGCTTGCCTTCGAGTTCCTTCAGCACGCTTGTGGTGAACGGGCCGCGGAAACCGATGGCGATGAAGGCGAGATCGGCACGAATGACGAATTCCGTGCCGGCAACCGGCCGCCGGCGCTCGTCGACCTCGCAGCATTTGACGCCCGTCAGCACGCCGTCTTCGCCGATGAATTCGAGCGTTGCGACCTGGAATTCACGCACGGCGCCCTCGGCCTGCGAGGAGGAGGTGCGCATCTTCGTCGCCCAGAAGGGCCAGACGGCGAGCTTGTCTTCCTTTTCCGGCGGCTGCGGCCGGATGTCGAGCTGGGTGACCTTGACGGCTCCCTGGCGGAAGGCGGTGCCAACGCAGTCCGAAGCCGTGTCGCCGCCGCCGACGACGACGACATGTTTGGCGCCGGCAAGGATCGGATCCGACGGCCAGCCGACGCTGTCGATATTCTCACGCCCGACGCGGCGGTTCTGCTGCACGAGATAGGGCATCGCATCATGCACGCCTGCCAGATCCGTGCCCGGAATGCCCGCTTCGCGCGGCGTCTCGGAGCCGCCGCAGTAGAGAACGGCGTCGTGATCGGCGAGCAGCTGCTCGACCTTGACGTCGACGCCGACATTGACGCCGCAATGGAAGGTGACGCCCTCGCCCTTCATCTGCTCGACGCGGCGGTCGATGAAGTTCTTCTCCATCTTGAAATCGGGAATGCCGTAGCGCAATAGGCCGCCCGGCTTGGTCTCGCGCTCATAGACATGCACCTCGTGGCCGGCGCGGCCAAGCTGCTGGGCCGCCGCCATGCCGGCCGGGCCGGATCCGATGACGGCGACCTTCTTGCCGGTATGGACCGTCGCCGGCTGCGGCCGGATAAAACCGAGTTCATAGGCCTTGTCGGCGATCGCCTGCTCGACCGTCTTGATGGCGACCGGCGCATCCTCGAGATTCAAAGTGCAGGCTTCCTCGCAGGGAGCGGGGCAGACACGGCCGGTGAATTCAGGGAAGTTGTTGGTCGAATGCAGGTTCTGAATCGCCGCTTCCCAGTTATTATTGTAGACGAGGTCGTTCCAATCCGGAATCTGGTTGTGAATCGGGCAGCCGGTGGGGCCGTGACAATAGGGGATGCCACAGTCCATGCAGCGGGCGGCCTGTTTCTGCACTTCCGGGTCCGACATCGGGATCGTGAACTCGCGGAAATGACGGATACGATCCGACGCCGGCTGGTACTTCGCCACCTGCCGGTCGATTTCCAGAAATCCTGTTACCTTACCCATTTCTTCGTCCCTTACCCTCATGACCGCCTCACCCGCGGCCAGTTGTCTGTCGTCAGTCCCGGTATCCCGGGCGGATTGCTTCCCTTGACCGTCATTGGAACAGATCTCCTGAAGGACATCGCGCGATCCGGACGGCTTTTCGCCATCCTCAGCAGCATCACGAGTCATCGAGATGTTTCCGGCATCCGCCATCTGCGACCGGCAGGTGGCGGATGCCCCGGTTCAAATCATTCCGCGGCGATGCCCATCCGGCTGCGCTCCATTTCCTCGAGCGCACGCCGGTATTCCACAGGCATGACCTTACGGAACTTCGGACGATAATCGGCCCAATTGTCCAGGATCTGCTTGGCACGGGTCGACCCCGTATAGTGCAGATGGTTGGAAATCAGCTGGTAGAGGCGCTCCTCGTCATGGCGCGTCATGTCACCCGAGACATCGACGCGTCCCTTGTGCATGAGATCGCCGCCGTGATGATGCAGCTTCTCCAGCATGTCGTCCTCTTCCGGCACCGGCTCGAGCTCGACCATCGCCATGTTGCAGCGGCTGGCGAAATCGCCGGCTTCATCGAGCACATAGGCGACACCGCCCGACATGCCGGCTGCGAAGTTGCGGCCGGTAGCACCAAGCACGACGACGACGCCGCCGGTCATATATTCGCAGCCATGATCGCCGACCCCCTCGACGATGGCGATCGCACCCGAATTGCGCACGGCGAACCGTTCACCCGCCACACCGCGGAAGTAGCATTCGCCCTCGGTGGCGCCGTAAAGCACGGTGTTGCCGACGATGATCGAGTGCTCGGCCACGATCCGCGAATCCTCTGGCGGCCGGATGATGATCTTGCCGCCCGAAAGACCCTTGCCGACATAGTCGTTGCCGTCGCCGATCAGGTTGAAGGTGACACCGCGCGCCAGGAAAGCACCGAAGCTCTGCCCCGCCGTGCCGCGAAGCGTTACATTGATCGTGTCTTCCTTCAGCCCGCGGTGGCGGAAGCGCTTGGCGACTTCGCCGGACAGCATCGCGCCCGCCGAACGGTCGACGTTCTTGATGCCAACCTCGAAAGCGACAGGCGTCTTGTCGGTCAGCGCCGGCTGTGCCTGCTCGATCAGCGCGCGATCGAGAATATCGTCGATCGGGTGCTGTTGCCGGCTCGTCCAGAAAGTCTCCTGCTTGGGAGCGTCGACCTTGTGGAAGATCCGGCTGAAATCGAGGCCCCTGGCCTTCCAATGCGCCAGCATCTCGTCCTTCTCAAGCAGTTCCGAGGCGCCGATGATGTCGTCGAGCCGGGTAAACCCGAGCGAGGCGAGGATCTCGCGCACTTCGTTGGCGACGAAGAAGAAGTAGTTGATGACGTGCTCCGGCGTACCCTTGAAGCGCTTGCGCAGCACCGGATCCTGGGTCGCCACGCCGACCGGACAGGTGTTGAGATGGCACTTGCGCATCATGATGCAGCCGGCGGCGATCAGCGGCGCGGTGGCGAAGCCGAACTCGTCGGCGCCAAGCAGCGCCCCGATGATGACGTCGCGACCGGTCTTCAGGCCACCGTCGACCTGCAGCGCGACGCGCGAACGCAGGCCGTTCAGCACCAACGTCTGCTGGGTCTCGGCAAGGCCGATCTCCCAGGGGCTGCCGGCATGCTTGAGCGAGGTCAGCGGCGAGGCACCCGTGCCGCCGTCGAAGCCGGCGACCGTGATATGATCGGCGCGCGCCTTGGCGACACCGGCGGCCACCGTGCCGACGCCGACTTCGGAGACGAGCTTGACCGAAACGTCGGAGGTCGGGTTGACGTTCTTCAGATCGTAGATCAGCTGCGCCAGATCCTCGATCGAATAGATGTCGTGGTGCGGCGGCGGCGAGATGAGGCCGACACCCGGCGTCGAGTGGCGGGTCTTGGCGACGGTCGCGTCGACCTTGTGACCGGGCAGCTGGCCGCCTTCGCCGGGCTTTGCACCCTGCGCCACCTTGATCTGCAGCACGTCGGCATTGACCAGATATTCTGTGGTGACGCCGAAGCGGCCCGAGGCGATCTGCTTGATCGCCGAACGTTCCGGATTGGTCGAGCCATCCGGCAACGGCATGTAGCGATCGGATTCCTCACCGCCCTCACCGGTGTTCGACTTGCCGCCGATCCGGTTCATGGCGACCGCCAGTGTCGTATGCGCCTCGCGCGAGATCGAGCCGAAGGACATCGCCCCCGTCGAGAACCGCTTGACGATATCGGCCGCCGGCTCGACTTCGTCGATCGAGACCGGGTTGCGGCCGAGCGCTTCGGCGCTCTTGATGTTGAACAGCCCGCGGATCGTGTTCATGCGCAGCGCCGAATTGTTCACCATCTCGGCGAATTCGCGATAGCGGTCTTCGGCATTGCCGCGCACGGCATGCTGGAGGGCCGCAACCGCATCCGGCGTCCAGGCATGGCTTTCGCCGCGCATGCGGTAGGCATATTCGCCGCCGATATCGAGCGTCGTCGCCAAGAGCGGATCCTTGCCGAAGGCTGCCGTATGACGGGCGACGGTCTCTTCGGCGATCGCCTCGAGGCCGATGCCTTCGATCATCGTCGCGGTTCCGAAGAAATACTTGTCGACCAGTTCCGACGACAGGCCGATCGCATCGAAGATCTGGGCACCGCAATAGGACTGATAGGTCGAAATACCCATCTTCGACATGACCTTTAGGATGCCTTTGCCGACCGCCTTAATGTAACGGTAGACGATTTCGGAGGCATCCACCTCCTTCGGGAATTCGCCCTTGGCATGCATGTCGAGCAGCGTGTCGAAGGCGAGATATGGGTTGATCGCCTCGGCGCCGTAGCCGGCGAGCAGGCAGAAATGATGCACTTCGCGCGGCTCGCCGGTCTCGACGACGAGACCGACCGAGGTGCGAAGCCCCTTGCGGATCAGGTGATGGTGCACGGCAGCCGTTGCCAGCAGCGCCGGAATGGCGATTCTGTCAGGCCCGATCTGGCGGTCGGAGAGCACGATGATGTTGTAACCGCCCTTGACCGCCGCTTCGGCGCGCTCGCAGAGCCGGTCGAGCATTTCGGGCATGCCGGCTGCACCGCGCTCGATATCATAGGTGAAATCCAGCGTCTTGGTGTCGAAGCGGTCTTCCGTATGACCGATCGAACGGATCTTCTCGAGGTCGCCGTTGGTCAGGATCGGCTGGCGCACTTCGAGTCGCTTGGCGTTCGCCATGCCTTCGTGATCGAGAATGTTCGGGCGCGGGCCGATGAAGGAGACGAGGCTCATGACAAGCTCTTCGCGGATCGGATCGATCGGCGGGTTCGTTACCTGCGCGAAGTTCTGCTTGAAATAGGTATAGAGCAGCTTCGGCTTTTCCGACATCGCCGAGATCGGCGTATCGGTACCCATGGAACCGATCGCCTCCTGCCCCGTCGTCGCCATCGGCGACATCAGGATCTTGGTATCCTCGGTTGTGTAGCCAAAGGCCTGCTGGCGGTCGAGCAGCGACACGTCGCGGCGCAGCGCCCGCGGCTCCACCGGCTTCAGGTCTTCAAGGATGAGCTGGGTGCGGTCGAGCCAGCTGCGATAGGGATGCGCCGTTGCAAGCTTCGACTTCACCTCGTCGTCGGAGATGATACGGCCTTCTTCCATATCGATCAGCAGCATCTTGCCCGGCTGCAGGCGCCATTTCTGGATGATCTTCTCTTCCGGAACCGGCAGCACGCCGGCCTCGGACGCCATGATGACGCGGTCGTCGTCGGTCACGAGATAACGCGCCGGCCTGAGGCCGTTGCGGTCGAGTGTGGCGCCGATCTGCTTGCCATCGGTGAAGGCGACGGCCGCCGGTCCGTCCCACGGTTCCATCAGGGCCGCGTGATACTCATAGAAGGCCTTGCGTTCAGCCGCCATCGACTGGTTGCCGGCCCAGGCTTCCGGGATCAGCATCATCACCGCATGCGCCAGCGAATAACCGCCGCGCACCAGGAATTCGAGCGCGTTGTCGAAGCAGGCCGTGTCCGACTGCCCCTCGTAGGAGATCGGCCAGAGTTTGGAGATATCCTCACCGAACAGCGGCGAGGACACCGAGGCCTGGCGGGCGGCCATCCAGTTGACGTTGCCGCGCAGCGTGTTGATCTCGCCGTTATGGGCAACCATGCGATAGGGGTGCGCGAGCTTCCAGGAAGGGAAGGTGTTGGTCGAAAAGCGCTGATGCACGAGCGCTACCGCGCTTTCGAAACGCGGGTCCGACAGGTCCTTATAATAGGCGCCGACCTGATAGGCCAGGAACATGCCCTTGTAGACCACCGTCGCCGAGGACAGCGATACCGGGTAGAAATTGCTCTCTTCGCCGTCGAACTCGTCATAGATGCGGTTGGAGATCACCTTGCGCAGCGTGAACAGGCGGCGCTCGAACTCGTCGTTGTTTTCGGCATCCTCGCCGGCACCGATGAAAACCTGCACGTGATGAGGCTCGGTCGCGGCAATTGCCGGCGCTTTGGAAAGCGAGGAATTATCGACCGGCACGTCGCGAAAGCCGATAAGGACCTGGCCTTCCTCTTCGACGACGTCCTTGATCACCTTCTTGAAGTGCTCGATCTGCTTTTCATCGCGCGGCATGAAGATATGGCCGACACCATATTCCCCGACCGGCGGCAGAGTGATCCCTTGCACGGCCATCTCCTCACGGAAGAAGCGGTCAGGAATCTGCACCAGGATGCCGGCGCCGTCACCCATCAGCGGATCAGCGCCGACGGCGCCGCGATGTGTCAGGTTCTCGAGGATGAACAAGCCGTCCTTGACGATCTGGTGCGACTTTTCGCCCTTCATATGCGCGACGAAGCCGACACCGCAGGCATCGTGCTCGTTGCGGGGATCGTAGAGGCCCTGTTTCTTCGGCAGGCCGGAGGCGGATTTGGACGTATTGGCCGTCCCGCGCACCTTATCAGCGGCAAATCGGTCAAATTCCATGGATGGCGTCTTCGTCATCGTCTTTCCTCCTGTCGAAGCCCGCGGGGCCGCGGGCGGCTTTTCGTCCGAGCCGCACCCGAAGATAGGTTCGGCGCATGACAGCGCTGTTGCATTGTGAAGATCGGCCGCAGACATCTGCTCAAAGGAAAGCAAACCGTCGCGTTCCGCGCCTGCCATTCGCCTCCGCGCGCCAGCCAAAGGCTAGACGCTCGGAAGAACTATAGCGTGAAAGCCCGTCGCTGCCAGGGTTTTCGGCGCCTCTTCGGCCGTTAAGGCCAAAATAGGACAGCAACACTGTCCTAATCCATCCGTTCTATGCCAGAAACGATCTCGCTCCGCAAGAGCGCGCCGCGAAAAAACGCGATTTGACGACGGAAGATTGCCACATAAACCCCAATGGCGAAATTAAATTACGCATGAGTGCATTATTCTTTTTATTGATTGCGTAGTTCAATTTCTGTGATGCGTCACGGGGTGATAGCCTTGATCCGGTGAAGCTTTGGCTTACTGTCCGCTGCGAACCTCTCCACCCGCTCCACTCCGCACGGTTTCCGCCATGTTCTTTGCTTCCGATAACTGGGCCGGCGCCCACAGATCCATTGCCGAGCGCCTGCTCTCGGAATCGGCCGGCTTTGCCCCAGCCTACGGCGCCGGTGATCTCGATCGAAAGGTCGAGGCCCGCTTTTCCGAGATCTTCGAACGTGACGTTTCCGTTTTCTTCGTCGCCACCGGCACCGCCGCCAACTCGCTGTCGCTCGCGAGCGTCCAGCGCCCCGGCGGGATCACCTTCTGCCATTCGGAAGCCCACGTCATCGAAGATGAATGCGGGGCGCCGGAATTCTTCTCGGGCTCCGCCCGTCTCGTCGCTGTCGATGGCGAAGCCGGCAAGATCGATCCGGCCAGGCTCTCGGCGAAGATTGCTCATTATCCTGAAGACGCGCTGCGTCATGGCCGCGCCAGCGCGGTGACGATAACCCAGGCAACCGAGATTGGCACCGTCTATTCCCTGCCGGAGATCGGCGAGATCGCCGCCATATCAAAAAAGCGCAACCTGCCGTTCCACATGGATGGCGCCCGCTTTGCCAATGCGCTGATCGCGCTAGACGCTACCCCCGCCGAGATGACGTGGAAGCGCGGCGTCGACATGCTGTCCTTCGGCGGCACCAAGAACGGCTGCTGGTGCGCGGAGGCAATCGTCTTCTTCAATCCCGATCAGGCAAGGGAAATGCCCTTCATCCGCAAGCGCGCCGCCCAACTCTTTTCCAAATCGCGCTTCATCGCCGCCCAGTTCGATGCCTATTTCGAAAACAACCTCTGGCTCGATCTCGCCCGCCATTCGAACGGCATGGCCGACCGCCTGCGCGCCGGTATCGGCGCCAGCAACGCCGCCCGCCTCGCCTGGCCAACCGCGTCCAACGAGGTCTTCGCAGTCGTCAGCAAAAGCGCTGCAAAAACGGCGGAAGGCAGGGGCGCCAAATTCTATGAATGGCCGATCCCGGCCGCCACAGCGGAACTCGTTTCTGAAAATGAGGCTTTGATCCGCCTCGTCACCAGCTTCGCGACGACGGAAGCGGATGTCGATGGTTTCCTGAAGTGCCTCGCCGCGTGACGGCCGCCTGAAAGGGCCTGCCTTTTCAGCGGGCCTTTCGCTGGGCCACAGCTCACGCCGCCCTCAACCTTCTCACCTTTTGCAGAATATCCTCCGAAAGGGCGGCGACCAGCGCCCGATCTGCGCCCTTGCGCGGCACCAGCACGAATTCCACATCCTCCAGGACCGGCAGCTTTCCCGCGGCGATTTCCTTCAGCCCTGACGGAGCCATGCTACGTGGTTGCACCAGCACGCCCATTCCGGCCCGCGCCGCCGCCGTCAGGCCGCTAAGGCTGCCGCAGGTGCAGACGATCCGCCACGCCACGCCGTTTCGCCCGAGCGCTTCCAGCGCGATCGCCCGCGTAACGCTCGGTGGCGGAAAGGCGATCAGCGGCAGCAGGCCGGAGGCGAGCACATGCTCGGGATCGCGCGCCAGCCAGACGAGCGGCTCCCGATAGACGAGCGTTCCCCGCGCGTCGCCGAGCCGGCGCTTGGCTAGCACCAGGTCGATCTCACCATTGTCCTGCATCTCGTAGAGGACGCCGGAAAGCGCCACCGTCAGTTCGAGGTCGACCGACGGATGCGACCGAACGAAATCCTCGAGCACCGCCGGCAGCTGACTGGTGACGAAATCTTCCGACACCCCAAGCCGCAGCCTGCCGCGCAGGCTGTTGCTCTTGAACAGCGACTGTACCTGCCCCTCGATCGAAAGCATGGCGCGTGCATGCGACAGCAGCGCCTCTCCATCGCCGGTCAGCATCACCTTGTGCGTGTCGCGCGCAAGCAACTTGCGCCCGAGAGCCGCCTCCAGCCGCTGGATGTGCTGGCTGACTGTGGATTGGCCGAGACCCAGCCTTTCCGCGGCGAGCGTAAAGCTGCCCATCTGTTCAACGGCGACGAAACTGCGCAATTGCGAAAGGTCCAGCATAATCCAGATTTCCGATAACTGTTATTTCTTGCATCCTGGATCATAATGGACGACAGAACCATGACTGTTTTTTGTCGCGAGACCGTCATGCGCCGCTTTCTGCCCGATACGTTCACCATCCTGCTCGTCTGCACGGTCATTCTCGCCTCGCTGTTTCCGGCGAGCGGCACATTCTCGGCTTATTTCGGCATCGCCACCGATCTCGCCATTGCGGCGCTGTTTTTCCTGCACGGCGCCCGCCTCTCACGCGATGTGGTCATTGCTGGCCTCTTGCACTGGCGCCTGCATCTCGTCATCCTGCTGACGACCTTCGGCGTCTTCCCGCTGCTCGGCCTCGGGCTCGGCTACATCCCCAATACGATCCTGCCGCAGCCGCTTTATCTCGGTATTCTCTTCCTCTGCGTACTGCCGTCGACGGTGCAGTCCTCGATCGCCTTCACCTCGATGGCGGGCGGCAACGTGCCCGCCGCCATCTGCTCGGCCTCCGCGTCCAATATTTTCGGCATGTTCCTGACGCCGCTGCTCGTCGGCCTGCTGTTTTCCGTCGGCGGCCATGGCAGCTTCTCCTTCGACGCGCTCCAGCAGATCCTGCTGCAGCTGCTTGCCCCCTTCGTAGTCGGCCAGATCCTGCAGCCCTGGATTGGCGACTGGATCCGCGCCAGGAAGAAGATCCTGATGCCCGTCGACCGCGGCTCGATCCTGATGGTGGTCTATCTCGCTTTCTCGAACGCGGTCGTAGAAGGCCTGTGGCACACCTTCTCGATCGCCGACATCGCGGTCGTCATCATCGCCGACATCATGCTTCTGGTATTTGTCCTTGTTTTGACGATGTTCGGCAGCCGCTGGCTGGGCTTCAACAAGGGCGATGAGATCACCATCACCTTCTGCGGATCGAAGAAGAGTCTGGCAAGTGGCGTGCCGATGGCGAACGTCATCTTCGCCGGCCAGTCGATCGGCGCAATCGTGCTTCCGCTGATGCTCTTCCATCAGATCCAGCTGATGGCTTGTGCCATCATCGCCCAGAAATACGCCGCCGCTGCGGCCCGCCGCGCGACGGAACAGCAGATGAAGGATGCCGCCAGCCCGGCGTGAGCAAATGAAAAACGGCGCCCCGGTGGAGCGCCGTCCGTTTCCTCGAAAGGGAACAATGATTAACCGTTGATGACCTGCGCCTCGATGGCCTTCGGAGCATCGACCGGCTCTGCGGCAATCGCGATCTTGCGGGGCTTCATGGTCTCGGGAATGTTGCGCAGAAGAACGATGTGAAGCAGGCCGTTCTTCAGCGAAGCGGCTGATACCTCGACATGGTCGGCAAGCTGGAAGCGGCGCTCGAAAGCGCGCTTGGCAATGCCGCGATAGAGGAATTCGCCGCCTTCTGCAGTATCCTCGTTCTTTTCACCCTTCACGGACAGCACATTGGCATGGGCTTCGATCGACAGTTCCGTTTCGTCGAAACCGGCTACTGCCATGGTGATGCGATAGGTGTTTTCACCAGTGCGCTCGATATTGTAGGGCGGATAGGTCTGCGCCTGCTCCGGCTGAGCGAGGCTGTCGAGCATGGTGAAAAGCCGGTCGAAACCGACCGTCGAACGATAAAGGGGAGAGAAGTCTACGTGACGCATAATGTCCTCCTGCGGAAGCGACGTGTTGCGATAAATGCCCCTGAAACCCCATCTTTGGCGGCCTCGGGACGGTTGCGCGGGCCCTTTTTCGGCACCCGCAGCAAGGAGATGGGGACGGGATTCGGCGAGTTCAAGACCTTTTTGAAATCGCCTTGAACTGTCCGTGAACCTCGCGTGAACGGCCGGTTCGGAGCACGTTCAGGCACGTCATCTTAGAAATGGCGACGTCGGGTGACACTGGCCCCGACGGCTGAAGTGCATCGTCCCTTCTTCTTCAGCCTTAACTTCGGCCGGCTGCGAGCACCCTCATGCTCCTGCCGGCCCTTTTCCCGCTATCAGCCCTTCGAGTGGCCGCCGCTTTCCAAGCCGTGTGCCATAGGCTATCCCTAACGGATCGTGCTTCCGAAAATCGGAATCGATTTTCGGAAGCACGATCCTTCGATTCTGGGAGTTAGAGCGTCCTTTGTGCGTCCGAAAGGACGCACGGTGCTCTAATAGAGAAACAGTCAGCAGCGGCATTGGCAAGGTCATGGATCAGGTTCTCTATTCGACGCCCGACAATCCTGCCCCGGAAAACCGAACCGAAGGGTTCTTCGAAACCCATGACGGCCACCAAGTGCGTTATGCCGTTTTTCGCTCCGGCGGTCAGGTCGCTAAAGGAACGGTCGTCATCATCCATGGCCGCAACGAATATATCGAAAAATATTTCGAGACGATCCGTGAGCTGACGGCCAAAGGCCTTTGGGTCGCGACCTTCGATCTGCGCGGCCAGGGCGGTTCGTCACGGCTTCTGAAGCGCCGCAATCACGGCCATATCCGCAGCTTTTCCGATTACGAACGCGATCTCGATACGTTCCTCGAGAAGATAGTGCTGCCGGATACCCGCCTGCCCTTCTACCTGCTCGGCCACTCCACAGGCGGGCTGATCGCGCTATCGGCCGCCCCCTATCTCACCACCCGTATCGATCGGATGGTGCTGTCGGCTCCCTTCATCGGCCTGACCGGCCAGTCGGCTTCACCCCGCGTCATCCGCACTCTTGCCGGCACGCTGACGGCCGCCGGCCTCGGCTTCATGCCGCTGACCTCGAAATTGAAGGAGCCGGATTTCCGCGACAATCCGCTGACCTCGGACGTAACCCGTTTCGAGCGCAATGTCGCAATGATGAAGGCCCATCCGGAACTGACGCTTGGGCCGCCGACGGCCCGCTGGCTAACCGAAGCTTTCCGCGCCATGGATCGGGTCACCACGCCCAATCATCTCTTTTCGATCACCATCCCGACCATCATTATCGCCCCGACGCGTGACGGCGTCGTGCCCTATACGGCGCAGGAGCGGCTCTCGCGCTATTTCCGCGCCGGCCAGCTGGTGCCGATCAACGGCGCCCGCCACGAAATCTTCCAGGAACGGGATATCTACCGCGCTGCGGCACTCGCCGCCTTCCACGCCTTCATCCCCGGCAGCGATGCCGAGGATAATCACGACGTCGCCGCCCTCGGCACGTGACACCAGATCAGCAACGCTGACCGGGGGATCAGCAACGCTGACCGGGGTCAGCGCTGCAGAACGGCGATAGCCTGCTCATAGATCGCCCGGCTGCCGGCGGCGATGATCGAGCCGCCGTTTTCCGGCCGGCCGCCATCCCAAGTAGTGATGATGCCGCCCGCTCCCTCGATGACGGGAATGATGCCGCCGACGTCATAGGGCTTCAGCCCGTTCTCGATGACGAGGTCGATATGGCCGGCGGCAAGCAGCGCATAGGCATAGCAGTCGCATCCATAGCGGAAGAGCCGCACCTGGCCCTCGATCTCCCGGTATTTTTCCATCTCATCGCCGGCGAAGAGATGTGGCGACGTGGTAAACAGGATGGCATTCGAAAGCGACTCGCATTGGCGCGTTACCAACCGCCGCTCGCCCTCCGGCCCGATATAGATCGAGCCGTTCTCATCGGCGAAATAGCGTTCGCCGGTAAAGGGCTGCTCGATCATGCCCATGATCGCCCGGCCCTCCTTCTGCAGGCCGATCAGCGTTCCCCAGACCGGCACGCCCGATATGAAGGCGCGAGTGCCGTCGATCGGATCGATGACCCAGACATAGTCCCGGTCGAGCCCGACATCGCCGTGCTCCTCGCCGAGAATGCCGTGATCGGGGAAATTCTCCTCGATCAGCGCCCGGATGGCGAGCTCGGCTGCCCGGTCGCCTTCCGTCACCGGATCGAAACCGGAAGAAAGTTTGTTCGTGACGTCGAGGCCGGAGCGGAAACGCGGCAGCGTCTCGCCGCGGGCGGCCTCCGCCAGACGATTGAAGAACGAACGGTCAGGAAGCATGGTGGCACCGTTTGGCTGGCGGGAATGGGCCTTCATACCGAAAAGTGGCGGGAATGCAAACGAAGGAGGCAATTTCAGGCGAACTGCCCAAAGATATCGCAGCGCAATATATTGCTTGACATTTGTGCAATGCAATAGTAGCGTCTTTCGTACAGTCTTCTGACTGTAAATACCCTCCTTGGGTGTTTCCTCCCTAGACTTAGCCGCGCTGACCAGCGCGGTTTTTTTTGCCGGAAGGCAGGCGGAAAACGGGGAGTTCGAAAGCTTATTCGGCAGCCAGGGCCCGTTCACCGGCGAATTTCTCGACATAGTCCGCCATCTGCTGCATGAAGGCCGTGACGGCGTCGACCACCTGGGAGAAATCCTCGCGCTTTTCCAGCGTCACTTCGTCGACATAGATCGCCCGGTTCACTTCGATCTGCAGCGCATGCAACCCGCGCGACGGGCGGCCGTAATGTTCGGTGATAAAGCCGCCGGCATAAGGCTTGTTGCGGATCGCCGCGAAGCCCATTTCCTCGAGAATGGCGATGGCGGCGCGCGAAAGTTCGGCCGAAGCACTGGTGCCGTAACGATCCCCGATGATGAAATCGGGCCGCCCGTTGCAGCCGGCCACACGCACATTGCCGGGCATCGAGTGGCAGTCGATCAGCACGCCGAAGCCGAACTGCACATGGGTGCGGGCAATCAGCCGGCGCAGCGCCGCATGATAGGGTTTGTAAACCGCTTCGACCCGGTCGAGCCCCTCCTGCACCGGCAGCCGCCGCGAATAAATCTCCATGTTTTCGGCAACGATGCGCGGAATGGTTCCGAGTCCACCGGCGACCCTCAGCGAATTGACATTGGCATAGGGCGGCAGCAGCCCATCGAACATCCGCGGATCGAGTTCGTAGGGCTCACGGTTGACGTCGAGATAGGCACGGGGAAAATTGGCGGCGAGCAATGGCGCGCCGAGCTCGACGGCTGAACCGAACAGCTCGTCGACGTAATGATCCTCGGAACGGCGGATGGCAATGCCTTCCAGCCTCGACTGGGCGATGAATTCCGGTGGATAAATGCGGCCGCTGTGGGGAGAGTTGTAGACGAAGGGAATGGTCTGCGACACGGGCTCATGAACCTCAAAAAGCTCGTATTCGCGGATTTCCGGCACTTTCGGCCCTCTTTACCATGTCATGAACTGGCTGCTTCGTCCATGTTGCCAGTTGCCCGCCCTCAAGTCCATACTATGTAGAAGGGATGGCAGTCGCGGACAGGCAATTCACCGGTTGTTTACCGGGCGAAGACTAGTGTAAACGGCGGGCAGCCCACCCAAAACCTATTGATCAGCGGTCTGGATTGATGACTCAGAAGATACTTCTCGCCGAAGACGACAACGACATGCGCCGCTTCCTGGTGAAAGCGCTGGAAAAGGCCGGTTACAAGGTCCTTTCTTATGACAATGGCGCCAGCGCCTATGACCGGCTGCGCGAGGAGCCGTTTTCTCTGCTCTTGACCGATATCGTCATGCCCGAGATGGATGGCATCGAGCTGGCGCGCCGGGCCACCGAACTCGATCCTGACCTGAAGGTGATGTTCATCACCGGTTTTGCCGCCGTGGCGCTGAACCCCGATTCGAAGGCACCGAAGGATGCCAAGGTCCTTTCCAAGCCGTTCCACCTGCGCGACCTCGTAGACGAGGTCAACAAAATGCTTGCCGCATAAGGCTTGCCGGGCGGTGCGTCACAAAACTGAAAAAAGCCTATTGACGGCTCCGAAGGTTTTGTGATCTATGCGCCGCCATCGGATGGGCGTGTAGCTCAGCGGGAGAGCACTACGTTGACATCGTAGGGGTCACAGGTTCAATCCCTGTCACGCCCACCATCCAGATTGCTTGATCTATAAGGCCTTTCGAGAAATCGAGAGGCCTTTTTACATCGTGGCCCGCAGGTTCGACAAACCTGCCAATAGGAGTTCTCGGTTTGGCGCAGGTAATGAAACGACGCAAAACTCTCGTGGTTTCCAGCGACAAGATTTCCTTGGCAAAGGGTGTCAGCCTCCCTCAGGGACGCTACCCCGTCACTGCCGAATATGTCGTATCTCATATGCGAGGCCGGCCGGTTGAACAGGCAGGCCGCGTGATGCTTCATCTGACGCGGCAGAATCTCCTTGATTACGGCGTCGACTTGAGCGGCAGCACGATGCTGGGTATCGACATCAACGTGAGCGGCAATGTGGCGCGCAAGGAAGCTACTCTCGAGTGATTTGCAGGGCATAGGTGGCTGACCGCTGTCTTTGCCCGACAGAGCCCGCCCTGCAGGCCAAATCGGTGATGCATAGGAATTAGCCTGTCCGGCGCACGGCGGATTGCCATCGCGAACGGATCGCATTTAAGACCAGAGATTCAGATTTCGCGACCGACAGCGGCGTAATTATTCTCCTCAACTTACCGGGCTCTGCCGCACTCTGCCCGAGACCTTTCCCGCGCGCCCGGCGTCCTTACGCCCTCCGGCAAAGTCAAGCTGCATGCCCTGGCAACTCACGAGGACTGTCGGGTTTTCTTCGAATCGCCGAGATTGCAGCGACGGCGTTTCCACATATAAGGACCTGCTCACGCCAGCATCAATTGCATATTGCCGCCCGCCGTCAGCCGATCGTTGCCGAACCGGCGAGGATCTCAATTTTGTGACGGGCAGATGACAAGTTTGTGACAAAACGCGTGTTATTTCAGCAACATAGCCGGTGCGCCCTGCTGTCATGATCGACAATGACGTTGCAGTGCAGCATCCACTATGTAACTTCCGCGGCGAGGCAGGCACCGAGCTAAAAAGGTGCCGCTTCGATCACACGGGGTGAAGATCCGTAGGGACTGCCGACGGCAACGGTCTTCATCCTCTTGCATCTGAACTGGAGGTTATTCCATGAACATCAAGAGCCTTCTTCTCGGCTCCGCTGCTGCTCTCGCAGCAGTATCCGGCGCTCAGGCTGCTGACGCCATCGTCGCTGCCGAGCCGGAACCGGTTGAATATGTTCGCGTCTGCGACGCTTACGGCACCGGCTACTTCTACATCCCCGGCACCGAAACCTGCCTGAAGATCAACGGCTACATCCGTTTCCAGGTTGACGTCGCTCCGAACGCCAGCTCGATCGGCGCCGGCGGCGGCGGTTCTGTCGCCAACGATTCCGACTGGGACGCCCGCACCCGCGGGCAGGTTCAGTTCACCGCCAAGAGCGACACCGAATATGGTCCGCTGACCGGCGTCATCGTCATGCAGTTCAATGCTGACAACGCTTCGGCCCAGAAGGCTATCCTCGACTCCGCTTACATCGACATCGCAGGCTTCCGCGCTGGTCTCTTTTACAGCTGGTGGGACGACGGCCTCTCCGGCGAAACCGACGATATCGGTTCTCCGGTCACGCTGCACAACTCGCTGCGTTATCAGTACGAAACCGAGGCCTTCTACGCCGGCATCAGCGTCGACGAGCTGGAAGACGGCCCGTTCTACAACGGCGAAGAGCCGAACAACGTTGGCGTTGCGGTCGGTCTCGGCGGCAAGGCTGGTATCTTCAGCTACCAGATCACCGCCGGTTACGACACCGACAATGAAGAAGGCGCCGTCCGCGCCATGGGTACGGTTGCTGTCGGTCCGGGCACGCTCGGCCTCGCAGTTGTCTACGCGTCCAACCCGAACGCCTACTACAACAAGGCAGAATGGGCGATCGCTGCCGAATACGCCATCAAGGCGACCGACAAGCTGAAGATCACCCCGGCTGTTCAGTACTACGACAACTACGGCGTCACCGCCGGCGAGTTCAACGATGACGTTAACGCCTGGAAGGCCGGCGTAACGGTCGACTACCAGATCGTCGACAACTTCTCGGCAAAGGTTTCGGTTCAGTACCTCGATCCGGACAATGCTGACGACGTCACCTCGGGCTTCTTCCGCCTGCAGCGCGCGTTCTGATAAGGGGTTGCCGGCCAATGCATGTCACCCCGCGTGCTGCGGCTACGGGATAACGCCTCGCATAAAACCGGCAGCTGCAAATCCTGATCTGACTGACCTCCGATTGGGAAAGAATGGGCCTGGACTTCCCTGCCTGGGCCCATTCCCGTTGATCAAAACTGCGTCAAAGATGGCGGGCGCTCGTTGAGCGCCTCGCTACTGTCGGTCACATCGGCCCTTGCCGATTTCCGGCAGGCTTCTGCCCCGTTGCTGGATCTTTTAGCCGGTAAGCTCAGCCGCTTTTCGCTCATCTGCCGTCGATAGGGCCTGCCCGGCGGCCGGCGGAATCTTTGTGCTGGAGGAATGGCGGAACCAAATTCGGACACAGAGCCATGCCATGGCGAATCGAAGGCGTGGCGGTGATTCGCCTCGCCAGGACATGGGGTTTGAGATCGAAATGAAGTTATCCGCGCTTGTCGCCGCCGGCCTTTTTGCCGTCGTCCTCGCCTTGCCAGCCTCTGCTGCGCCCGCCTCCCCGCCAGAGACATTTCCCGGCGCCCCCGGCGTCATTACGCTTTCCGGCAAATGCGCCAAACTGGTCGTCGCCAAATTCGACGCCACGAAGGGTTGCAAAAATGAGCTTGCCAGCGTCACGCTGGCCAACGGCTCGGTGACCTTTATCTTCACTTCAGACGGTAAGGCGCTCGGTTTCCAGGGCGATGGCAGCGGCATCAAGCCAGCCTCCAACGGCAATGCTCGCCTGCCGCTGAGCCTCGTCACGACCGGCGTCGGCAACAAGATGACCGGCCAGGTCAAGGTCGCCGGCTTCTGCACCTTCGGCAATCCTTATGCCGGCAAGCCGATCGCGATCGAATGCACCGCCGAAAGCAAGGACTCCTCCTTCACCGGCAGCTTCCGCACCGGCGGCAAATTGGTGAAGAAGGATAAGTAGTCCTCGTCAGGCGGCGCACCATGCGCCGCCGGCAGCCCCGGGCTTGCGCGCCAGCCCCTCATTGATCAACTGCACCCCGAAGGAGCGCCCGTCGCGCGAGACGACCCTCGGCGCGCCGGAAGACTCGGTTTTACCAGCTGCATTCAGGGTGAAGGGTCCGGCGTTCAGAAGCGCCAGCAGCCGCGCCTTGGCGGTAAAGGCCACCCTGCGCTCGTCATCGCAGCGCGCCCGGTCGGCAATCGGGCTTGCCATGTCGGCGATCACGATCTTTTCGCCCTTGTACCAGAAGACGCCGCCGTCGCCGACGCAGTTGATGTGCGCGCCCTGCCCGCAATAACCGAAGGCGGCCGCCCCGGTTTCCGCAGTTGCAGGAGAGGAACCAGACGGCATCGCCTTTACCGGCTGAACGATCGGTGTGGGAATGGCTGCCGGCGGCAAGAGTTGTGCTGGCGGCGGCGCCACTTTCGGCGTCGGTGCTGCGAGCGCCACCGGCTTCGGCGGCGCATCCTTCCGAGCGGCCGGCTTTGCCTCCGTCATTTCCCGTATCGTCGGGACCGGCTGTTTGGCGAGCATCGGCTTGATGCTCTTCCAGTTGTCATAGGCGGCGATGCTGGCGATCGCGGCAATGCCGATCACCGTCCAGGGCAACAGCCCGCCACCGCTGTTGCGCGCCCTGCTCTTTCCTCTCGCCGGCGCCTTACGGCGGCCGCGTGTTGCTGTCTTGGCCATCTGTCCGAATCCCGTGAGGCCGGGATTATCGCCGCTCAATCCTTTCCGAAAGGTTGGCACGGTGTAAGGATAGTGTGTTCCCACCGATCGCTTCCTCGCACGATCCCGCTACTCCGCTGACGTCGAGCGCCTGGCGGGCAAAAAAGCTGAACAAATCCGGCGCCGGGACGTTAGCCAGCGAAAAATCCGTCTGCCCAAGGAAATTTTTATGGATCTCATCTTCGCCGACATGATACCGGCATCGCGTATCCACTATCCCGTCATCTTTGCCCGCCTGCTCGGCGCCATCGTCTTCGGTGGCCTCATCGGCTTCGAACGCGAGGCGCGCGACCGCCCTGCCGGCTTCCGCACGCATATCCTGATCAGCCTTGCCGCCGCCCTCTTCGCCATCATTTCGATCGAGGCCGTGCACATGCCGGGTTTTGCCGATGGCGAACAGGTCCGCATCGACCCGTTGCGTGTCATCGAAGCAGTGACCGCAGGCGTCGCCTTCCTGGCCGCGGGCATGATCGTCTTTGCCAGAGGCCGGATCCACGGGCTGACGACGGGCGCGGGCATGTGGCTCTCCGGCGCGACCGGCCTCGCGATGGGCTTCGGCTATTGGCCGGTTGCCTTCTTCACGACGCTTGCCGCAATTTGCGTCCTCTTCGCCTTCGGCAAGCTCGAACAGTGGCTCGGCTATAATTCCGGGCAGCGTATCGATGGGGATGAGCGAAAATAGATAAACAAAACGCCCGGCGTTGCCGGGCGTTCTTGCGAACTTGACTGTCCGTTTGTCATTCGGATCGTGCGGCCGAAGGATCGCTTTTCCCGACAGATGCCGGGCGAATGATGGAAGCGGTGAGCGGCTTTTGGCGCTTGCCGATATCGATGCGTTCATCCGCGGCTTCACGGACGGCCTTCCATTCATTTTCGTGCCGGATGAAGATGTCGTGGGGCACAAAATTCACACTCATATGTTTCTCACCCTGTTTCAGATTACGGTCGACGTGGCCAAAGGCCGATTATTTTTTGCCCTTGATATCAGGACCGCCCTTGGAGAGGTCCGCGCCGGTGACATGTGCCGGTACATGAATGTCGTGGATGACGCCGGGCGTCAGGGTCAGGTCGACATGATGCGGCGGCAGCACCTGCGCCTTCTGCATGCGGTTCGGTCTTGCCCGCTTCATGCGGTCGGACGCTTCCGTGCGTTTGTCGGGGATATGGGTCGAAGTGTGCATCATCGGCCTCCTTTAAGCTCAACCAGGATCAAACGAACGGAGGCCCGGATGGTTCCCTAATATTTGCCGATTTCTGTGTCGCGATTGGACTTGACTGGTTCGGGAAGTTCATTACCTAGGGCCTATCCCGCAGCCTTCCAGACATCGGCTGCGGGGAACATTGGTGCCGGGCCCCTCTGGCGAGAGTTTTTACGGCGCTCTCGTGATGTCGGTACCGCCTGCAGCTCAGCCGGCGGATTTTTCATCGATGAAAAAGCTCACCATGCCTTGTCAGCATGCCCATTGTGGTATGCCGTGTTTTTACAATATCTCCACCCTCTCAAATAGGCTTTGCGGCCGCGAGGTGCGGCCATGAACCAGTCTGCGACCGATAAATCCTCGCTCGGCTATTTCCGCTGGGCGTTCATCGTCACGGCCCTCGGCCTTGTTCTCGGCGCTGTGCTCGGTTGGCAGACGACCGGCACCATCGGCGGCATGGCGACCGTCTTCTTCATCTGCACCGTGCTTGCGGTGCTGGAGATCTCGCTCTCCTTCGACAATGCCATCGTCAATGCCAACAAGCTGAAGGAGATGACGCCGGTCTGGCAGAAACGCTTCCTCACCTGGGGCATCATCATTGCCGTCTTCGGCATGCGCATCGTCTTTCCGCTGGCAATCGTCGCGATCGCGGCACGGATCGGCCCCTGGGACGCTCTGGTGCTGGCTGCCCGCGAACCCGAGGAATATGCCCGCATCATGAACGATGCGCATCTGCCGATCGCAGCCTTCGGCGGCACCTTCCTGATGATGGTCGGCCTCAGCTATTTCTTCGATCATGAGAAGAAGATCCATTGGCTTCGCGGCCTGGAAAAGGTGATGGCGCGCTCGGCCACCATCAGGGGCATCGAGATCGCCTTCGTGCTGGCACTGATGCTTGTCTTCTCCTGGCTGATCGGCGGCGAGGAAGCCAGCGTCTTCGTCCATTGCGCGATTTATGGCCTGCTCACCTTCCTCGCAGTCGAGGTCGTCGGCGAGTTGCTCGACGCATCGCAGCAGACGATGAGCGCCGCCGCCAAGGGTGGTCTCGGCGCCTTCATCTATCTGGAGGTGCTGGACGCCAGCTTCTCCTTCGACGGCGTCATCGGCGCCTTCGCCCTGACGCAGAACCTCTTCGTCATCGCCATCGGTCTCGGCATCGGCGCCATGTATGTGCGCTCGATGACGATCATGCTGGTGGAGAAGGGAACGCTCGCCGAATACCGCTATCTCGAACATGGCGCCTTCTACGCCATCCTGATCCTCTCGGTGATCATGTATGCGCAGACCCTGGTGCACATTCCCGAGGTCATCACCGGTCTCGGCGGCGCGGTCTTGATCGGTCTGTCGCTCTGGTCGTCCATCCGCCACAACAGGCGCGAACGGGTGGAAGATCATGCCGGCCGGCGGGATGAACTGCACGCCTGACGAGCTACATGCCGCAACGCCCCGCGTTGCGGCTCCTTCGGCGAAACAAAAATAAAGCCCGCGACCATCCGGTTGCGGGCTGTTTCATTCATGCATGCCTTGAAGAGCTTAGCGGATGACCCGGTTGAAGGAGGCCGGATCGATGCCGAGTTCCGTGAGGTCTCGGGCGCGCGGACGGCGACCGGCTTCGACAGCGGCGCTGACGGCATTTGCGGCGCTCAGCGCAGCGAATGCGCGACCCAGGAAGCCATTATGGACGGAATTACGGATGGCGGACATTGTCCTTTTCCTCTTGTTCTATGTTGACCACCCATAGATGGCAGTGCGCGGGCGCATCGACAACGCACGTAAAATCACCTCTGCCATGCAAAAAGAAGAGGCCGGCGCATGTCTCCATGGCCGGCCTTGAGGCAGGGGTAATGTCGTCTTTTTAGTCTTCGTTTGCCGCCAGCTGCGACAGCACCTGGCCCCTGCCGCGAATGCGCAGGATCAACGGAATGAGGAAAGCCGCCGCCGCCACGATCAGAAGGCCTGCCGCGATCGGTGACATCACCAGCGTCGTAACGTCGCCCTGGCTGATCGCCAGCGCCCGGCGCAGTTGCTGCTCGGCCAGCGGCCCGAGGATCAGGCCGACGACAACAGGCGCGATCGGATAGCCGAAGAGCCGCATTACGTAGCCGAGCAGGCCGAAGGCGAGCAGCATGCCGAGTTCGAAGACCGACGGATTGGCGCCGATCGTCCCGAGCGTCGCAAACAGCAGAATGCCTGCGTAGAGCCACGGCTTCGGAATGGTCAGCAACCGCACCCAGAGGCCAATCATCGGCAGGTTCAAGACCAGGAGCATTGCGTTGGCGATGAGCAGGCTGGCGATCAGACCCCAGACGAGCTGCGGGTTGGTGGCGAACAGCAGCGGTCCGGGTTGCAGCCCGTATTGCTGGAAGCCGGCAAGCATGATCGCCGCCGTCGCCGTCGTCGGCAGGCCGAGCGTCAGCAGCGGCACCAGCGTGCCGGCCGCAGATGCGTTGTTCGCCGCCTCTGGGCCGGCCACGCCTTCGATGGCGCCGTGGCCGAACTCCTCGGGGTTCTTCGCCAGCCGCTTTTCGGTCGCATAGGACAGGAAGGTGCCGATTTCGGCGCCGCCCGCCGGCATCGCGCCGATCGGGAAGCCGATCAGCGTGCCGCGCAGCCAGGCTTTCCACGAGCGCGCCCAATCCTGCGCGTTCATCCAGAGCGAGCCCTTGACGGCCTCGACCTTGTCCTCAAGCCTGTTGCCCTGCGCGGCGATGTAAAGCGTCTCGCCGATCGCGAACATCGCCACCGCGAGCGTCGTCACCTCGATGCCGTCAAGCAGATCGGGTATGCCGAAGGAAAGCCGCGCCTGCCCTGTCTGTTGGTCGATGCCGACCATGGCGAGCGCAAAGCCGATGAACAGCGAGGTCAGACCCCGGAGCGCTGAATCGCCGAAGGCCGAGGAGACGGTGACGAAAGCGAGCACCATCAGCGCGAAATATTCACGCGGCCCGAAGACCAGCGCCAGCTTGACGATATAAGGCGCGATGAAGGCAAGCCCGAGGGTAGCGAGCAGGCCGGCGACGAAGGAGCCGATCGCCGCCGTCGCCAGCGCCGGTCCGCCGCGCCCGGCGCGCGCCATCTTATTGCCCTCGAGCGCCGTGACGATCGAGGCGCTTTCCCCCGGCGTGTTCAGCAGGATCGAGGTCGTCGAACCGCCATACATGCCGCCGTAATAGATGCCCGCGAACATGATCAGCGAACCGCCGGGGTCGAGCTTGTAGGTGGCGGGCAACAGCAGCGCCACGGTGAGTGCGGGTCCGATGCCCGGCAGCACGCCGACGGCGGTGCCGAGTGTGACGCCGACTAGCGCATAAACCAGGTTCATCGGCTGCATCGCAACCAGGATCCCCTGCCATAGGAATTCGAATGTGCTCATCTTGATATCCCAAGCGCGTTCCGGCCGTGCGTTCCGCGATCCGGCGCTGCGCAAAAATCAAAAATGCTGACAGCGCGCGCCGTCAGAAGAACAGGCGTTCAAGCGGCCCGGCCGGCAGCGTCAGCTGCAGCAGCTGCGAGAAGATCGCCCAGACGACGAAGCTGAAGACGATGCCGAAGGGCAGCGAAATCCAGAGCTTGCGTTTGCCGAAGCCGCGTGCCGTGAACGCAAACAGCAGGCCTGTCGCGATCGAGAAGCCGGCGAGGCGCAAAAGCAGCATCTGTCCGACTAGACCGGCAATGATCCAGATGACCGGCGCCACGTCCTGTCGATCGCGTTCCGGAAACTGGCCGCGCCAGGCTTCGGCTACGGTCCAGATCCCAAGACAGAAGAGGCCGAAGGCCACCACTTGGGGCATGGTTGCCGGGCCGATGCGATCGTACTGCGCGATCGTTTTCAGATGCGCGGCATCCCAGGCCATCACGCCGGCGACAGCGAAGAGGAAAACGGCAATGATGAACGCCGCCCGATCCGGGCGGCGTGTGGTTGCCGAGGAGGTGTTATCCTCGCTCATTGAACAAGTCCGATCTCTTTGAGAATGCCTTCAGTGGCGGCGACATCCTTTTCGAGCTGCGCCTTGAAGGCATCGCCGGACAAATAAGTGTCGGCCCAGCCCTTGGTCTTCAGGATTTCCTGCCAAGTGGCGGAGCTGTGCAGCTTCTCGAAATCGGAGGTGATGGCTGCGACCTGCTCTGCCGACAGGCCGGGAGCAGCGGCAACCATGCGCCAGTTCTGGATGCTGACATCGGTGCCGGCTTCCTTCAGCGTCGGGGCATCAACGCCGTCGATGCGCTTGTCGCTCGATACGGCAAGAAGACGCAGCGTGCCCGCTTTCACCTGCGATTCGAACTCGCTGTAGCTCGATACGCCGGCTGTCACCTGGCCGCCGAGAATGGCGGCAAGCGCCTCGCCGCCGCCGGAAAAGGCGACATAATTGATCTTGGTCGGGTCGACGCCGGACGCCTTGGCGATCAGGCCGACGGTGATGTGGTCGGTGCCGCCGGCCGAACCGCCGCCCCAGGAAACCGCTCCGGGATCCTTCTTCAGCGCCGCGACCAGATCGGCCATCGTCTTGATATCGGACGAGGCGGGAACGACGACGGCCTCATATTCGCCGGTCAGGCGGGCGATCGGCGTGACGTTCTTCAGCGTCACCGGCGACTTGTTGGTGAGGATGGCGCCGACCATGACATAGCCGCCGACGATAAGGGAATTCGGATTGCCGGCAGCCTGGCTGCTGAACTGTGCTAGGCCGATGGTGCCGCCGGCGCCCGGAACGTTCTGGACCTGCACGTTGCCGGAGATCTTCTCCTGCTGCAGCGCGGTCTGCAGCGAACGGGCGGTCTGGTCCCAGCCGCCGCCGGGAGCGGCCGGCGCGATGATGGTGTAGTCGGCCGCATAGGCCGGCAGCGCGATGGCCGCTGCGAGAATGGTTGCGATGAACGTATGTTTCACGATTTGTCCTCCGGGGGGCGGCTGAGCGAACCGCCTGTTATTCTCCAATGAATCGGGAGGGGTGGCCGGCCAGCGGACGCAATTGTCCTGAATGACGAGCGGAATACCTCCCAAGGCTTCAGTTCTCCGCCTCCACGGAGAAGAAGTAGCCAAAGCCACCACAACAAGCTGTCATCTAGCTGACATCGGCAAGATATCCAGGAGGAAAGGACACTTTTTTGCCGTAATTGCCCGCACACCGGATACGCCGTGTTGCTTTCAGCGGCTCATCGCTCCCGGCATCACATCCGTCGGGATGGGGCAGATGTAAGGCTTTCCACCGGTCTTCTCCATCCATTCGGCCTTCGCCGCCTTCATCAGCTCCGGTGATTTCACCAGGGAAAGACCGGTCAGCGCGAGAGCCTTGGCTGCGTGCGCCATCGCCTTATGCGCAGCCGGCGCCTTTCCCTGCGCAACCACCTGCCATGTATGCGGGTTGGTGCCGATGGCCCAGGCAGGAGCCCAGCACTGGGCCGTGGGGGTCACCCAGCTCACATCGCCGACATCGGTCGACCCCGCCCGAAAGTGCGGATAGCCCTCGAAATGCCGCAGCCCGAGATGGAGCGGCATCGCGCCATCGATCTTGGCAGCGGAGAAAACGTCGCGCCCGATCTGATACAGCCTGATGCTGCTGGCAATGGCTTCGTCGGTAAACGTCTTCTGGATGCGACGCGCAAAGGCGATATCGGCTTCGTCGAAGACGATAGGGCCGAGCGCCATCATGTTTTCATGCATCGCCGTTTCCAGCGTAATATTCGGGAGAAGGTTCGTGGAAGCCGTATCGAAGATGATCTCCACATCGGTCTCGGTCATCATCGCGGCGCCGCGCGCGACTTTTTCCACACGCGCTGCGAGACTGAGAGCCTGTGGCATGTCCGGCGCCCTGATGAGGTAGAGCACCTCGGCCCGCGCCTGCACGACATTGGCAGCCCGTCCGCCGGCATCGGTGATGGCATAATGCACGCGGCAGTCCTGTTGCATATGTTCGCGCAGGAAATTGACACCGACATTCATAAGCTCCACGGCATCGAGTGCGGATCGGCCGAGATGCGCAGCATTGGAAGCGTGGGCCGCAACGCCCTTGAACCTGTAATAATATTCCAGCACCGCGAGATTGTTTGTGGAGCGAACGCCGTTGAACGGTGCGGGATGCCAGGTGAGCGCCGTGTCCACATCGTCGAACGCCCCGGCACGCACCATGAAGGCCTTTCCGGAGCCGCCCTCTTCGCCGGGGCAGCCATAGTAACGCACAGTCCCAGGAATGCCGTTATCCTTCAAATGGTTGGCTAGCGCGACGGCGGCCATCAACGACCCGACACCCAGAAGATTGTGGCCGCAGCCATGTCCGGTCGCGCCTGCCGCAAGCGAACGCTGCTCGGCGATGCCCGCAATCTGACTCATGCCCGCGAGTGCGTCGAATTCGCCGAGAAACGCTATGACCGGCTTACCCGCGCCGGCTTCTGCGATGAAGGCAGTCTCCATGTCGGCTACGCCGCGACGGACGGAAAAGCCCTCGTCCTCAAGGGCCTTTGCCAGCAGGCCGGAAGAATTCTTCTCCTCGAATTTCAGTTCGGCAAGATCCCAAATCCTGTCGCTCAGCACCGCGCAGGCCGGCCGCATACGCTCGATCGCCGAAACGATCGCATCCACTGCTTCCTTGCTCATCCCTTATCCTTGCTTCTCCCGGCGGTCGGAAGGCCGCAGGCATGACTTATCGGTCCGGCAAGCGAGCCTGCCGGTCCTGTTGTGCTACCAATCTGAAGTGCCGCGGCGTCTACGCCTCGGACAGCAAGATTCTTCAACCGACCGAGACTTCCCAGAGGCGGGCGTTCGACTGCCACACCGGCTGTCCTTTCAACGTCTTCGTCGCACCCCACACGTCGACCATGTCGTAAAGGAAAATGCCCGGCGCCTCCTTCAGTATCAGCTCATGGAAAGCGTCGAATATCTTCTGCCGCTTGGCCGGATCGGCTTCGACATAAGCCGCTTTCATCAATTCCACCGCCTTGGGATCGTCCCACATCAGTGAAGCGTTCTTGTCTTTGTTGCCGACGTAAAAACTGTACATCAGCGCAGGGTCGAGCCGCGGGGCGACCGATTGCGAAATCACCTGATAGTTGCCTGACCGGCGGCGGTCGACTTGTGTTGCGTAATCGAGAACTTCGATCTGCACATTCAACCCGGCCTGCTGCATCATCGCCTGCGCCATAACCGCAGCGGGAAAGCTTGGAACATTGCCGCGCTTGTTGGCGATGATGGTGATCGGTTCGCCCTTGTAGCCGGCATCGGCCAATTCCTTCTTCGCCGCCTCGATGTCGTAGGGCAGCCTCTGCTTCTGGGTATCGTCAAAATACACGGAATCTTGCGACACCATCGAGCCGTTCGCCTCGCCGGTTCCATTTGAGGCGGCTGCGACAAGCTCGCCGAGGTCGAGCGACATTGCCATCGCGCGCCGCACGCCGGGTTTGCTCAGCACCTTGTCGCGCGTCTGGATGTAGAACAGGTTCTTGCCGTTGTTGCGGGCGACGATCAGCTGCAGCTTATCGCTCGCCCTGATCTCCGGAATAAGGTCAGGCGATATCTCGGCGGTATCGAGGACGCCGGATTCCAGTCCTGCCTTGACGGTGGATGCATCGGGAATGACCATGAACTTGATGCCGTCGGCCAAAGGTCGCTTCGAGCCGACCATCCCGTCCGGCTTGCCGTCATTTTCGGGAGAGACGTAGGCGGTGAACTTGGCGAGACGGATGTACTCGCCTTTTCTCCATTCGTCCCACATGAACGGACCAGTCCCGACCGGTTTGACGAAACTACCATCCGCAGCCACGGAATCCGGGGAAATAATGGCAGTGTAACCGCATTCCGGGCGCGACATCAGACCCAAAAAGACGGCCGAGGGCTTTTCGAGCGTGATCCGGACGGTCGATGCGTCAAGCGCTTTCACACCAGTCACGGGGACGGCGCCGCCGGGCGCAAAATCGGAAAGGCACGTCCATTTCGTCTCGGGCTTGAGATAGCGGTTCCAGTTCCACACGACATCGTCGGCGGTCAGCGGCTTGCCATTGTGGAATTTCACGTCGTTTCGAAGGCGGAATGTATAGGTAAGGCCATCGCCGGAAACGTCGACGCTCTTGGCGAGCAGCGGCTTGACCTCGCCGCTATTGTTATAGCCGACCAGGCCCTCGACGATGTGCAGGATAACACCGTCGGTATTGCCGTCACGATTGACCCCGGGATTGCTGCTGCGCAGATCCGAACTCTGAGCCACGACGATGTCGCGCGCATGCCCGAGATCTGTCATACCGAGCAGCATCGTTCCGGCGAGAAAAATTTTCTTCATTGTTCTACCCTCTTTGTTTTGTCGATGATCAAGGTTGAAAATTGTCCCAGCAGGCCCGTGAGAGCCGGCCGATGGTTTCGAGCGCGATCGTGTAGCCGGGCGTGCCGTCCGCCATGGCCTGAGGCACGTCATCGGTGAATACGGCAATGGCATAGAAGGGCTCTTCGTCCAGATAAACGATGCCGGCGTTCATACGGCCGCGCTTGCCCGTGCCGCCCTTGTGCGCAACCACGGTGGCGAACGGCAATCTCGACGGGATCGCATAACGCAGGATCTGGTTCTTCAGGGTTTGAAGCGCATAGCGGCACAGCGCCTGCGAGCAGCCCAATCTCTCTGCCGCTTCCTTCGAAGTCTGTGCATCGAGGATCGCCTGCAGCAGAAAAACCTGGTCGCGTGCCGTGGTCGTGGTGACCGACCGCAGCGAGTGATCAGGTGATAGGGCCAGCGGTGGAATTAAAAAACGATGATGCGTGCCGCCCATGCCGATCGACTTGCAATAGCCGTCGACCTCCTCGAGCGTCAGCCGCTCGAAGACCATCTTGGTGCAGACATTGTCGCTCAACACCATCATCCCGGTGATCGCGTCGCGCAACGAAATGACGATGCCCGGCGTCAGATAGCGAAACATGCCGCTTGCCACTCCCTCGGCAAAGCGAGCCTCGTAGGTGATCGGCTCGTCGAGATCGAGCCGGCCTTCATGAACGGCCTTGAGCGCCGCCATCATGATCGATGTCTTCCGGGTACTGGCCGAAGGGGTTTCTTCGCCAGCGCCGCGCTCTATCGTTTCACCGGTGCGCAGGTTGCGCACCATGAACCGGGTGACGAATGGCTGCGCTTCGCAGATTGCATGAAGTTGTTCGGCCGTATCGGCCGATGTCGTCACGATAGCCATGTCAATTCTCCAAACGCCATTTGAGTGTCACACCACCGCTTGCATTGTGGTCGAGCGCGGGGATGGCCGAGAGGAGGCGACGCGTGTAAGACTCCCTCGGATTGTCGAAGATCGTGCCGCGGTCGCCTTGCTCGACGATGCGGCCTTCCTGCATCACCACCACGCGGTCCGCCACCTGCTCGACCACGCCAAGATCGTGGCTGATGAAAAGGCAGGAAAATCCGTAGCGTTTCTGCAGATCCGAGAAGAGGTCAAGCACCTGCGCACGGACGGTAACGTCGAGCGCCGACACCGGCTCATCGGCGATCAGGAATTTCGGCCGGCGCGCAACGGCACGGGCAATGGCGACGCGCTGTCGCTGGCCGCCTGATAATTCGTGCGGATAGCGGCTGGCATAGTCCCTCCCGAGGCCCACTTCTTCGAGCGTTTCGAAAGCCCGTCGCCGCTTGGCCTCGCCGCTCAGGTTCGGCACCAGACGCAGCGCCTCCTCTACAAGCGCGAGAATGGTCATGCGCGGATCGAGAGAGGAGTAGGGGTCTTGGAACACCATCTGGCAATCCAGCCGGTAGTTCTTCCAATCCTCGTTGCGGGACCGGCCCCGGAACGTGATCGTCCCGCCGCTTTCCCTGACAAGGCCGGCGATGGTGCGGCCAAGCGTCGTCTTTCCCGAACCGGAACCGCCGACGAGGGCGACCACCTCGCCTTCATAGACATCGATGCTGACCCCATGCAGGGCCCGCTTCCCTCGCGCCCTTTTCAGGAACGACCGGCGACCGGGATAGTCGACGACGATGTTCTGCGCCGAAACCATCGGTGTCTTGGTCTTGTCGATGGCGCGCGATTCACCGCGATAGGGGAGCGCCGAAAGGAGCTTGCATGTATAGGGATGCTGTGGCGCCGCGAGAAGCTTGTCGGCGCGCCCCTGCTCGACAATGGCGCCCTTCTCCATGACGATGATACGGCTGGTGTATCGGGCAACCATCGGCAGATCATGGCTGATCAGGAGGATGGCTGTGCCTTGCGCGGTCGTCAGATCGACCATCGGCTCCATCACGTCGCGCTGGATGACGGCATCCAGCGCCGTGGTCGGCTCGTCGGCGATCAGCAATGCCGGTTTCAGCAGCATGACGGAGGCCAGCATGATGCGCTGGCGCATGCCGCCGGAAAACTCATGCGGGTAGGAAGTCAGGGCGCCTTCAGGGTTGAGAATGCCGACGCGCTTCAGCATGTCGAGGATGCGCCCACGCCGCTCCTGCGGCGCCAGCTTCGTGTGCAGGACAAGCCCCTCCTCCAGCTGACGGCCGATAGTCATGGATGGATTGAGGGATGTCATCGGTTCCTGGAACACGACGCCGATCTCCCGGCCCCGCATCGCTCGAACATCGCTGTTGCTCATCGAAAGCACGTCGCGGTCCTTGTAACGCACGGTTCCGCCAGTCACGCGAACCGCCGCCGGCAGCAGCGACATCAGCGCCCGGGTCGCCAGCGTCTTGCCGGAGCCGCTCTCGCCGACAATGCCGACAATCTCGCCTGGCGCTATGTCGAAGCCGACGTCCTTGACGACCTGCAGGCCGGTGCCTGCAACCTCAAGCGAGAGACCGCAAACGTTCAAAAGCGTATCGCCGGTCATTTCAGCCCCCTCATACGCGGATCCAGCTTGTCACGAAGGGCGTCGCCCAGAAGATTGATGCCGAGCAGCGTCAGCGCGATGCAGAGGCCGGGAAAAAGGCCGAGCCACACGGCCTGCTGGATGAAGGGACGGCCGGCGGCAAGCATGTTGCCCCAGGTCGGCGCCGGCGGAGGCACACCTAGACCCAGGAAGCTCAGGGCGCTTTCCGAGAGGATGGCCCAACCGAACATCGACGTGGCAAGCACGGTGATCGGAGCAAGGCAATTGGGCAGGATGTGACGGACCATCGTGAAAAGCTCACTGTTGCCCATTATTCTGGACGCTTCGATGAATTCCCGCTCCCGCAACGACAGAACCGCGCCGCGCACGACGCGCGCCATGGACGGGGTGTAGGAAATGCCGAGTGCGAAGATGATGCCGTACTGATTGGCGCCGAATACAGCCAACAGACCAAGCGCCAGCAGAATGCCGGGGAATGCCTGGCCGCCATCGGTTTCGTTAGGGAAGACTATGACGGAATGAAAAAATCTCCGCAATATTATGCGTAATCGTCATATGTTTATGCAGAATGATAGGATGCACGAAACGCTGCGCTCCCTTGGTCTGGCTAAGTAAGTTACTGATTCAAATATTTTTTTGTGAAAGCTGGATCTGCCGTTTCAATGCATCGCTCAAAGATTGCGCTGCAATCGACAGGGGAACGCCTGCAGCACGTGCAAGCCCGAACTGCTGACGTGCAAGCGGAATGAACGGACGATGCACAACGGGAAGATGGCGATAGAGATTTGCATAGAAGCTGCTGATGATCGTGACACCGAGGCCATGGGCGACATAGGAACAAGCAGAACTGTTCGTATGCGTTTCGATCTTGACGGTCTGCTTCACGCCCGCCTGTTTGAAGCTCTGATCGAGCGCCATGCGATTGGGCCTTTGACGGCCGATGAGGATCAGCGGCACATCGCGCAGGTCCTTAGCCGAAATCTCCGCCAATTCTGCCAGCTGGTGATCCCTCGGGATGACGCAGACGCTTTCCCCGCTCGCCACCTGCTCGACTTCGATGCCGGGACCGATTTCCCCCTCCATACGCAGGAAGCCGATATCGAGCACACGCTCCTCGACCAGCTTATTGATGGCAATAGTGGTGTCGAAAAACGTCTCGATGCGGACAGTGGGGAAATCCCGCACGTAATCCACCAGCATGGCCGGCGCGAAGTTCTCCCACATACTGCTTGGCAGACCGATCCGCACGATTTCCGGCCCCGCGGCGCCGCTTCTCAGATCTTGAGCGCGCCCTGACATCCGATCCACGGCCAAGAGAATATTCTCTGCATCCCGGGCGAGGATGGCCGCCTCCGGCGTCGGGATCAGTCGCCCCTTGTCGCGTACAAAAAGGGTAATGGACAAATCCGCCTCAAGCTGCTGCAGGAGCCGGCTCACCCCCGACTGGCTGAGGCCCATGGCCTTGGCCGTCGCAATGGTCGATCCGGTGGACATCAGCGTCCGCAAGACCTCAAGCTGTCTGATGTTCATCGTGAAACGTCCTCTGCACCAGCGGCCCAGCGCCAGTCGGCAATGCTTCCCAGAAAAAGGCCTGCGGATTTGGCCAAGGGATATTTCTCGCCGCTAACGAGGCAGTAGGTCACCGGGGAGAAAAGCTGTTTCTCCTGCCGCAGTCCAGGCGTCGCCAGCGGCAGGCGCGCGAAGCCGATATCGGCCTCTCCGTCCGCCACCATCCTCTCGATCGCAAAATCGCTGCCGGAAGCGAGCTCCACGCGCATCGAACCGTGAGCGCCGAAGAAGGCCTTGATCATGCGGGGAAGCACGGTGGATGACAGGCTGGCCGGGAAGGCAAGGCGCAGCAGCATCTCGCGCGAATGACCGCTTTCCAATTTCACCGCCGCCGTTTTCAGCTCCCGCAACCGATCCGAAATGGCGCGGATATCCGGCCCGAGCCGCCGGCCTTCACGGGTCGGAGACAACCGGTTCTTGTCATGTTCGAACAGACGGAAGCCGAGATAATCTTCAAGCTGCTGCAGCAGTCGGCTGGTATTGGATTGTGAAATGCCGAGTTCCAGCGCGGCGGCGATCGTCGATCCCGTTGCCGCGATCGCATCAAAGGCCTCGATATGCTTGAGGCTGATTCCTGCGCTGACTGCCCTAACCATGTGATGACTTTCCTCGGTAGCCAATTCGAAAACTGCATAAGATTGCAGCGCTGTCAAAAGCAGACAGCGACGGTGGGCGCAATCGGCGCGGCGGCGGGCGTGGCTCAGTTGCTGGGCGCAAGCGAGGAGCTGCTGAGCACGCAGGCGCACCGCGAAAAATTTGACGACTGCCTGAAATGGGGAAATCGTCAACCGAGCTGCGACCTCTACGCGCGCGTCAGAAGACTGAATGAGGCCGCAGACCTGTGGACCGCTTGGTATGGCGAACCACCGGGAAGCTGAACTGCTTGCGGGCCAGAGGCCGTATAACCTCTGTCAATTCGGGCTTTTCGTGACTTCGCGTTCTGGAGGTGCTTCAGCCGCGCCGGCCTGCTTCGGCGAGGCTGAGACTGGCAGCGCGGATCCGACAATCTGTTCCGGATATGGCTGTCCGGCGCTCGCAGGAACACCCCTTGCTTCACTGCGCCCGCAGAACCTCGTTCCAGTGCGCGATCAGCCGCGCACGCTTTACCTGGTCGAGATAGACCATCAACCCGGGACTGACAGGCACCGGACGAAGTTGGGCGCCGAGTAGTTCCTGCAGCGTATTGGCGGTGTTCTCGCCCGCCACCTCGGGACTGACGGCCGGAATCTGCAGCTCGCGCGCCATGATCGTCTGGCCCTCCTTCGACATGAAAAAGGCAAGGTAGCGGCGGCCGAGCTCCGGCTCGGCTGCAGCCTGCGGCACCAGGCCGATGCGCGACATCACCACCGTATAGTCCTTCGGCAGCACGATGCCGACATCGGGGTGCCGCGAAGCCCAGTCGGCGGCGTAGGAACCGAGAATATTATAGCCGAGCACGAAGCGCCCGTCGGCGACGCGTTCGAGAATCGCCGAGCTCGTCGAGTAGAGCTTGACGCCGGCCGCGCCCATCGCGCCGATCACCGACCAGATGTCGCCGAATTGCTCCTGATCGCGCGCCATGAAAAGAAAGCCGACGCCCGATCGCTCGATATCGTAGGTGCTGATCCGGCCATAGACCGCGTTGCCCTTGCGCTTCAGATAGTCCACGAATTCCGCCCGCGAGCTCGGCACCGGCTCGTGCGCAAAGCTCGGCTTGTGATAGACGAATACCGCCGGCTCGAAAGTCAGCGCATAGGCGGTGTTGCGCCAGTTCGCCCATTTCGGCCATGTAGCGCTCATCGGCAGGTTGCTGACCTGCGCATAGCCGTCATTGGAAAGTTTCACCTGGAGGTCCATCGCCGAGGAAAAGGCGAAATCCGCCGTTTTGCCACCGGCATCCGTTTCCCTGACGATCCGGTCGTAGATTTCCCCGGTCAGCATGTCCTCATAGCTGACCGCGACATCGGGGTTGGCTTCCTGGAAACCGCGGATCATCGGTCGTGCCAAGGGTTCGTCCAGCGAAGAATAAACCGTCAGCACCGGTGCGGCTGTATTACCCGACTTCGCCGGATAGAAGGCTTGCTCGGCCAAGGCACAACCCGGCCAGAACACCAGCAGCAAAATGAAAATTCTCCTCATACCGCAACAATGCCCGAGCACGGCGGGAGGAGCAAGGGCGCAGGATCTAGGCGGCCGCCGCGAGCGGAATTGTTCGGCGGATGGCAAGTATTGGTGTGGAACAACGACAAAGCACCTGCCGGCCTGACGACCACTTTAACCATAAATGATTATGGTTTCCCGGCAGCCTTTGCCCGTTTAGAGTATTGATGAAGATCGGCGACGATATAGGGTGCGCTGCCACGTTAAAACGTCGAAGCCGCCCGAATTTTCTTATTCGGGGGACGACACTGCGCGACAAAAACTCTATAAAAAGCTGGATTACTCTGTGAGATCCATGGGAGGGGTCATGGAACGACGACTGAGCGCTATTCTCGCTGCGGATGTCGTCGGCTACAGCCGACTGATGGGCATTGATGAATCAGGCACCTTGCAGGCGCTGAACCGCCATCGCTGCGAGCTGGTCGACGTTCGCATTTCCGACTACAAGGGCCGGATCGTCAAACTCACCGGCGACGGCATCCTTGCCGAATTCCAGAGCGTGGTGAATGCCGTCGCCTGCGCCGCCGAAATCCAGCGCAGCATGTCGGCCCGCAACGCGAACGTGCCCAAGGACGAACGCGTCGAATTCCGCATCGGCATCAATCTCGGCGACGTCGTCGTCGAGAACGGCGACATTTTCGGCGACGGCGTCAACCTCGCTGCCAGGCTTGAACGCATTGCCGCGCCGGGCGGCATCGCCGTGTCGGCGTCGGTGCGCGATCAGGTTGGCTCACGACTCAATCTCGGTTTCGAATTCATCGGCGAACATACGCTGAAAAACATCCGCCAGCCGGTGCAGGTCTATACCGTTACTCTGGGCGCGCCCTCCTCGGCCAGGCTGGTCGCGCAAAACCGCAACACCTGCTTCATCGCGGTGCTGCCCTTCACCAATATGAGCGGCGATGCCGACCAGGATTATTTCTCCGACGGCATAACCGAGGACATCATCACCGATCTCTCCAAGATCTCCAGCCTGCACGTCGTGCCGCGCAACACGATCTTTACCTATAAGGGCATATCGGTGAAGTTGAAGCGGCTCGCCCAGGAACTCGGCGTGCGCTATGTGCTCGAAGGAAGCGTGCGCATCTTCGACAAGCGCGTGCGCATTTCCGGCCAGCTGATCGACACCGCCAATGGCGACCATCTCTGGGCCGAGCGCTACGACCGCGACCTCACCGACATCTTCGCCATTCAGGACGAGATAACCCAGGCGATCGTCAGCCAGCTGAAGGTGCGCCTGCTGCCGGAGGAGAAGAAGGCGATCGCCAACGAACCGACCGCCAATGTCGAGGCCTATACCTATTATCTCAGGGGCCGCCAGCTCTCCCACACCTGGACGAAATCCTACCTGCAGCTCGCCAGACGTATGTTCTGCAAGGCGGTGGAGCTCGACCCTGAATATGCCCGCGCCTATGCCGGCATTGCCGACTGCGACGCAGCGATCCGCGACTGGGCGCCTGACGATGTGCCGCTGGCGCGCATCCTCGAGATGAGCGCTCGCGCCCTTCAGCTCGACCCCAATCTTCCCGAGGCCCACGCCTCGCATGGACTGGCCCTGCATCAAAGCGGCCTCGATGATCGGGCGGCGGCCGCCTTCGAACGTGCCCTCACGCTCGACCCGAACCTCTTCGAGGCGAATTTCCATTATGCCCGGTTCTTCTTCATGCACGGCAATTTTGCCGAATCGGTTCAGTACTTCACCCGCGCCGCCGAAATCCGTCCTGACGACTACGTCTCGCCGATCCATCTGATGTCCGCCTACCGCTCGCTCGGCCGTCCGGTGGATACGGAAAACTGGGCGCGCCTCGGCCTGCTGCGGGCCGAACGTGCGCTCAATCTCAATCCGGAAAACTCCGGCCCGGCCCATCGCGGTGCGCTGGCGCTTGCCCATCTCGGCGATGCGGCGCGCGCACGCGCCTGGGCCGCCCGCGCCATCGCCATCGATCCCGACGACATCGTCGCCCAGTATAATCTGGCCTGCGTCTATTCCGTCCTCGGCGACGTCGATCAGGCGATCGAGCTCCTCGAGAAACTGCTGCCGAACAGCTCGGTCTATCACATCAAATGGTTCAACAATGATTCCGATCTCGACAACATCCGCGGCGATCCCCGCTTCCGGAAATTATTGGCCATCGCGATGACGGAACGTGAACGGATCGAGAGGACCGGGAGCTGAAATCTCGTCCCTGGCGATTCACCGAATTTTGAAAATCGCTATGACATCGCTCCGCCACCTCTGTAATCTCCTTTGAAAACAGAGGGAACATCCGTGCGCATCCTGCTCACAGAAGACAATATCGCGTTGGCGGACGGTCTGTCGGCAATCCTGCGCGGTACGGGCCATGCCGTCGACGTCGTCCATGACGGCGCGTCGGCCAATGCGGTTATCGCGGCGGAAAGTTTCGATCTTGTCATTCTCGACCTCAACCTGCCCGAAATGGATGGGCTCGACGTGCTGCGCGCCATGCGCGCGCGGCAGAACCAGGCGGCTGTCCTGATCCTGACGGCGCGGGGGGCGCCAGAGGAAAGGGTGAAGGGGCTCGATCTCGGCGCCGACGATTATCTGATCAAGCCGTTCGACATTGCCGAATTCGAGGCCCGCGTACGCGTGTTGCTGCGCCGCCAGGCCGGGCTGCGGTCTGCGACCGTCGGCTTCGGCGGCATTTCCTTCGACCTCAATTCCCGTACCTTTTCATCTGGCGATACGCCTCTTGATATTCCCGCCCGCGAACTTGGCTTGCTCGAAATCCTCTTCATGCGGGCTGGCAAGGTCGTCGCCAAGGAGGCGATCATCCAGTCGCTGACCGCCTTCGACGACGACATCTCCGCAAACGCCATCGAGCAATATGTCAGCCGGCTGAGAAAGCGCCTCTCGCCGTATGGCCTGACGGTCAAGACCGCTCGCGGCATCGGCTACTATCTCGACAAGCTGCCCGAGGCCCCATGAAAGCCGCCTATTCCCTCAGGCGCCGACTGCTCTTCTGGCTGCTCATCTCGACTGCCGTCATCGGTACGCTGGCGCTCGCCGATACCTATCGCGAGGCAGTCCAGACCTCGAACATCGTCTCCGACCGCGTGCTCGCCGGCTCCGCCCTGGCAATTGCCGAACGCGTCGTCGTCGCCGAAGACGGTACGCTGCAGGTCGACATCCCCTATGTCGCACTTGAAATGCTGACCTCGGCTGCGCAGGACCGTGTCTTCTACCGCGTTGACGGCCCTCCGGGTCAATTCATCACCGGCTACCAGTCCCTGCCGGTCCTGAAGAACACGCCCGGCAATGCCGCAGCCTTTGCAGATGACAGCTTCCGCGGCGAGCCGATCCGCATCGCCACCCTCGAGCGCTCCGCCTCCACCGGCATCCGCTCCGTGCCCTTCGTCGTGACGGTCGCCGAAACCACCATCGCCCGCCGGCAATTGACGCAGGCGATCCTGGTGCGCTCGGCATTGCGCCTCGCCGTGATGATCTTGGGCGCGGCAGTGATCGTCTGGATTTCGGTCACGGTGGCGCTGCGCCCGCTCTACAAGCTCGGCGACGCCATCGGCGAACGCAGTCCCGACGATCTGCATCCGATCGAACAGACCGTGCCGAGCGAGGTCGAGCCGCTGGTCGATACGGTGAACTCTTTCATGGTTCGCCTGCAGTCGGCCCTCGATGCTCTGCGCCATTTCACCGGCAATGCCAGCCATCAGCTCCGCACGCCGCTGGCGATCATCCGCACCCAGCTTGCTCTTTCGGCCCGCGCCGGCGCACTGGATGAAGCCCACGCGGCGGCGCTGAAGGGCGACCAGGCCGTGGCGCATGCCGAGCGCATCCTTGCCCAGCTTCTTCTGATGGCGAAGATCGACGCCGCCACTGCCAAGGAGGCGCTCACGGCCTCCGCCATCGACCTTGCAGCAATCGCCCAGGAAATCACCGGTGAACAGATCCCGGCAGCCGCTGTCGCCGGCATCGATCTCGGCTTCGAGGGTGAAAGCCCGGCGATGATCCGTGCCGAACCGCTGCTGATCGGCGAGATGCTGCGCAACCTCGCCGGCAACGCCATCGCCTATGCCGGAAAAGGGGCGGAGGTCACCGTCCGCATCATCGCGGCCGCGGAGACGGTCCGCCTCGAAGTCGAGGACAACGGCCCCGGCATTCCGCCCGAGAAGCTGGAGGCGGTACGCAGACGCTTTTCGCGCGGCAATGAATCCGGCGCGCCCGGCGCCGGCCTCGGCCTACCCATCGTCGAGGAAATCGCCCATCTTTTCAACGCCGTACTGACACTGGAGCCCGGCACGGGCGGCAGGGGTCTGACGGCGGCCGTCACCTTTGCCAGGGCGGTGTAAAAGCCGTCAGCATCTCGACCTTTCGATCTTGCTTTCTTTCGCTGCATTGCACACACTGGCTTTGGGAACAGCAAAGCCGCACGACGATGCGCGCCGGATATAAAGAGAAATATGTCGATCAAAGCCAGCATCTATCACCTGACGCATTATACCTATGACAAACCGGTCCGCCTCGGCCCCCAGATCATCCGGTTGAAACCAGCCTCGCATTCGAAGACACGGGTGCTCAGCCACTCGCTGAAAGTCACGCCCGCCAACCACTTCGTCAATCTGCAGCAGGATCCCTACGGTAATTATCTCGCCCGCTATGTTTTCCCGGATCCGGTGACGGAGTTCAAGATCGAGGTCGACCTCGTCGCCGACATGACGGTCTACAACCCTTTCGATTTTTTCGTCGAAGAGGAAGCGACCAAGTGGCCCTTCGATTATCCTGAAACGATCCGCGAGGATCTGTCGATCTATATGACGCCGGAGCCGGCCGGCCCGCGCCTGAAGGCGCTGCTGCCGACCCTCGACTGGTCGCCCGGCCAACCGACTGTCGATATGGTCGTCAGTTTGAATGCCCGGCTTCAGCGGCAGATCGGCTATGTCATCCGCATGGAGGCCGGCGTGCAGACACCGGAGGAGACGCTGGAAAGCGCCACGGGTTCCTGCCGCGACACCAGCTGGCTGCTCGTCCAGATCCTTCGCCATCTCGGTCTTGCCGCCCGTTTCGTCTCCGGCTACCTCATCCAGTTGACGCCTGACCTGAAGGCGCTCGACGGCCCCTCCGGCACCGAAGTCGATTTCACCGACCTGCATGCCTGGGCGGAAGTCTATCTGCCCGGCGCCGGCTGGGTTGGCCTCGATCCCACCTCCGGATTGTTGACCGGCGAAAGCCATATCCCGCTGGCCGCCACGCCGCATTACCGCAACGCCGCCCCGATCTCCGGCGGTTATTTCGGCGAGGCCGAGACCGAATTCGCCTTCGACATGAAGGTCTCACGCGTCGCCGAACACCCGCGCATCACCAAACCCTTCTCCGATGAAAGCTGGAACGAACTCAACGAACTCGGCGAGAAGGTCGACCGTGTCTTCGAGGCGGAGGATGTGCGCCTCACCATGGGCGGCGAGCCGACCTTCGTCTCGATCGACGATTTCCAGTCGGCCGAATGGAACACCGAAGCCGTCGGCCCGACCAAGCGTGAAAAAGCCGACACGCTCATCCGCCGACTTCGCACCCGCTTTGCTCCGAACGGTTTCCTGCATTACGGCCAGGGCAAATGGTATCCGGGCGAGAGCCTGCCGCGCTGGACCTTCTCGCTCTATTGGCGCAAGGACGGCTTGCCGATCTGGTCCAACGATGACCTGGTGGCCACCGAGGGGCGCGATTACCAGGTGACGGAGGATGATGCCGGCCGCCTTTTGACGGCAATCGCCGGCGAACTCGATCTGCGGCCCGATTACGTCGTGCCGGCCTTCGAGGATCCCGCCGAGTGGCTCGTCAAGGAAGCAAGCTTGCCGGACAATGTCGATCCGTCGAACTCCAAGCTCGAAGATGCCGAGGAGCGCAGCCGCATCGCCCGCGTCTTCGACCGGGGATTGACGCGCCCGACCGGCTATGTGCTGCCCGTTCAGGCCTGGAACGCACGTGCCAGCGGCCGCGCCTGGACGAGCGAGAAATGGTCGACGCGGCGCGGCCGCATCTTCCTCGTGCCGGGCGACAGTCCTGTCGGCTACCGGCTGCCGCTCAGCTCGCTCGCCTATATCCCGCCCTCGCAATATCCCTACATCAATCCGCTCGATCCCTTCGTGGAGCGGCCCGAACTGCCGGATTTCGGACATGACGGCGGGCGTCCGCTTCAGGCAGCGCACTTCCAGCCTTTCACCGGTCAGCGACCGGGCACGCCGCAGTCAGTCAATGAAATCGGCGGCCATGTTCGCACCGCGCTTTCCGTCGAGCCGCGTGACGGGCGGCTCTGCATCTTCATGCCGCCGACGGAAACGCTCGAAGATTATCTCGATCTCATCGCCTCGACCGAACGAGCGGCCGCCGCCTTGGGCCTCGCCGTCCATATCGAAGGCTATCCACCGCCGCAGGACGAGCGCATCAACGTCATCCGCGTCGCCCCGGATCCCGGTGTTATCGAGGTGAACATCCATCCGTCCTCGACATGGAAAGAGACTGTCGACATCACCACCGCGATCTACGAGGAGGCCCGCCAGAGCCGGCTCGGCGCCGACAAGTTCATGATCGATGGCCGCCACACCGGCACCGGCGGCGGCAACCATGTCGTCGTCGGCGGCAGCAATCCGAACAACAGCCCGTTCCTGCGCCGTCCGGATCTGCTGAAGAGCCTCGTGCTGCACTGGCAGCGCCATCCGTCGCTTTCCTACCTTTTCTCGGGCCTTTTCATCGGCCCGACCAGCCAGGCGCCGCGCATCGACGAAGCCCGTCACGACAGCCTCTACGAGCTGGAAATCGCCATGGCGCAGATCCCGGCGCCGGGCCGCGGCCAGCAGCCGCTACCCTGGCTCGTCGATCGCCTGTTCCGCAACCTGCTGATCGACGTGACCGGCAATACACATCGCGCCGAAATCTGCATCGACAAGCTCTTCTCGCCGGATGGCCCGACAGGTCGCCTCGGTCTCGTGGAATTCCGCGGTTTCGAGATGCCGCCGAATGCCCGCATGTCGCTTGCACAGCAACTGCTGGTGCGTGCGCTGATCGCCCGCTTCTGGATGAACCCGGCCGAGGGCAAGTTCGTGCGCTGGGGAACCTCGCTGCACGACCGCTTCATGCTGCCGCATTATGTCTGGGCCGACTTCCTCGACGTGCTCGCCGACCTGCGCGAAAACGGCTTCGATCTCAGCCCCGAATGGTTCAAGGCCCAGCTCGAATTCCGTTTCCCATTCTGCGGCGAGGTCGAATATGAAGGCTCGAAGCTGGAGCTGCGCCAGGCGCTGGAACCATGGCATGTCATGGGCGAACAAGGCGCGATCGGCGGTACCGTGCGCTATGTCGACTCCTCCGTCGAGCGCCTGCAGGTTCGTCTCGAAACCAGTAACGCCTCGCGCTACACCGTCACCTGCAACGGCCGCATCCTGCCGCTGACGCCGACCGGTGCCTCGGGCGTGTCGGTCGCCGGCGTCCGTTACAAGGCATGGCAGCCGGCCTCCGGCCTGCATCCCGTCCTGCCGATCAACACACCTTTGACTTTTGACATTTATGATACATGGTCGAAGCGTTCGATCGGCGGCTGCATCTATCATGTTGCCCATCCGGGCGGCCGGTCCTATGACACCTTCCCGGTCAATGGCAACGAGGCGGAAGCAAGGCGGCTCGCCCGATTCGAGCCATGGGGCCATACGGCGGGCGGTTATATCCCGCGCGCAGAAACGGGTTCGCCGGAATTCCCGCTGACGCTGGATCTGAGGCGGCCCGCCGGAATTTGACACGAAGGTCGAGGGTCGAGGCGGCGGGGTGAAGGTTTGAGTTTTGATGGGTAAAAGACCCGCAGTGGAGCGCAGGGGAGAGGCAGAGGATCGCATCGGCAAGGATGCGGCCTTCGACTATGCGCCGCTTCCCGGCACGGCCGACGAGATGGTCGGCAATAATGGCGTCGTCCGCCCCGTCTGGCAGCGCTTCCTCTCGCATCTGAGCGCGATGCCGGAAAAAGATCTCGTCGAGCGTTTCGCCCGGGCCGACCGCTATCTCAGGGATGCCGGCGTCTTCTATCGTGCCTATGGCAGCAAGGGCACCGGCGAGCGCGCCTGGCCGATCTCGCATATCCCGGTGTTGATCGACGAGCGTGAATGGCAGGCGCTGTCGGCGGGCCTCGTCCAGCGCGCCGACCTGCTGGAGGCGATCGTCGCCGACATCTACGGCGACAATCGGCTGGTGCAGGAAGGCTTCCTGCCGCCGGCGCTGATCGCCGCCAATCCCGAATTCCAGCGCTCGCTTGCCGGCATCAAACCGGCCTCCGGCCATTATCTGCATTTCTGCGCCTTCGAGATCGGCCGGGGACCCGACGGCAACTGGTGGGTTCTCGCCGACAGGACGCAGGCTCCCTCGGGCGCCGGATTCGCGCTGGAGAACCGCGTCGCGACGACCCGCGCCTTCTCGGATATCTACGCCGAGACGCCGGTCCACCGCCTCGCCTCCTTCTTCGGCGCCTTCCGCGACGCGCTGCAGGACATGAAACATTCGGGCGACGACCGCATCGCCGTGCTGACGCCGGGGCCCGCCAACGAGACCTACTTCGAACACGCCTACATCGCCCGATATCTCGGCTTCATGCTGCTCGAGGGCGAGGATCTCGCCGTCGTCAAGGGCCGCGTCATGGTGCGCACCGTCGCCGGCCTGAAGCCGATCGGGGTGCTCTGGCGCCGCCTTGATTCAGCCTTTGCCGACCCGCTGGAGCTGAACCAGAACTCGCACATCGGCACGCCCGGCCTGGTGGAAGCGCTGCGCGCCGCAAGCGTCACCATCGTCAACGCGCTCGGCACCGGCATTCTCGAAACCCGGGCGCTTCTGGCCTTTATGCCGACCATCTGCCGGCATCTGCTCGGGCAGGATCTCAAACTGCCGTCGATCGCCACCTGGTGGTGCGGCCAGAAGGAAGAGCGCGAGCAGGTCGCCAAAAATATCGAGAAGATGGTGATCGGCCCGGCCTATTCCCGTGCGCCCTTCTTCGACGACAACGGTGAATCCGTGCTCGGCTCGTCGCTGCGGGCGACCGCCAGGGACTCCATCACCGACTGGCTGAGTTCGGACGGCCCCAAGCTGGTCGGCCAGGAGGTTGTGACGCTCTCGACGACGCCCGCCTGGGTGGATGGCAAGCTCGTGCCGCGACCGATGTCGCTGCGCGTCTTCGCGGCCCGCACGGCAAACGGCTGGCAGATCATGCCCGGCGGTTTTGCCCGCATCGGTTCCGGCGCCGACGTCGCAGCGATCGCCATGCAGTCTGGGGGAGCCGCCGCCGATGTCTGGATCGTCAGCGACAAACCGGTCGAGCGTCACACGCTGCTGCCGGCCGAAGGCAGCTTCACCCGGAACATGCCGGGCAGCCTCCCGAGCCGGGCGGCCGACAACCTTTTCTGGCTCGGCCGCTACATCGAACGCGCCGAAGGGGCGTTGCGCATTCTGCGCGCCTGGCATGCGCGTTACGCCGAAGCCGCCGATCCGAGTCAGCCGCTGCTTGCCGACGTCTCCGCCTATCTCGCGGCCGTCGATATCGATACCGCCGAGCCCGTGCCGGAAACGCTTCTGCGCAACATCGACAGCGCCGTCTATTCGGCAAGCAACATCCGCGACCGCTTCTCGCCAGACGGCTGGCTGGCGCTCAACGATCTCGCCAAGACCGCGCGCCGCTTCCATGTCACCGTCTCTGCCGGCGACGACGCCAGCCATGCGATGACCATCCTTCTGCGCAAGCTCGCTGGTTTTGCCGGCTTGGTCCACGAGAACATGTACCGCTTCATGGGCTGGCGCTTCCTCTCGCTCGGCCGCTATATCGAGCGCGGCCTGCACATGACGCGGCTGCTCGGCCACATGTCCGGCCCGGAAGCACCCGACGGCGCGCTCGACATGCTGCTCGAGATCGGTGACAGCGTCATGACCCACCGCCGCCGCTACAATGTCAACACGGCGCGGTTGACGGTCACCGACTTGCTCGCACTCGATCCCCTCAACCCCCGTTCGGTCCTCTTCCAGGTGAACGAGATCCACCACGAGGTCGAGCAGCTGCCGAACGCCCTGATCAACGGCCAGATGTCGCCCTTTTATCGGGAGGCGATGCGGCTTCATTCCGGGCTGGCGGTGATGACGCCGGAAGGCATGGGGGTCGAGGTCTATCAGCGGCTCGAACGCGAATTGGAGCAGCTTTCCGATCTGCTCGCCCAAACCTATCTCGGGTGACGCCGGTGCTTTACGATCTTTCACTGCGCATGGGTTACAGCTACGACGTGCCGGCCTCCGGCGCCCGCCATATCATGCGCCTGATGCCGCTGTCGCTGACCGACCGCCAACGCCTGGTCGCCGGCTCGATCACCGTTTCACCGGCGCCGGACGAGCAGTCGCATTTCGTCGATTTCTTCCATCATCCCGCCACCTCTTTCATGCTGCGCGCGCCGCATGAGTCGCTCGATATTCGCATGCAGGCCCGCGTACAGGTGGAAAGCCAGCCGATCGCCGCCGATTTCTCGCCGCTGCTGGCAGACCTGCCGGAGGAAATAACAGACATCTGGTCACTGGCGCCGGATTCGCCGCACCACTTCCTCGGCGACAGCCCGCGCCTGACGCAAGCGCGCGAAATCTCCGATTATGCGCGAAGCTGCGCCACCCCGCAGCTGACCGTAATGCAGATCGCCCATGCGCTCTGTGCCCGCGTCAACAAGGACTTCACCTACGATCCCGATGCGACGACTGTCGACACGACGCCGCTTGAAGCTTTCAAGCTGAAGCGCGGCGTCTGCCAGGATTTCACCCACATCATGATCCTGGCGCTTCGAAGCCTCGGCATACCGGCCGGCTACGTCTCCGGTTTCCTGCGCACCATCCCGCCTCCCGGCAAGGAGCGGCTGGAAGGGGCGGATGCCATGCATGCCTGGGTTCGGGTCTGGTGCGGCGAGACGATCGGCTGGATCGAACTCGACCCGACGAACAACATATCCGCCGGCACCGACCACATCGTCGTCGCCTACGGCCGCGACTATTCGGACGTCGTTCCCGTCATCGGCGTGTTGAAAAGCTATGGCGGCCAGCGTGCGGTCCAAGCGGTCGACGTGATCCCGCTGAAGTAATCCCAAAAATGGAAAAATCCGCGCATTCGTTAAAATTCTATTGACGCCGTAAGGATGGCGTAAAGAAGCAGCGTGCGTAAATCGCCCTACAGGGTTTCCAGTTGGGTGAACATGATGAGCACCTTCTTTTTGCGTCCCTGCCTGCGTCGCATGTTGAGCGATCGAGGCGGTAATTTCGGTATCATGACGGCGATTTTGGCGCCGGTTCTGCTCGGCGCTGCCGGCATGGCGATCCAGGTCGGAGATATGCTGCTCTCGAAGCAGCAATTGCAGGAGGCGGCCGATTCGGCGGCGCTTGCGACCGCCACCGCACTGGCGAATGGCACGATCCAAACCTCTGAGGCCGAAGCCTTCGCCCGGAAATTCGTCGCGGGGCAGATGGCGAATTATCTGCAGAGCGGTACCGACATCAAGAGCACGACGGGCGTCAATGTCCAAACAACGACATCGGGCAACTCGACATCCTACCAAGTAACGGTCTCACCGAGCTACGACCTCACGGTCAACCCGCTCATGCAGGCGGTCGGCTTCAGGACGCAACGTCTCTCGACCTCCGGCACGACGGTCGGTGGTCATTCACAGACCCAAGGCTCGATCTCTATGTTCCTCGCACTCGATAAGTCGGGATCAATGGGAGAGGACACGGCGACCGTCAACAAGGAATACCCGACTGAATCATACACCTATAAGTGCAACCCTTACTACAACAAGAACGGCAAGGAAGTCTGGGACACCTGCACCGGCACCCGTACGAACTATTACACCAAGATACAGGCGCTGAAGATTGCTGCCGGCAATCTCTTCGGACAGCTGAACAGCGCCGACCCCAATGCGCAGTACGTGCGCACCGGCGCGGTATCCTACGACATCGTCGAGTACTCACCCAGCAATCTCGCATGGGGTACTGCCGGTGTTACGAGTTATGTCAACGCGCTTCAGGCGAATGGCGGCACGAATTCTAGCGGCGCGATGAATACGGCTTACACGTCGTTGACAGCTAAGAACGCCGCCGGGAACGACGCCGAGGACTCCACCCACAAGTTGAAAACCGGGCAAATACCCAAAAAATACATAGTCTTCATGACAGACGGCGACAACAACAACGACAGCAGTGGCGGCCGCTCTTACGACACTTTGACAAAAGCGACATGCGACACCGCCAAGTCCAAGGGCATCGAAATCTATACGATCGCCTTTATGGCGCCGGCGGGCGGACAGGCGCTGCTGGATTATTGCGCCTCCGATGACGCTCATTATTTCCAGGCGGAAAAAATGGAAGATCTCCTTGCCGCCTTCAAGGCAATCGGAGCCCAAGCTTCCGCTCAGGTGACACGTCTGACGAACTGACGAGACGCCCCACGAAAAATGGTACCGAAAAGTCGTGCTGGAACAAACCGGCGCGGCTTTTCGTTATTGCTGCCCGCTGTCAGATCGGGAAAGGCGATTGAAATCAATCCTTCCAGCCATGCGAATATGAAGGTTTCGCAAATTTTTCGTTTGTCCAATTCCTTTGTTGCAAGTGCTTCCTAACGATGCATAAACTGTCGCAAGCCCAGGCGACAAATCGATTAAATCAGGCATAACATCCTGAAACCAAATTAAAATTGGCGAGATCTGACCATGAATACCGTATCCAAGCCGGTTATCCCCTCTCCCGCTCCCCGCAGCTCAAGGCCGGAAATTCTCGCCGAAGAAATCATCGAACGCCTGACCTACCGCATCGGCAAGGATGCCAAGGTGGCAAAGCCGCATGATTGGCTGACAGCGACGATCCTGGTGGTGCGCGACCGTATCATCGACAAGTGGATGGCTTCCACCCGCGAGGTCTATGCGACAGGTGCCAAGCGCGTCTATTATCTTTCTCTCGAGTTCCTGATCGGCCGCCTGATGCGCGATGCCGTCTCCAACCTCGGCCTGATGGAACAGGTTCGCGATGCGCTCGCCTCCCTCGGCGTCGACGTCAACGTCATCGCCGGCCTCGAGCCGGATGCGGCACTCGGCAATGGCGGCCTCGGGCGTCTGGCCGCCTGCTTCATGGAAAGCATGGCGACGGTCGACGTTCCGGCCTACGGCTACGGCATCCGCTATGTCCACGGCCTCTTCCGCCAGCAGCTGGCCGATGGCTGGCAGGTGGAGCTGCCCGAGAACTGGCTCGCCCATGGCAATCCCTGGGAGTTCGAACGGCGCGAGAGCGCCTATGAAATCGGCTTCGGCGGCTCTGTCGAATTCATCACCACCCACGATGACCAGCCGCGCTACGTCTGGAAACCGGCCGAGCGCGTCATCGCTGCCGCCTTCGACACCCCGGTCGTCGGTTGGCGGGGAAAACGCGTCAACACGCTGCGTCTCTGGTCGGCGCAGCCGATCGATCCGATCCTGCTCGATGCCTTCAACGCCGGCGATCACATCGGGGCGCTGCGCGAAAGCAACAAGGCCGAAAGCTTGACCCGCGTCCTCTACCCCGCCGACGCCACGCCCGCCGGTCAGGAACTGCGGCTGCGCCAGGAATTCTTCTTTTCGTCGGCCTCGCTGCAGGACATCCTGCGCCGCCACCTGCAGCAATATGACGATTTCACCTCGCTGCCGGACAAGGTGGCGATCCAGCTGAACGACACCCATCCGGCCGTCTCGGTCGCGGAACTGGTGCGCCTGCTCTGCGACGTGCACGGCCTGGATTTCGACCAGGCCTGGGATATCACCCGCCGCACCTTTTCCTACACCAACCACACGCTTCTGCCCGAGGCGTTGGAAAGCTGGCCGGTTCCGCTCTTCGAGCGCCTGCTGCCGCGCCACATGCAGATCGTCTATGCGATCAATGCCAAGATCCTGCTCGACGCCCGCAAGGGCAAGAATTTCTCCGACAGCGAAATCCGTTCGATCTCGCTGATCGAGGAAAGCGGCGACCGCCGTGTGCGCATGGGCAATCTCGCCTTCATCGGCTCGCACTCGATCAACGGCGTCTCGGCGCTGCACACCGATCTGATGAAGGTCACCGTATTTGCCGACCTGCACAAGCTCTACCCGGATCGCATCAACAACAAGACCAACGGCATTACACCGCGCCGTTGGCTGCAGCAGTGCAATCCCGGTCTCACCAGTCTGATCCGCGAAGCGATCGGCGACGAATTCCTGGATGATGCCGAGAAGCTGCGCCCACTCGAAGCGCATGCTTCCGATCCGACTTTCCAGCAGAAATTCGCCGCGGTCAAGCGGGCCAATAAGGTGGCGCTTTCCAATCTCGTCGCCAGCCGCATGGGCGTGAAGCTCGATCCATCGGCGATGTTCGACATCCAGATCAAGCGCATCCATGAATACAAACGCCAGCTTCTGAACATCATCGAAGCGGTTGCCCTCTACGACCAGATCCGCTCGCATCCGGAATTGGACTGGGTGCCGCGCGTGAAACTCTTCGCCGGCAAGGCGGCGCCGAGCTACTACAACGCCAAGCTCATCATCAAACTGATCAACGACGTCGCCCGCACCATCAACAATGACCCGGCAGTGCGCGGACTGCTGAAGGTCGTCTTCGTGCCCAATTACAATGTCTCGCTCGCCGAGGTCATGGTTCCCGCCGCCGACCTTTCCGAGCAGATTTCGACCGCCGGCATGGAAGCCTCCGGCACCGGCAACATGAAGTTCGGCCTCAATGGCGCGCTGACGATCGGCACGCTCGACGGCGCCAATGTCGAGATGCGCGACAATGTCGGCGAAGACAATATCGTCATCTTCGGCCTTAGGGCCGATGAAGTCGCCAAGGTCCGCAGCGACGGCCACAATCCCCGCGCCATCATCGAGGGGTCCCGTGAACTCTCCCAGGCGCTCTCGGCCATCGGCTCGGGCGTCTTCTCGCCCGATGACCGCAATCGCTACACGGCGCTGATCGACGGCATCTATTCGCATGACTGGTTCATGGTCGCCGCCGATTTCGACGCCTATGCCCAGGCCCAGCGCGACGTCGACCAGATCTGGACCAACCAGTCCGCCTGGTACACGAAGACGATCAACAATACGGCACGGATGGGTTGGTTCTCCTCCGACCGCACGATCAGGCAATATGCAAACGAAATCTGGAGAGCCGGATGAAAACGCCGAAAACTGTCCCTGAAGTAGAGCTTTCCTGGGAAATTTCGGCAGATGAAATCACGGCGATCCTTGCCGGCTCGCATTCCAATCCCTTTGCCGTCCTAGGGGTGCACCAGGCCGGTGACGCTTTCGTTGCCCGGTGCTTCATTCCGGGCGCCGAAGAAGTGACCGCCATGACGCTCGACGGCGGCATTATCGGCGAACTGAAACCGCTTCACGCCGACGGCTTCTTCGCCGGCCTGGTCTCGCTCAGCAAACTGCAGCCGGTGCGCTACCGCGCCCGGCGCGGCGATGCCGAATGGGCGGTCACCGACCCCTACAGCTTTGGTCCAGTGCTCGGGCCGATGGACGATTATTATGCCCGCGAAGGCTCGCACCTGCGCCTGTTCGACAAGATGGGCGCCCACCTCCTCAGGCATGACGGCGCCCAGGGCATTCACTTCGCCGTCTGGGCGCCGAACGCCCAGCGCGTCTCGGTCGTCGGCGATTTCAACAATTGGGACGGCCGCCGCCACGTCATGCGCTTTCGCGCCGACAGCGGCATCTGGGAAATTTTCGCCCCGGACATACCGCTCGGCGTCGCCTACAAATTCGAGATCCGCGGCCACGACGGCGTATTGCTGCCGCTGAAGGCCGATCCCTTCGCTCGCCGCAGCGAGCTCAGGCCGAAGACCGCCTCGATCGCCGCTGCCGAGCTGGAGCAGATCTGGGAGGACGAGGCTCATCTGAAGCACTGGCGCGAGACCGACAAGCGTCGCCAGCCGATCTCGATCTATGAGGTGCATGCCGGCTCCTGGCAGCGCCGGCAGGACGGCACCATGCTCTCCTGGGACGAACTGGCCTCCAGCCTCATCCCCTATTGCGTCGACATGGGCTTCACCCATATCGAATTCCTGCCGATCACCGAGCATCCCTACGATCCCTCCTGGGGCTATCAGACGACGGGCCTTTATGCGCCGACCGCCCGCTTCGGCGAGCCGGAAGGCTTCGCCCGTTTCGTCAACGGCTGCCACAAGGTCGGCATCGGCGTCATTCTCGACTGGGTGCCAGCGCATTTCCCGACCGACGAACACGGCCTCGGCTGGTTTGACGGCACGGCGCTCTACGAGCACGAAGACCCGCGCAAGGGCTTCCATCCGGACTGGAACACGGCGATCTATAATTTCGGCCGCACCGAGGTGGTTTCCTATCTGGTCAACAACGCTCTCTATTGGGCCGAAAAATTCCATCTCGACGGCCTGCGCGTCGATGCCGTCGCCTCGATGCTCTATCTCGATTATTCCCGCAAACACGGCGAATGGATTCCGAATGAATATGGCGGCAACGAAAACCTCGAAGCCGTCCGCTTTCTACAGGACCTCAATATCCGTATCTATGGCCAGCATTCCAATGTCATGACCATCGCCGAGGAATCGACCTCTTGGCCGAAAGTCTCGCAACCCGTGCATGAAGGCGGCCTCGGCTTCGGTTTCAAATGGAACATGGGCTTCATGCATGACACGCTGAGCTACATGAAGCGCGATCCGGTGCACCGCAAGCACCACCACAACGAACTCACCTTCGGCCTCCTCTATGCCTATTCGGAAAACTTCGTCCTGCCGCTGTCGCATGACGAGGTCGTTCACGGAAAGGGCTCGCTGATCGCCAAAATGCCCGGCGACGACTGGCAGAAATTCGCAAATCTGCGCGCCTACTACGCTTACATGTGGGGCTATCCCGGCAAGAAGCTCTTGTTCATGGGCCAGGAGTTCGCCCAATGGAGCGAATGGAGCGAAGCGAAATCGCTCGACTGGAACCTGCTTCAATATCGCATGCACGAGGGCATGCGACGCCTGGTGCGCGACCTCAACTTCACCTATCGCAGCAAGCCCGCCCTGCATGAGCGTGACTGCGAGGGCGAGGGCTTCGAATGGCTGATTGCGGACGACGCCGAGAACTCCGTCTTTGCCTGGCAGCGCAAAGCGCCGGGCCAGAAGCCAATCGTGGTCATCACCAACTTTACTCCCGTCTACCGCGAGAACTATCTGATGCGCCTGCCCCTCGCAGGCCGCTGGCGGGAAATTCTGAATACCGATGCCGACATCTATGGCGGCAGCGGCAAGGGCAATGGCGGGCGCGTGCAGGCCGTCGATGCCGGCGGCAACATCACCTGCTCGATTACGCTGCCGCCCTTGGCAACGATCATGCTTGAACCCGAAAATTAAGACTGGTGGGAGGAGAAAATGGTAGAAAAGCGTATTCAGCCACTTGCCCGCGATGCAATGGCCTATGTTCTGGCGGGCGGCAGGGGGAGTCGTCTGAAGGAACTCACCGACCGGCGTGCCAAGCCCGCGGTCTATTTCGGCGGCAAGGCCCGCATTATCGATTTCGCGCTGTCGAACGCTCTGAACTCGGGTATTCGCCGCATCGGAGTCGCGACGCAATACAAGGCGCATTCACTGATCCGCCACATGCAGCGCGGCTGGAACTTCTTCCGCCCCGAGCGAAACGAAAGCTTCGACATCCTGCCCGCCTCGCAACGCGTTTCCGAAACGCAGTGGTATGAAGGCACCGCCGACGCCGTTTATCAGAACATCGATATCATCGAGGATTACGGCGTCGAATACATGGTCATCCTCGCCGGCGACCATGTCTACAAGATGGATTACGAATACATGCTCCAGCAGCATGTCGATTCCGGCGCGGACGTGACGATCGGCTGCCTGGAAGTGCCGCGCATGGAAGCGACCGGCTTCGGGGTCATGCATGTCAACGACAAGGACGAGATCTTCGCCTTCATCGAAAAGCCGGCCGATCCGCCCGGCATTCCCGACAAGCCGGATTTCGCGCTCGCCTCGATGGGCATCTACGTCTTCCACACGAAATTCCTGCTCGATGCGTTGCGCCGGGACGCCGCCGACCCGACCTCGAGCCGCGATTTCGGCAAGGACATCATCCCTTATATCGTCAAGAACGGTAAGGCGGTCGCCCACCGCTTCGCCAAGTCCTGCGTCCGTTCTGACTTCGAGCACGAGCCCTACTGGCGCGACGTCGGCACGATCGACGCCTATTGGCAGGCCAATATCGACCTGACGGCGATCGTGCCGGAGCTCGATATCTACGATAAGTCCTGGCCGATCTGGACCTATGCCGAGATCACGCCGCCGGCGAAATTCGTCCATGATGACGAAGATCGCCGCGGCTCGGCCACCTCCTCCGTTGTGTCAGGCGATTGCATCATCTCGGGCGCCAGCCTCAATAAGAGCCTGCTTTTCACCGGTGTCAGGGCCAACTCCTTTTCCAAGCTGGAAGGAGCGGTCATCCTGCCGAACGTGAAGATTGGACGGCGCGCGCAGCTCAAGAATGTGGTGATCGATCATGGTGTCGTCATTCCGGAAGGCCTCGTCGTTGGTGAGGATGCCGAGCTCGACGCCAAGCGCTTCCGGCGAACGGAAAGCGGCGTCTGCCTGATCACGCAACCGATGATCGACAAGCTGGATATCTGACGTATGAAAGTTCTTTCGGTTTCGTCCGAAGTCTTCCCTTTGATCAAGACAGGGGGCCTGGCCGATGTGTCCGGCGCCCTGCCGATTGCACTGAAAGCCTTCGGGGTCGAGACCAAGACCCTTCTGCCCGGCTACCCCGCCGTCATGAAGGTCATTCGCGACCCCGTCATCCGGCTTGAATTCCCGGACCTGCTCGGTGAGCGGGCGACCGTGCTCGAGGTCGAGCACGAGGGCCTCGATCTGCTCGTCCTCGATGCACCTGCCTATTACGACAGGCCGGGCGGCCCCTATCTCGATCCGCTCGGCAAGGATTATCCCGACAATTGGCGCCGTTTCGCCGCTCTGTCGCTCGCCGCTTCCGAGATCGCCGCCGGCCTTCTCCCCGGTTGGCGGCCGGATCTCGTCCACACCCACGACTGGCAGGCGGCGCTGACAACGGTCTATATGCGCTATTATCCGACGCCGGAATTGCCGAGCGTGCTGACGATCCACAACATCGCCTTCCAGGGCCAGTTCGGCGCCGAGATCTTCCCCGGTCTGCGCCTGCCGGGTCACGCCTTCGCCGTCGACGGCATCGAATATTACGGCACTGTCGGCTTCCTCAAGGGCGGTCTGCAAACATCGCATGCGGTCACCACAGTCAGCCCCACCTACGCCGATGAGATCCTGACGCCGGAATTCGGCATGGGGCTCGAAGGCGTCATCGCCACCCGCATCGATCATCTGCACGGCATCGTCAACGGCATCGACACCGATGTCTGGAATCCGGCTACCGATCCCGTCGTCCACACACATTATGGCCCGGCGACCCTGAAGAACCGCGAAGAAAACCGCCGCTCGATCGCCGAGTTCTTCCATCTCGACAATGACGATGCGCCGATCTTCTGCGTTATCAGCCGTCTCACCTGGCAGAAGGGCATGGATATCGTCGCCAACGTCGCCGACGAGATCGTCGCCATGGGCGGCAAGCTCGTCGTGCTCGGCTCAGGCGAAGCCGCCCTTGAAGGCGCGTTGCTCGCCTCGGCCAGCCGCCATCCCGGCCGCATCGGGGTCTCGATCGGCTACAACGAGCCGATGTCGCACCTGATGCAGGCCGGTTGCGACGCGATCATCATTCCCTCGCGCTTCGAACCTTGCGGGCTCACCCAGCTTTACGGTCTGCGCTACGGCTGTGTACCGATCGTCGCCCGCACCGGTGGATTGAACGATACGGTGATCGACGCAAATCACGCCGCACTTGCGGCGAAAGTGGCGACCGGCATACAATTCTCACCCGTGACAGAAACGGGCATGCTACAGGCAATCCGCCGTGCGATGCATTTTTACGCGGACCGAAAACTCTGGACCCAATTGCAAAAGCAGGGCATGAAATCGGATGTTTCCTGGGAGAAGAGCGCCGAACGCTACGCTGCCCTCTATTCAAGCCTCGTCTCGAAAGGCATGTGACCTAAAATGATCAAGTCCGTACCCACCACGCCCTACCTGGACCAGAAGCCCGGCACATCGGGCCTGCGCAAGAAGGTTCCGGTCTTTCAGCAGCCGAACTATGCGGAGAACTTCATCCAGTCGATCTTCGATTCGCTGGAAGGCTATCAGGGCAAGTGCCTCGTCATTGGCGGCGACGGACGCTACTACAATCGCGAAGTCATCCAGAAGGCGGTCAAGATGGCCGCCGCCAACGGCTTCGGCAAGGTCATGGTCGGCAAGGGCGGCATCCTGTCGACGCCGGCCGCGTCCCACATCATCCGCAAATACAAGGCCTTCGGCGGCATCATTCTCTCCGCCAGCCACAATCCCGGCGGCCCGACCGAAGACTTCGGCATCAAGTACAACATCAACAATGGCGGCCCGGCGCCGGAAAAGATCACCGACGCGATCTACGCCCGCTCGAAGACGATCGACAGCTACAAGATCGCCGATTTCGCTGACGTCAATCTCGACCGGATCGGCAAGGACGAGCTTCCGGGCGGCATGATCCTCTCGGTCATCGATCCGGTCGAGGACTATGCCGCGCTGATGGAAGAACTGTTCGATTTCGGCGCTATCCGCAATCTGATCAGCCTCGGCTTTCGCATCGCCTTCGATGGGATGAGCGCCGTCACCGGCCCCTATGCCAAGGAAATCTTCGAAAATCGCCTTGGCGCCCCCTCGGGATCGGTTCGCAATTTCATGCCGCTGCCGGATTTCGGCGGCCATCACCCCGATCCGAACCCGGTTCATTGCAAAGAACTCTTTGACGAGATGATGAGCGACGATGCACCCGATTTCGGCGCCGCATCCGATGGCGACGGCGACCGCAATCTCATTATCGGCCGCGGCATCTTCGTCACTCCTTCCGACAGCTTGGCCATCCTTGCCGCCAACGCCAATCTCGCACCCGGCTATTCCGGCGGCCTCGCCGGCATAGCCCGTTCGATGCCGACATCGGGTGCCGCCGACCGCGTCGCCGAAAAACGCGGCATCGGCATGTATGAGACGCCGACCGGCTGGAAATTCTTCGGTAACCTGCTCGACGCCGGCATGGCGACGATCTGCGGTGAGGAAAGCTCCGGCACCGGCTCCAATCACGTCCGTGAGAAGGACGGTCTCTGGGCGGTGCTGCTGTGGCTGAATATTCTTGCCGTGCGCGGCGAAAGTGTCGCCGACATCGTCACCCAGCACTGGCAGACCTATGGCCGCAATTACTATTCGCGTCACGACTATGAAGGCCTCGACACCGATGCGGCGAACGGATTGATGGACAATCTCCGCAGCCAGCTTTCCACCCTGCCCGGCAAGAGCTTCGGCAGCCTCAAGGTCGAGAAGGCCGACGACTTTGCCTATCACGATCCGATCGATAAATCGGTGAGCGAGCATCAGGGCATCCGCGTGCTCTTCGAGGGCGGCTCCCGCGTCGTCTTCCGTCTCTCCGGCACCGGCACGTCTGGCGCAACCTTGCGCGTCTATATCGAGCGCTACGAGCCGGATTCGACTCGCCACAATATCGAAACGCAGGAAGCGCTCGCCGATCTGATCGCGGCGGCCGAAAGCGTTGCCAGCATTCGTGACCGCACGGGGCGCGATGAGCCAACCGTGATCACCTGATCCGGGGGGAGCATGCGGGGAAAAAGTTCGGCGCAAGGCGGCGCGACCGTTTTCGAATCCGGGGTCGAATTCGCCGTATGGTCGCATCATGCCGCGCAGATCGAACTCTGCCTCTTCGAAGAAGACGGCGACAGAGAATTCGCGCGCCTGCCGATGGCGCGCGACAGCCATCATTTCCATCGTCTGTTCGTCGACGGGCTGAAGCAGGGGGCTCGCTACGGCTATCGCGCCGATGGCATCTATGCACCCGACAACGGCCTCTGGTTCGATCCCTCGAAACTGCTGATCGACCCCTACGCCAAGCAGATCGACCGGCCGTTCCGCTACGATCCCCGCCTCGGCATCTATGGCGAGGACAGCCAGGACCTGATGCCGAAGGCGATCGTCACGTCCGATACGCGCGCCGCCATCGGCAAGCCGCTCTTCAAACCGGGCGGCTTCATCTACGAGGTGGCCGTGCGGGCCTTCACCATTCTCCATCCCGACGTACCGGAGGCCCAGCGCGGCACGGTTGCAGCGCTTGCCCATCCCGCCGTCATCGCCCATCTGAGGCGGATCGGGGTCGACGCCGTCGAACTGATGCCGATCACCGCCTGGATCGACGAACGCCACCTGCCGCCGCTCGGGCTCACCAACGGCTGGGGCTACAATCCCGTCGCCTTCATGGCTCTCGATCCAAGGATTGTACCCGGCGGTGTGACGGAGCTGCGCGAAACGGTTGCCGCCCTGCATGCCGAAGGAATCGCCGTCATCCTCGATCTCGTCTTCAACCATACCGGCGAAAGCGACCGCTATGGCACGACGCTGTCGCTGCGCGGCCTCGACAACCTGCATTACTATCGCCACGTCCAGAATAACCCTGGCGAACTCGTCAACGACACGGGCACCGGCAACACTATCGCCTGCGATCATCCTGAGGTCAGGCGCCTCGTCATCGACAGCCTGCGGCACTTCGTGCTCAATGCGGGCGTCGACGGTTTTCGCTTCGATCTCGCCCCGGTCCTCGGCCGCACCGCGACGGGCTTCCAGCGTGATGACGGAACGCTCGCCGCGATCTTGACAGACGACGTGCTTACCGATCGGATCATGATCGCCGAACCCTGGGATATCGGCCCCGGCGGCTACCAGCTCGGCAATTTCCCCAGTCCCTTCCTCGAATGGAACGACCGGGTTCGCGACGATCTGCGCTGCTACTGGCGCGGTGACCAATGGAAGACGGGGTCGCTGGCGACGGCGCTTGCCGGTTCCTCCGACATTTTCTCCCGCAACGATGGAAATCAGACGCGCAGCGTCAATTTCCTCGCCGCCCATGACGGCTTCACGCTGATCGACCTCGTTTCCTACGCCGGCAAGCACAATGATGCCAACGGCGAGCAAAATCGTGACGGCCACAACGAGAACCACTCCTGGAACAACGGCGTCGAAGGCGAAACCCTCTATCCCACGATCCGCAAGCGCCGGACAAACGACGTAATGGCGCTCATTTCCACGCTCTTTGCCACGCGCGGCAGCATCATGCTGACGGCCGGCGACGAGGGTGGCCGCAGCCAGCATGGCAACAACAACGCCTATTGTCAGGACAACGGGATCACCTGGCTGGACTGGAAGGCGCTGAACGAGGATCTCATCGCCCATACCGCATTCGTGGCGGGGCTGCGCCGTCGCTTCACTGTCTTTTCGGAAACGAGCTTTCTATCGGGAAACGGCGACGTCGAATGGATCTCGCTTTCGGGCGAACCAATGACCGTCGCCGACTGGGAGACACCGTCACTCTCGACCCTCGGCATGCTGCTGGCGACTGCAGACCAAGCCTTCAGGGGCAGGCAGACCCGGCTTGCCGTGCTCTTCAATCGTTCGGAAAGCCGCCAGCTCTTTACGCTCCCCTCGGAAAACGAGCCTGGCTGGCGCCAACTGACGCCGGAAGGAGCGAAGAAGGCTGGCGCCAGCGTGACCGTCGAGCCACGCTCCGTCGCCTTTTTCGTAGAAAAATGACTGCCTTTCCCCACGCACGCAAATCCTTATCGCAATCGTCATAAATGCACGATAAGGCTTGGCCCGGCGGCTTTTCTCACGAGGAATTCATGGTCACGGAAATTTCACTCTCCGACGTGCGGGGATTGATCGGCATGGAAACCGGCCTATCGGATTGGATCACTGTCGATCAGGCGATGATCGACGCCTTTGCGGGGGCCACCGACGACCATCAGTTCATTCATGTCGATCCTGAGCGCGCCGCCGCCGAAAGCCCCTTCGGCGGCACCATCGCCCATGGTTTTCTGACCTTGTCGCTGCTGTCGGCGATGAACTACAACTGCCTGCCGAAAGTGCGCGAGCAGACCATGGGCATCAACTACGGTTTCGATCGCGTTCGCTTCATGACGCCCGTCAGGAGCGGCGCCCGTGTGCGCGGTCGCTTCCTGCTTTCCGACGCCCGCTTCCGCGGCGGCGGCATGCTGATGACCACCTACGACGTGACGATCGAAATCGAAAACGAGAAGAAGCCCGCGCTGACGGCAAGGTGGATCACCATCATTCAGTTCGACTCGAAGGACCGGCCGGATGACGTTTAGGCAAGAGCCGCGTTCTTACACGCCCCGACTGATGACGGCTTCGCCGCATCCAGCATGATGCCATACTTACGCGCGAAATGGGCCGCAACTGTCATTTGCGGCCCTGAAAATCTCGTTTGGTTCTAAGCAGCCGGCTTGAAAGCCTCAATGTCCGGCATCTTCCGCCGCCTCAGCCAACAGCCCGAAGACGTAGTCGGAAAACGACCGCCAGCACTCTACGCGGAACGTATCTTCTTCCGTGCGGAGAAGCACGATCTCCGCCTTGCCGAAAATGGTGCGCGAGGCGGCGCCGACCGGGAAGGAAGACAGAGACAGGTCCTGCGGGCAGCCGGCGGAAAGTGTGGTTTCCGCACCCGGCCCTGAAACGATGACCGCCACGTTGCGGTGGGAGACATCTGTCGCCGAATGCAGCGCGCCGGCGCTGGAACATGCCGCCATCAGATCGCCGCCGGCCTCATCGATCAACAGCCACTCGTCCGGTCCTAGCCAGAGCGCCGAACGCACACCTGCGCGGCCGGACGTCTTCGGAGTGGTTGGCACAGACAGACCGAGAGCCAGAGAAAGTGCTGCGAGCGATCCTGCCGGCGCGCGCAGTGCCACGCGGCTTGCGGGCGATGCGACTGCCAAGCGCACAGTGGCGGAGCCGCCGAGACGGCCGGCCAGTGCCGGCTTGCGAATTGCGACATCAGCCATGGATGCGGCCTCCTTCCTTGTCAAAGAACACCAGATCCGTCACTTCGACGGCGATCGTCCGGTCCGGCATCGGTACATACAGCGTTTCGCCCATCCGCGCCCGGCCGCCGGTGACCAATGCGAAGGCGATCGACCTGCCGCAGTTTTCCGACCAGTAGGCCGATGTGACATGGCCGAGCATCGTCATGGGCTTCGGCTCGTTCGGGCTCGCGACGATCTGCGCGCCTTCCTCAAGCACAAGGTTCGGGTCCTTGGTGACGAGGCCGACAAGCTGCTTGCGCCCCTCCTTGACGAGGTCCGGCCGCTGCAACCCGCGGATGCCGACGAAGTCCTTCTTCTTCTTCGAAACCGCCCAGGCAACGCCCGCGTCGTCAGGAGTCACTGTTCCGTCCGTGTCCTGGCCGACAATGATATAGCCCTTCTCGGCGCGAAGGACGTGCATGGTCTCGGTGCCGTAGACGCACGCCCCGAGGGGTTCGGCATTGGCCCAGACCGCTTCGAGCACCGACTGGCCGTAATCGGCCGGCACGTTGATTTCGAAGCCGATTTCGCCGGTGAAGGAGACCCGGAAGAGCCGCGCCGGTACACCGCAGACCGTGCACTCGGCAACGCTCATATGCGGGAAGGCCTCGTTCGAAAGGTCGACGCCCTCGACCAGCGGCGCAACGATCTCGCGCGCCTTCGGTCCCTGTACGGCAATGACAGCCCATTGTTCGGTCACCGAGGTCAGCCATACCTTAAGGTCGGGGAATTCCGTCTGCAGGTAATCTTCCATATGGTGGAGGACACGCGGCGCGCCGCCTGTCGTCGTCGTCACATGGAAACGATCCTCCGCCAGGCGACCGACAACACCGTCGTCATAAACGAAGCCGTCCTCGCGGGTCATGATGCCGTAGCGGGCCTTGCCGGGCTTCAGCGTATCCCAGGCATTGGTGTAGATGAGATTGAGGAATTTCGCCGCATCCGGGCCCACCACCTCGATCTTGCCGAGCGTCGAGGCATCGAAGATACCTGCCGACTCGCGTGCCGTTCGGCATTCGCGCGCGACCGCCTGATGCATATTCTCGCCCGAACGCGGATAGAACCAGGCGCGCTTCCAGTTGCCGACGTCTTCGAAGACAGCGCCATGGGCTTCTTCCCAGTCGTGCAGCGAAGTCTTGCGTGTCGGGTCGAACAGCTTTCCACGCGAATGGCCGATGAGCGTACCGTAGGTTACCGGCGTGTAGGGCGCGCGGAAGGTCGTCAGACCGACCCTAGGGATTTCCTTGCCAAGCATTTCGGCGGCGATCGCCAGGCCGTGCATGTTGGAAAGCTTGCCCTGGTCCGAGGCCATGCCGTTGGTCGTAAACCGCTTGATATGCTCGATCGAGTGCATGCCCTCGCGCACGGCAAGGCGGATATCCTTGGCACAGACGTCATGCTGGAAATCGATGAAGGCCTTGGCATTGGCCTTCGGCCCGGCGCCTTCGGCAGCTCCGATCATTCCGCCGGTCCAGTCATAGGGCTGTTCGGCCGAGATCGTGATCTTGCCGCCGCCGCTCTTGCCGGTGGCCTTTGCCACCAGCTCGCCGGCGGCAAGCGATTCCTCGACCGTTCGCTGCAGGTCGTCGGTGCCATTGCAGGCGCCGACGGAGAGGCAGTCCTGCGCATAGGTGCCGGGCAGGAAGCGCTGGCTTTCAGCGTCGAAGGCCACCTTGCCGCGCGATTGCGAGAACAGATGGACCGACGGCGTCCAGCCGGCGGAAACCAGCAGCGCATCGACCGCAATCTTGCGCGGCGAACCGCCGCCGTTGCGCGCCACCGTCATCGACGAGATGCGCAGTCGCCCAGCCGTGTTGACGACCGACTGACCCGTGAGAACATCGATGCCGAGCGCACGCGCCTCTGCCAGCACCGCCGCTCCCGGCGCCTGCCTGCAATCGACGATGGCAGCGATCGAAACACCGGCCCGCTTGAGATCGAAAGCCGCTTCATAGGCCGAGTCATGCGCCGTGTAGATGCCGACATTGGTCCCGATGGCGACACCATAATGATTGAGGTACATCCGCCCCGCCGAGGCGAGCATGATGCCGGGCCGGTCGTTGTTCGGAAACACCATGTGTCGTTCGATTGCGCCGGTGGCGAGGATCACCCGCTTGGCCCGGACCTGCCACAACCGCTCGCGCGGCAGATCGTGGGAAGGCTTGGCGACGTGATCGGTGACGCGCTCGGCGAGACCGACGAAATTGTGGTTGTAGTAGCCGAAGGCGGTCGTGCGGATCAGCACCTTGACATTGTCCATCGCCTTCAGCCGCGCCACGGCTTTCTGCGCCCAGGCATAACCATCCTGTCCGTCAATCTTCACGCCGGCGTCGTAACGCAACGCCCCGCCTGCTTCCGCCTGCTCGTCGCAGAGGATCACTTTCGCGCCGGTTTCGGCCGCGGCGAGCGCCGCCGAAAGCCCGGCAACGCCGGCGCCGACGACCAGCACGTCGCAATGGGCATAGCGGCTGGCATAACGGTCCGGATCCTCCTCCGTCGGCGCGACACCGAGGCCGGCTGCGCGACGAATGAGCGGTTCATAGACATGTTTCCAAGCGGCGCGCGGCCACATGAAGGTCTTGTAGTAGAAGCCGGCGGCGAAGAACGGCGACATCAGGTTGTTGACCGCACCGACGTCGTAGGCAAGCGAAGGCCATCGGTTCTGCGACTCCACGATCATGCCGTCGAAGATTTCCTGCACCGTGGCGCGCACGTTCGGCTGCTTGCGCGCCTTGTCGCGGGCGACGTCGATCAGCGCGTTCGGCTCCTCGGCACCCGCAGACAGAATACCGCGAGCCCGATGATATTTGAACGAACGGCCGACGAGATGAATGCCGTTGGCGATCAGCGCCGAGGCGACGGTATCGCCTTCGAGCGCCGTGTAGCTCTTGCCGTCGAAGCTGAAACGCGCGGTCTTGGCGGGCGTCAGACGCCCCTTGCCGACGATACGATGTGCGCCGCTCATTGCGCCTCTCCTTCCACGGCTTCATATGTCTCGACAGGCGCGTGCTGCTCAGCCTCAGCACCGACCCGCGGCTTCGGCTCACCCGCCTTGTAAGTCATGATGAACTTGTCGCTCACCGTATCGCGCACCGCATTGAAGAAGCGGCCACAGCCGTGAATATGCCGCCAGCGTTCGAAGATCAGGCCCTTCGGATTGTCGCGCAGAAAGAAGTAAGCTTCGAATTCCTCATCCGAGATCGAGGCGATGTCTGTGGGTCGCGCGATATGCGCGTCACCCGCGCCGCGGAATTCGAGCTCCGAGCGCTCTTCCTGGCAGTAAGGGCAATGGATCAGCAGCATGTGGGATTTCCTTCTCCTCCCCTTCTCCCCAGCGGTGAGAAGGTGCCTGAAAGGCGGATGAGGGGGTGAGCGACAAAAGAAGCGAGCATCCGGACAAACGGGTTCATCGTCAGTGCGCCACCGCCGCAGCCGCCGCCTCATCGATCAACCGGCCGCTGCGGAAGCGGTCCAGCGTCAGGCCGGCGTTGAACTTGTGCGGTTCATCGCGAGCGATCAGATGCGCAAAAAGATTGGCCGAGCCCGGCGTTGCCTTGAAGCCGCCGGTGCCCCAGCCGCAATTGATGTAAAGTCCGGGAACCGGCGTCTTCGACTGAATCGCCGAGCGATCCGGCGTATTATCGACGATGCCGCCCCATTGCCGCATCATCTTGACGCGACGGAACATCGGGAAGAGTTCACAGATCGCGTCGAGCGTGTGGGTAATGATCTGCAATCCGCCCGTCTGTGAATAGGAATTGTACTGGTCGGTGCCGGCGCCGATGACGAGCTCGCCCTTGTCGGATTGGGAGATATAGGCATGCACCGTGTTCGACATGACGACGCAGGGGAAGATCGGCTTTAGCGGCTCGGAGACCAGCGCCTGCAGCGGGCTCGACTGCAGTGGCACGCGCACATCAGCCATCTTCGTGATTGTCGACGTATGACCGGCCGCCGACACGGCGACTTTTCTGGCGCCGATGAAGCCACGCGAGGTTTCGACGCCGATCACCCGTCCGTCCGCACCGCGCCGGATGCCCGTCACTTCGCAGTTCTGGATGATGTGCACACCGCGATCGGAGGCCGCCCGCGCATAGCCCCAGGCCACCGCATCGTGCCTCGCCGTGCCGCCGCGCCGCTGCAGCGCCGCACCGTTGATCGGATAGCGCGCGCTGGCCGAAATATCGAGCGGCGGACAATAGGCCTTCGCCTGCTCCGGCGTCAGCCATTCATTGTCGATGCCGTAGAGCCGGTTGGCGTGGATATGCCGCTTGAAGGACTGCTGGTCGTGAATATTGTGCGAGAGCATCATAACGCCGCGCGGCGAATACATCACATTGTAGTTGAGCTCCTGGGAAAGCCCTTCCCAGAGCTTCATGGAATGCTCGTAAATGTGCATGCTCTCTTCGTAGAGATAGTTCGAGCGAATGATGGTCGTGTTGCGCCCGGTATTGCCGCCGCCGAGCCAGCCCTTTTCGATCACCGCCACATTGGTGATGCCGTGCTCCTTGGCGAGATAATAGGCCGCACCCAGCCCATGCCCGCCGGCGCCGATGATGACGACGTCGTATTCGGCGCGCGGCTCCGGTGAGGTCCACTGCTTCTCCCAACCTCTGTGGCCGCGAAGGGCCTCTCGCGCCACGGCAAAAACCGAATATTTCCGCATCCGCCTTCTTCTCCTTCGGGCAAGGACTATTCTCCGCGCCCATACAAATCGCAAATCCAAATGCGGCACAACGGCTCTTTTGCGACGCGCGAGAGCTTTGCTTTTGACACTGAACGACATGATGTCGAAAAACGCACTGTCTCTCAGACCCGCGCTCCGCTTCCGAAACTCGGGCGAATGCCGTTCACCGGCGTGACACAAAAGGCGAACGACCGGCGGCCGCCTGGTTGGCCCTAACCCAAGAGGGCGAGAAGACAAGTAGTTACCAAAATGTTAATTCTCCGCCGTTGCCGGGGTTCTTGTATCATGCGGGGTCGGCGTTCATTATTCCACGCGCTTTTCCTAGCGCTTTGCAGCGCCCAGGGGTCGCCCGCGGCCGAGCCGGTCGGCCAGGCTGTACTCATCAAGACCGAAGTGACCGGACAGGCTGGTCCGATCGAAGTCAATGCCAGCGTCCACCGCGACGAGCGGATTCGAACATCGCAATCCGGACTCGGCCAATTCCTGTTTCGTGACGGCACCAAACTTGCGGTCGGCTGGGGTTCGTCTGTCGTCATCGACAAATACGTCTTTGATGATTCCCAATCGGTGAGAAAACTCACCATCAAGGCCGCCAAGGGGACCTTCCGATGGGTCAGCGGCAATTCGAAATCGTCGGCCTATCAGATTCTGACACCGGCGGGCACGATCGGGGTGCGCGGCACCGCATTCGATTTCTATGTCGGTCCCGACGGCACCACCGCCGTCGTTCTCTTGAACGGCGCAGCCAGCTTCTGCGGCCCGGGTGGCTGTCGGCAGCTGCAGCAGCGCTGCGACTGCGTCGTGGCAAAGCCGAACGGCGATATGACGGCGGCCCGCCCGGTGGAGCGTAACGTTCTCCAGAGGCTTGGAAACCAGCGCGCCCTGCCCTTCCTTTCCGGCAACCAGCGTCTCTCGGGCGGCCTTGGCATGCTCGGCGGCTGCAATATGGCCTCCGTTGCGCCGGAAAGAAAAGACAGAATGCGGCCTCCGCCGGCGGCTGCACCTGCTCCGCAGCGGCAGGATCCGCCACAGAGACAGACCGAGCCGCAAAAGGAGCAACCGAACAAGCCCGACGAGCCTCATCACGACAAGCCGCACCATGATAAGCCCCATCATGACAAGCCGGATAGACCCGACAAGCATTATGGCCATGGCCGGCACGACACTGACGGCAAGCCCGGAAATCACGGTTTGGATCATCGGGAACCCCACCATGATGGAGATCGCGATCATCACAATGATCGGGACCACAAAAGAGGTTGGAACTTCAATCGCGGTCGTTGAGGCTTTCGCAATCCGTCCAAATCAAGACGTCTGCACCGCCATGTCCACCTCACGATAGCGGAGTGCGCCATTCGGTAAATTCGCTTTTACTTTTCGGCATCAACAACCCTCTTTTCGCTATCGACGGGCAACTCCCGGAAATGGTCGCTCCTGCCGGATATCCGCCGGTAGAATTCCGCCAAACCGCTCACCACCTGCTCGGCCCTGAGTTTTGCCGTATCGATCAGTTTGCGGCTATTCCTCGAATGCAAAAGCAGGGCCTGCATCAATTGCCGGTGAACGGCGTCGAGCGCGGCGAATTCCCGGGATGTCGCGACACGCTCGTCACCGACGACGGCGAGGATCTTCGTGCGGCTGCTCTTTCCCTTGAGCGGAATGGCGCCGGCGTCGAGCAGCGCCATTGCCTGCACCAGCCTTGCGGTGCTGTCGGATATCAGAATATCGAAGCCGACCTCCTTGCAGCAGGATTCGATGCGCGCCGCCACGTTGACGGCGTCGCCGACCGCCGAATAGTTGAAGCGGGTCTTGGCACCCATATTGCCGACGCAGGCAAGGCCGGTGTGAATGCCGATACCGATCCTGACCTCTTGTCCGGGTCCGAAGCCGAAAGCATCGGCGAGGTTCAGTTCGGCGAGCGTCTCGCGCATGGCGAGCGCGGCGCGCACCGCCTTGGTTGCATGATTGGTGACATCGACCGGCGCATTCCAGAACGCCATGATCGAATCGCCGATGAACTTGTCAAGCGTGCCTTCATTGGCGACGACATGCCGGCTCAGCGCATCGAGCAATGTGTTCAGGAACGCAACGACATCCGCCGGCGCCAGCCGCTCGCTGATCTCGGTGAAATTCCTGACATCGACGAACATGACCGTCAGCTCCCGGTCATCGCCACCGAGGCGCAATGCGTCGCGCGTATGCTCGATGCGATGGAGCAGTGACGGCGAGATATAATGTCCGAAGGCGCGCCGCACCTCGCGCCTTTCCCGATCGATCACCAGAATACGGAAGGACGTTGCGGCAAAGTGGGTGATCGATCCGCTGACGATCGGAGCCAGCGGATCGAGAAGAAGCCCCGCATAGAGAAAGCATAGCCAGGAGGCCACCAGCGCCATGGCGGTAATAAGCAGACCGCAGACCAGTGCGACGGCAGGACTGACGAAAGTCGTCACCACGACGAGCAGGCATCCGAGCACTGCGATCGTGAGGATTTCCAACCCGTCCGCCCAATCGGGCCGCGACAGGAAACGGCTGGAGAGAATCTGCTCGACAGCCTGCGCATGCAGCGAAACGCCGGGAACATTCTCGCCGAGCGCCGTAACACGGATATCCTGCAGGCCGGCCGCGGAGGTGCCGACGAAAACGATGCTGCCGTCGATGGCGGCGGAGATCTCGAGAGCGGCGCCTTCCGCGGCGAGCACCTGGCGGGCGGAGATATAGCGCTCGGCTCGGTCGGGGCTGACGTAGAGCCAGAACTCCCCCGCCGCCGTCAGCGGGACGACGAAATCCCCGATCTTTGCCGAAGTCATCACGCCGGCACGATCGGGCGCGCCGGCCAGCACATAGGTCGATGCACGCTGCGCGACGCGCAGCGCCTCGATCGCGAGATTGGGATAGAGCTGGGCGCCATCGGTCAGGAACAACGGAACCGCCCGCACCACCGGCGAAGGGTTTCCGGGATTGAGGCTGATGTGGCCGAGCCCTGTGGCGTTGGCTTCCAATTGCGGTCTGAGCGGCGTCGATGCGGCAAGATAGGGCGGAGCCGAGACGGGGCTTTCGCCGGTGAAAGCAAAGCCCGCCTTCACAGGCGGCCGGTAATTGCCCTCGTTGGACAGGCCGAAGCCGAGCACGACAGGCTTGCCGGAGATCGAGCGGGCAAATATCTCGTCATTGTCCGGAAGCCTCTCGGCCAGGGAAGGATCGACCCCTTCGACCTCGCGCACGACATTGCGCGGCGACAGCCGGTCCGGTTCGGCGAAGAGAATGTCGAAGGCGATGGCCGCAGCGCCCATGTCGGAAAGCCTGTCCACCAGCAGGGCCAACCGGTCTCGTGGCCATGGCCATTGGCCGAATTGACGCAACGACGCCTCGTCGATGTCGATCACACGTACCGGCATCGGCTCGAAGGCTCGGGGAAGCAGCCGCTGATATTCGTCGAAGGTCACGCCACGGATCAGTTTGAAAATTCCGGGATCGCCGGCCCGCAGGATCGTCAGCGCAGCAACGATCACCAGGCCGATGACGACACCGATTTGCTGCGACCGCGTTATCATCTCAACCGGTGTCCCTCCCACAGCCGATCGATCGGCCCCGCACCTGCCGGCCAACAGGCTACGCCGCTTTCGGGCTGAACGCCATTCGCACATGCATTTCGGCGCTTCTTTTCGGCTTCCCGGGTTTCGCTTTCCGCCGATCGGCGCAAAGGCGTCTTCAAATTCCGCGACGCCGTCAGTCGGCCGCGCTTTTGCTTGGACGACAAGGCTTCGATCTTGCCGGGCGTGCAGCGAAATGTTCTTGTAAGCATCAAAAGGCGAAATGCTTTTTAAATGGAAGAATGAGGGCTCCAGTGATTTCCGAATCCGCCGCGCGTCGAAGCGGCTACTGGCTGATTGTCGTCGTGCTGGCGATGCTTGCAGGGCTGCCGCTTGCGGTCTGGCTCGATATCAGCGATCTCTCCGGAAACACGCTCAGGCGCCAGGCGCGCGATATGAGCTCGCTGATATCGAGCATCCGCTCCTATTATTCGGCAAACGTCGTCGGACGCGTTCTGGCCGCGCACGCCAGCGGCGCGACCGCAGGCACCGTCGTCTCCCACAATTACGCCAACATTCCAGGTGCCATCCCGCTTCCGGCAACACTTTCGCTGGAACTCGGCGACGTCATCAAGGAACAGCAGGCCAATATCACCTATCGTTTCGTCTCCGACCTTCCCTTCAAGAGCCGCGCCTCCCACGAACTCGACGATTTTGAAAGACAAGCGCTTGCCGCGCTGCGCGCCAATCCGCAGCAGACATTGAACGACCTCACCCGCGTCGGATTGACCGATTCCCTGCGGTTCATCACGCCTGTCGTCATGGGCCAGGCCTGTGTTGCCTGCCACAACAGCCATCCGGAAAGCCCGAAGACCGACTGGAAGGTCGGCGATGTGCGCGGCATTCAGGAAGTGGTCATAAAACAACCCTATGTCAGCAACGTCTTCGCCTTCAAATATCTGCTCTGCTATTTTCTTTTTGTCGCCATCATCGGCCTCAGCTTCATTCTGTTGCAGCGCCAGCAGGCGCGCGCCATCCATAGCGCCAACCGGGATCTCGAAACGGCGAACGAATTCCTCGCCAGTGTTTCCCTGAAGATTTCGCGCTACCTCTCGCCGCAGATCTACAAGAGCATCTTCAGCGGACAGAAAGACGTCGTGGTCCATACCGAGCGCAAGCGCCTGACGATCTTCTTCTCCGACATCAAGGATTTCACCGCGACCACCGAGCGGCTGCAGCCGGAAGCGCTGACGGAGATGCTCAACGAATATCTGACCGAAATGTCGAACATTGCGCTCGCCCACGGCGGCACGGTGGACAAATTCATCGGCGATGCCATGCTGGTCTTCTTCGGTGACCCGGAAACCAAAGGTCCGGAGGAGGACGCGAGAGCCTGCCTTCGCATGGCCGTCGACATGCAGCGCCGGCTCGGCGAGCTCAAGGACAGATGGCGCAGAAACGGCACCGAAGAGCCTTTTGTCGTGCGCATGGGAATCAACAGCGGCTATTGCAACGTCGGCAATTTCGGCAGCAACGATCGCATGGACTATACGATCATCGGGGCCGAGGCCAATCTCGCGGCCCGGCTGCAGTCGATCGCCCAGGGCGGAGAAATCGTCATCAGCTACGAAACCTATGCGCTGGTGAACGAAATCGTCGACGCCCACCCCCTGCCGCCGATCACGATGAAGGGCATACAGCGCGAGATCGTGCCCTATGCGGTCGATGGGTTGACGCTCGGCGAGCATCACAAGAGCCGCGTTCTGAGCGAACATCTCTCGGGCCTCGACCTGCATCTGGATATGAGCCGGCTGGAGCCTGCAGATCGCCTCCGGGTGAGGACAGCGCTGAAGGAGGCTATTGCTGCTCTGGATGAAGCCTTGCCGGAATCGGCTCGGCCGACATAGGATGCCGGCGGATGTGATTTTTCCGCCTGCCTCCCATATCCATCTGGACTTCCCCTCCTCGATCTGCTATCCCGCATCACCAATCGCAAGGCTGCGGCCGCGCGAACGTTATATTTTTGCCCCTGGCGCTGCGCCGCCTCAGGCATCAACCGAACCAAAGGAACGTGATTCTCGTGCAGGTACTTGTCCGCGATAACAATGTCGATCAGGCTCTCCGCGCTCTCAAGAAGAAGATGCAGCGCGAAGGCATTTTCCGCGAAATGAAGATGCGCGACTACTACGAGAAGCCGTCGCAGAAGCGCGCTCGCGAAAAGGCAGAGGCTGTTCGCCGCGTTCGCAAGCTGGCCCGCAAGCGCGCACAGCGCGAAGGCCTGGTCGCACGCTAAGCGTTGCCGTCGTTTTTTCGACGTTTTCAGATGCATTGTGGCGGGGGCGATTGGTTCGCCGCCGCCTTTTTAGTTTGCCGCTGAAGATCGCATATCCCGGATATCGGATATGCCGCATGGGGAAAGCGAGCCCGAATGGCTGTTACCACCTTCAATCCGTCCCGCGCCTGGCGCTTGCAGAAAACCGCATTCCTGCCGGCTTTGGCGCTGGCCGCCATGTTCGGCCTCGCCGGCTGCGAGACGACCAATACCACGGACGCCGTGATCCGCATCGACAAGGCGCAGGGCTCGGAAGAGAACATCGCGTCGTTGACGGCAGTCATCAACGCCAACCCAAGGGATCCCGAAGGATACAATGTCCGCGGGTCCGCCTATGGTCGCGGCGGCCAGTTCCGCCAGGCGCTGAACGATTTCAACACGGCATTGCAGATCAACCCGCGCTTCTTCCAGGCCTATGCCAACCGCGCGCTCGTCTATCGCAACATGGGCCAGCAGCAACAGGCGATCGCCGACTATAACGCCGCCCTGCAGATCAACCCGAGCTACGACGTCGCCTATATCGGCCGCGGCAATGTCTATCGCATGGCCGGCCAGGACGACGCGGCCTTCAATGATTTCAGCAAGGCGATCCAGCTCGGCACCACCGATGGCCGCGCTTATCACAATCGTGGCCTGATCTATCAGAAGCGCAATCAGCAGGATAAAGCCATCGACGATTTCTCGAAGGCCATCTCGCTCGCGCCGAATTCGGCCGAGCCCTATAATGGCCGCGGTATCTCCTACATCGCGCTGAATGACGACGACAACGCGTTTGCCGATTTCAATCATGCGATCGAACTCAATGGCAATATCGCCGAATCCTGGGCCAACCAGGCCCTCGTCTACGAACGCCGCGGCGACAAGGCCAAGGCGGCCCGCTCCTATCGCCATGCGGTCGGGCTTGATCCGAAATACCAGCCGGCCCGCGATGGCCTCGTGCGAGTCGGTGTTCCAGCCGGCTAGATGTGAGCCTTTCCCAGCTAAAATGCAGCATTCTGTTGGCTCAATCGGAGTCGGATGATCGACCGGCGGGCGCGTGTCGTAGCTGAGTTCTACGGCCAATCCGGCCGGTCGATCAGCCAGCCCGATGCACGTGTAGCGACGAGCGGCGGGAGCAAGCCGTCATGACAGTGCCCGCATCGCTTTGAAAAGAGAGGCGGAAAAAACCGCGCCGTCTTCGATGGCATGTCATAGCATGTTGCAAGCGGCGTTTGCTCCCCCTAACATGTGGCTGCTTCGACAGTGCGCTATCGGAGCGTGCGAAAACATGTTGAGGGCGGTTTGCGAGAGATGCGGATCTTTGCTTTGCTAACCGCAGACAAACATTGTTGCGGACAGCGCGCACCACGTCGCCGTGCGTCCTTCAAGACGCGCAAAGGACCCGGCCGCATCTGGAGTTGCGGTCTGAGGAATTGCAATGGCACAGGCGGTGTGGCGCATAAATGAAGATCGTCGCACTGTTCTTTCCGAAAGCTTCGATCGGCACCTATCTCGTCGCCATGGCGGTGGCGATCGCGCTGCCGATTTTCGCCTTCGTGGCGCTGCTTCTGCTGCAGCTGGAGGACAACCAGCGCTCGACGCTGAAGCGCGAGACGGCGCAAGACGCGCTTGCCCTTTCGCGCATCATCGATCGCCAGCTTCAGGACATGGCGACGACACTGCGCCTGCTGTCGAGCTCGCCGGAACTTGAAAACGGCGATCTTGCCTCCTTCCACGAGCACACCGAATCGGCTCTGCGCAACAATGCACTCTACGTCATCGCCGTCGACCGCACCGGTCAGCAGTTGCTGAACACGCGCCAGCCCTTCGGCACGCCGCTCGAAAAGACACCAAACATCGCTGCCGTCGATGCCGCCTTGAAGTCCGGCCGCATCGAGGCGTCCGACGTCTTTCGCGGCAGAGCCAGCGGCGAATGGGTCTATAATGTCACTCTGCCAAGGGCGAACGATCCGGTCGCCGCCCTCATCATCACGCAGGATGCCAGAGATCTCGGCAGGCTCGTAACGACCCAGGGTCTTGCCCCCGGCTGGTCGGCCGCCGTCATCGATCAAAGTGGTCACGTGGTCGTTGCCGCCGGTCCCGCCGCCCTCAAGCCCGGCACGCCCTTCGATCCGCGCATCCTGCCGGCGCTTGGCTTCTCCCGGGGCGTCTTCGAAGACGGGACAATCCTGCCGCATATGCTTCTCGGTTATGCCCAGATTCCCGGCTGGTCGTGGAAGACGGTGATCTGGGGACCAGTGGCGCAGGCTTCGATCCTCAGCACCTGGCGCTTCCTCATCATCGGAGGCGTCGCACTCGTGCTCGTCGCCGTCCTGGCCGCCTATGCCGTCGCGCGGCAGGTCCGCACCACCATCCGCGAGATCGCCGACATGGCAAAGCGCATGGGCGAAGGCCACATCGTCTCACCCGTTGAAACCAGCGTCATCGAGGCGAACCAGGTGGCGATCGCTCTTTCGAACGCCTCTTTCGATCGCAGCCAGACCGAGGATCGGCTGCGCTTCGTCATGCATGAACTCGTCCACCGCACCAAGAACCTGCTTACACTTGCGCAGGCCATGATGCGCCAACTCGCCAAGCAGGCCGACAGCGTCGAAACCTTTCAGGCCGCCGTCGCCGACCGTCTCGAGGGGCTGGTGCGTTCGATCGAGCTCTTGACCAGTGAACAATGGGGAGGCGTGCCGCTTCGGCGGGTCGTCGACATCCATCTGCAGGCTTTCCCGCAATCGCGCGAGCAGATCGAAATCACCGGCGAAGATTTCGTCCTGAAGCCGGATGCTGTGCAGAATCTCGGCCTCGCCCTGCATGAACTCGCCACCAATTCGGTGAAATATGGGGCGCTCTCCGTCCCGCAAGGCCGCGTCCGCTTCGACTGGCGCGACATCAGGGAGGAAGACCAGCCGGATGCCCTGCTCCGATTCACCTGGGAGGAGCGCGGCGGTCCGCCGGTTACGGAGCCGTCGCGCTCGGGCTTCGGGACGACCGTGATCAAGGCGCACGCCGCCGCCGCCTTCCGTGGCACGGTGCAGGTCGATTTCCGGCCCGAAGGCCTGTTATGGGTGCTGACGGCGCAGCGCGCCACGCTGGAGCGGGAATAAAGCATCGCACCGATGCGTCGATTCAAAGTGCTGCAGCGTCCCTTTGCGCGTTGCGAAGCGCGTGGCGCTGTAACCGGAACAATCGCCACCTCAACCCGTTTCGAACAGGTCGTTCCAAAGGAGAAGGACCATGTTCAAGCAAACGATGATCGCCGCCGCGGCTCTGACGGCCGCTGCCTGGGCAAACACGGCGAGCGCGGAAAATTATGTGACGCTTGGCCGTCTGGTCTGCGGATCGGATGGCGGTCAGGGCCTGATCGTCACCTCGCAGAAGAATCTCATCTGCACCTATACGCCGGCATCCGGCGGGGCCAAGGCAGTCTATGCCGGCAAGATAGAGAAATTCGGCATCGACCTCGGCCAGACCGGCAAGAGCGTGATGATCTGGCAGGTGCTGGCAAAGACCGGCACGGATATGCCGCAATTCGCGCTTGCCGGCGAATATTACGGCATCGGCGCCGATGCGAGCATCGGTGCCGGCGCAGGCGCCAAGGTGATCGCCGGCGGCACCAACAAGGCCTTCATGCTGCAGCCGCTGAATGTTCAAGCCCAGGAAGGGCTGAACCTCGCCATCGGCGTCGAGAAGATGACGCTGGTGCCGGCCGAGACATGAAAAAAGCCGCCCCGAAAGGGCGGCTGCATCAGGCTCGATCAATGCGCGATCGCCTTGTTGATATCCTCGGTCATTTTCTTTGCGTCACCGAGCAGCATCATCGTGCCGTCCTTGTAGAACAGCGTGTTGTCAATGCCTGCGTAACCGGAGCCAAGCGAGCGCTTGACGAAAAGGCAGGTCTTTGCCCGGTCGACATCGAGAATCGGCATGCCGTAGATCGGCGAGGTTTTGTCGTCGCGCGCAGCCGGATTGGTGACGTCGTTGGCGCCGATGACATAGGCAACATCGGCCTGTGCAAATTCCGAATTAATATCCTCGAGCTCGAAGACTTCGTCATAGGGAACATTGGCTTCGGCCAGCAGCACGTTCATATGGCCGGGCATGCGGCCCGCGACCGGGTGGATCGCGTATTTCACTTCGACGCCGCCTTTCTTCAGATTGTCGGCAAGCTCGCGCAGCGCGTGCTGGGCCTGAGCGACCGCCATCCCGTACCCCGGCACGATGATGACCTTCGACGCATTGGCCATCAGATACGCCGCATCCTCGGCCGAGCCGAGCTTGACCGTGCGGTCTGACGTATCGGGTCCGCCGGACGCCGTCTCGCCGCCGAATCCGCCGAGGATGACGGAGACAAAGGATCGATTCATCCCCTTGCACATGATGTAGGAAAGGATCGCACCGGAGGAACCGACGAGAGCGCCGGTGATGATCAGCGCCAGATTGCCGAGCGTGAAGCCGATTCCGGCCGCAGCCCATCCGGAATAGGAGTTCAGCATCGAGACGACGACAGGCATGTCCGCACCGCCGATCGGTACGATCAGCAGCACGCCGAGCGCCAGCGACAGCGCCACGACGGCCCAGAAATCGAAATGGCTCTCGGTAACCGCAAGCCCGATGATGAAGAGCACGATCAGCACCAGCAGGCTCGCATTGATCAGATGCCGGTAAGGCAGCAAGATCGGCTTGCCGGACATGCGCCCGTCGAGCTTCAGGAAGGCAATGATCGAGCCGGTGAAGGTGAGCGCTCCGATCGCGACACCGAGCGCCATTTCGATGCGCGCCTCGGTATGGATATGGCCGATTTCGCCGATGCCGAACGCGTCAGGCGTGTAAAGCGCCGATGCCGCGACCAGCACGGCGGCAAGACCGACCAGCGAGTGGAAGCCGGCGACGAGCTGCGGCATCGAAGTCATGGCGATGGTGCGGGCTACATAGGCGCCGACGCTGCCCCCGATAGCAAGCCCGAGGATGATCAGCACGAAGCCGCCAAAATTCGGCGTCGCCAGCACGAGCGTTGTGAGGATCGCGATCCCCATGCCGATCATGCCGTAAAGATTGCCCCTGCGGCTGGTGGCCGGATGCGAAAGGCCGCGCAGCGCCAGGATGAAGAGCACGCCGGAGACGAGGTAAAGGAAGGCTGCGATATTGGTCATCGGTCGCTTACCTGTCCTTCTTGCGGTACATCGAAAGCATTCGCTGGGTGACGAGGAAGCCGCCGAAGATGTTGACCGAAACCAGCACGAGGGCGACGAAGCCGAAGCCGGTCGCAAGCCCGCTTGTCGAGATGCCGACCGCCAGAAGCGCGCCGACGACGATGACAGAGGAGATCGCATTGGTGACGGCCATCAGCGGCGTATGCAGCGCCGGCGTCACCGACCATACGACGTAGTAGCCGACGAAGATCGACAAGACGAAGATCGCGAACTGGAAGACGAAGGGATCGATCGCTCCGCCGGTCGCTGCACTCGCCGCGTCCGGCGCCTGGGCCGCTGCCGTCATGACGGCGGTCACTGCCTGGTCGAGCTGCTCCAGCGCTCTGTCCATTGCTTCACTGGCCATTAGATGTCTCCCTTCTTCGCGCCGCCGAAGGCGGGATGAACCACGTCGCCGGCATAGGTCAGCATCGTCGCCTTGACGAGCTCGTCGTCGAGGGTGACGACGACGCTCCGGCTTTCGCGGTTGACCATGGTCTCGAGGAAAGTGACGAGGTTCTTGGCATACAGCGCCGTGGCGCTGGCCGCGACCCGGCCCGGCATATTGGCGAAACCGATCACCCTGACACCTTCGACATCAACGACCTCGCCGGCAACGGCGCCCTCGATGTTGCCGCCGCGCTCGACCGCGAGGTCGACGGCGACCGCCCCCGGCTTCATCGACGAAAGCATGGCGCGCGACACGAGCCGCGGCGCCGGCCGGCCGGGAATGAGAGCGGTGGTGATCACGATATCCTGCTTGGCGATATGTTCGGCCACGAGGGCGGCCTGCTTCGCTTGATAGTCGGCCGACATCTCCTTGGCGTAGCCGCCGGCCGTTTCCGCCGCCTTGAACTCGTCGTCCTCGACGGCGATGAACTTGGCGCCGAGCGAGGCGACCTGTTCCTTGGCAGCCGGGCGGACGTCGGTGGCCGAAACCGCGGCACCGAGGCGGCGCGCGGTGGCGATCGCCTGAAGACCCGCGACACCGGCGCCCATGACGAAGACCTTGGCGGCCGGCACGGTGCCTGCCGCCGTCATCATCATCGGCACGGCGCGGTCATAGACCGCCGCCGCCTCGATGACGGCCTGATAGCCGGCGAGATTGGCCTGGGAGGAGAGCACGTCCATCGACTGGGCGCGGGTGATGCGCGGCATCAGCTCCATGGCAAAAGCCGACAGCCCGGCCCTGGCAAGAGCCGCGATCGCTTCGTCATTGCCGTAGGGATCCATGATGGCGATGACGACGGCGCCACTTTTGTAGCCGGCGATTTCCGACAATGTCGGACGGCGCACCTTCAGCACCACGTCGGCGGAGGCGGCATCGGCAAGACCGCCGATCCTGGCGCCGGCAGCCTCGAACTCCCCATCCGGAATGCGCGAAGCCGCACCCGCGCCGGCTTCGACGACGACGTCGAAGCCGAAGCCCTTCATCTTCTTCACGGTCTCGGCGGAGGCCGCGACACGCGTCTCCCCGTCCGTGATTTCCCTCGCAACGAAAATGATACTGCCCAACTGCCCCCTCCTCCGGGTCAGCCAGACCGCCACAGGCTCCCCTGCGCAGGCCAAGCACCTAGTCACAAAGCTTCGTTGAAGCCTTCCCTCGCCTCAGAGCGCCATGTGCCCCTCGAACGCACAAGACGCTTCAACTGTTTGGCCCTACGCGGCGCGCTTCCGACAATCGATGTCGATTTTCGGGACGCCGCGCTAGCCGCAATCAGCGGAGCAGGAGGATGGCGATGGCGAGAAGAAAGACAAAAATGAAAAGCCCGCCGAGAAAGCCGGCTCCGCCGAAGAAGCCGACGGTCATCGCAAGCAGGAGAACGACGAGAAGCATCGTGCCGTATTTCGTGCCGGCGATGAACATGTCGTAGGTCTTTTCATGTTCCTTGTAATCCATCGGCGCGCCGGTCTCGACCGGTCCGGTATGATGTTCGGCCATAAATATCGTCTCCCTGAAAATGCCTCTGCGCTGCCTGATTCCCCCGCTTGAGCAAGGGAAATCCCTGCCTGCAGGGATTACACAATGACCGGGGAAAGCGCAATGCATGAGAATGCCGCAGGCGCGTTTCCGAGCCACCTTCTTTCCGCTAGGAAAATGCGTGGGGAACGCCGGCTGCGGTCGTGTCATCGCCCCATCCTCTGCTCAAGCGGCGGGCAGGAGAAATCATAGCGGCAGATCTGTGCCGAGTTCACCTGGCGGCACGAAGCGCGCCGTCGGAATGATGGTGAGCGGCGGCAGTGTGTCATTAGGATTGCGCGAAAACATCATGCGCTGCTCGCTGGCGCTGGAGATGAAGAAGGGGTAACGCGTCAACAGCTTGCGCCCGACCTCGACCACGTTCGTCGCCATCAGCGTCATGTCGATTCCGTAGTTCTTCGCCAGCCGCCCCGGAACGACCGTATCGGCATAGAAGACCCGCTTGTAGAAAGCCGCATGCGGCGGCCGGACGAACTGAAGAACGCGGTCCGCACGGAAATAGGCGGCCGCCACGATCGTGGGCCTCAGCGTCAGATAGGGGACCCATGGCAAGTCGGCGGTGAGTTCCGGATCGGCCGCGAAACGCGCCGGATCGATCAAGGTTAGCCCGGCGTCAAGGAGCTCATCCATCGCCTCGGGAAAAGCGCCGCCGGATTGGCTGAGGCGATGCTCGGGTGTCACATAATGAACCCGGATCGTACTGATCAGCTCACCATAATAATACAGACCGAAAATATAGGCGTGGCTGTCAAAATCGCTGTCATCAAGCAGCCCTTTCGGAGCGAGCGCCAGCACGTCGTGGGCCTTGTAAGCCTTGTAGCGCAGGCGTTCCACCTGCTCCATGTCCTCGCTGCTTTCGACGCGGCGATATTCGACATGATCCAATATTTCCAAAATTTTCGTGCTGAAATCACTTCGTTTGAACAGTGTATCTGACATTTTCTTGATCCGCTCGTTAACGGATTATTAATCATACGCCGGCGAGATTTAGGCAAGGAAATCCGATAATTCGGGCCGTATATAAACTATTAAGGTTAACAGGCGCGGGGATTGTCAGGGGAAAGCGGCCGATGCCGAGAGCTCAGGCAACCTTGTTGCGGCGACGCTGGACGGTGCGGCGGCCGATGCCCTGCTGCAATAGCGTGATATTCTGGGAAGGCACCGGCGGCGAAAACACGTAGCCCTGCACGAGATCGGTGCTGCGGTGCTTGTTGAGCAGCGCCAGCTGCTCATCGGTTTCGACGCCCTCGATGACGATCTTGAGGCCGAGCTCGCGCGCAAGATTGACCGTGCCGCGCAGGAGCTTGAGGCGACGGTTATCCTCGACGATGTTGCGCACGAAAGAGCGGTCGATCTTGACGATGTCGAGCGGCAGCGTGTCGAGATAGCTGAGGCTGGAAAAGCCGGTGCCAAAATCGTCGATCGCGATGGTGATGCCGCGGGCTCTGAGCTCCGCCAGGATGGCACGGACTGCCTGCGGCTCGTCGATCAGGCAGCTTTCGGTGATTTCGAGATGCAACCGCTCCGCGCCGAGCCCGGAGTGGGTAAGCGCATCGGCGACCACCGAGAGGATGTCGGCATCGCGCAGATCCCGCGCGGACAGGTTGACCGATACGGCGATGTGTTCCGGCCAGGTCATGCATTCGCTGCAGGCCTTGAACAGTACGAAACGGGTGATGTCGGAGATGATCCCCATATCCTCGGCGAGCTTGATGAAGACGTCGGGCGGGATTGCGCCTTTCGTCGGATGCACCCAGCGAGCCAGCGCCTCCGCACATTCGATCCGTGAGCCGTCGGCCCGGAACATCGGCTGGAAGACGAGATGCAGCGCCTGCGCCGAGACCGCGTCGCGCAGATCCGCCTTCAGTTTCTGTTGCTCGATATAGCGGCCATCCATCTCCCGCTCGAAGCCTGATATGCCGCCCTTGAAGCGCGACTTGCTTTCGAACAGGGCAAGGTCCGCCTTGACGCTCCATTCGTCCATCGCGAACGCATCGCCTTCGAGAATCGCATAACCGGCGCTGAGCGAAACGAGAAAAGTCACTTCGTCGACTTCGTAGTGGCCCTGAATCGCAGCGTGAACGCGGCGAATTTCGCGGTCGAGCGAGGCCTGCTCCTTCGCCTGCGGGAAAAACAGGATGAACTGATCGCCCATCAGTCGGCCGAGGATGGCATTGCCGCAAGCCTGCTTGATGCGGGCGGCGATCGCGCAGAGCAGATGGTCACCGGTCACATGGCCGCGCATGTCGTTGACATGTTTGAACTCGTCGATATCGAGCACCATGAAGCCGAGCGGCCCGTTCTTCTTCGGATACTTGGCAAAATACTCCTGCACCAGCTGCCCGAAATATTCCCGGTTGGGTAGGCCGGTCAGCGCGTCGAAGCGCACCATGTGCAGGATCTTCTGCTCCGCCTTCACACGGCTCGACACGTCCTCGAAGATCAGCACGGCGCCGCCATCGGCCCTGCGGCTGGCGGAGAATTCGAGCGACAGGCTCTCGGGAAAATGAACGAGCGTGCGCGACAGGTTACCTTCTGCCACCTGGGTGAGCTGGCGCAGAATGAGCTCCGGCTGCGAGGCATCCATGAAGCTGTAGCGCGCGCCGTAGCGCAGCACCGCGCCGAGGTCACGATCCTTCAGCCGCTCCGGCGCGCCGATCTTCAGAAGCTCGCAGGCCTTGCGATTGACCACCTGGATGCGGTTTTCGGCATCGACCATGACGAGGCCGTGCGGCATGTTGTTGAGCGCCGTATCGAAACGGTCGGCGATGATGGTGATTTCGCGGCGCGCAATGACGTTCTCATAGAGAAACTCGCGCACGCCGTTCGCCATGGCCCGCGTCGTCAGCCAGAAAGGAATGAGGAAGATCGACAGCACGCCGCGATAAAAATCCAGCGCCAGCAGGCTGCAGACGATCATCGGCAGGCAGCAGGAGAATGTCTGAAGATCGACCGCGAGGCGCGAACCGTAGTTGCGGCCGACGACCGAGACCATGGTCGCCATGGTGACGGCAATGCAGGCAAGCTCTGCAAAGGAATCGTGAACGACGAAGATCGCGTAACCGCTGGCGATGCCGAGCAATGCCGTCGTGCAGGCCGCCCCGGCAACCAGAATCCGCTCCCAGCGCTGGATTCCGGCGCGCGACAGCGCGGCCTTGTCGACGCGATCGAACTGGCGGAAGATGGCCATTCGCACGCTGAAAACCAGGAGGAAAGCGGCAGAGAGCAGGATGTAGACAGAAGACTGTGTTTTGGCAGCGACGGCGAGGCATGTCGCCACATGGACGACCACACCCGCAAGAAGCGTCATGCGGTTCCCGGAAAGGGAGCTCACAAACGACAAATACACATCGATAGGGACCCTGTTCGGGTTATCTGGCTTCATCCACACTTTCCCTGTGCGCGGGGATTCTAAGCCCAACCCTTTAAAAATTGATTTCAATCGAATCCAACATTTGGTCAAATTTTCTAAAACCACAGGATGAACAGTACAGCCTGCGCGAGATAATGCATCCACTCGGCGAAATTAGGGGAATAATTTATCCACGCCTAGGTTGTCGAAATATAGATTGGCCATACAGGCCTGCCCTTTGCACCTTAGACTATGCTCTAACGCAAGGCATTTATCCTTCCAATTTGAAAGGCCGTGGTCTACACCGATTCCAAAGAGGGAAAGCTGCCGAAAAAGGCAGGGCAAAAGACAAGGGGAACGAATGTCGGCACTTCTGGCAGCAAGCCGGTTGATCGACGCGATCAGTCGGATCATGGGCAAACTTTCCGAATATATGGTCCTGTTCTGCTGCCTGATCAGCGCCGGAAATGCCATCGTCCGCTACGCCTTCAACTACAGTTCGAACGGTTGGCTCGAGATCCAGTGGTATCTCTTCGCCTTCGTCGTCCTGCTCGGCGCATCGCACGCGCTGAACAACAACGAGCATGTCCGCGTCGATCTGATCTATGGCGCGGTTTCCGACAGGGCGAAGATCTGGATCGACATCTTCGGCCTCATCTTCTTACTCCTGCCAGCATGCATCTATCTCGCCTGGCTGTGCTGGCCGTTTTTCGCCCTGTCCTATCAGCAGGGAGAGATATCGGGCAATGCCGGCGGCTTGATCCGCTGGCCCGTCAAACTGATCCTGGTCGCCGGTTTCGCGCTGCTTTCTCTCCAGGGCGTTTCCGAGCTGATCAAGCGGATCGCAGCGTTGACCGGCACCATCGAGATCGACACGACATACGAAAAGCCGCTGCAGTAAGGCGGATCGGGAGGAACAGATTTGTTTGACTTCGGCATCATCCCGCCGGCGATGTTCCTGGGCATGGTCGTCTTCATGCTCTACGGCTTTCCGGTCGCCTTTTCGCTCGCCGCCGTCGGCCTGTTCTTCGGCATCATTGGCATCGCCACCGGCCATTTCAGCGAAGCCTTTCTGCACAACCTACCGCTGCGCTTGTTCGGCATTATCTCCAACGACCTGCTGCTCGCCATCCCCTTCTTCACCTTCATGGGCGCAGTGCTGGAGCGCTGCGGGCTCGCCGAGGATCTGCTCGAAGGCACCGGCAAGCTCTTCGGGAGGATACCCGGCGGCCTGGCCTATGCCGTCATCCTCGTCGGCGCCGTGCTTGGCGCGATCACCGGCACGGTGGCGGCCTCCGTCATCACCATGGGGGTGATCTCGCTGCCGATCATGTTGCGCTACGGTTACAGCCCGCGCCTTGCCACCGGCGTCATCGCCGCCTCCGGCACGATCACGCAAGTCATCCCGCCCTCGCTCGTGCTCGTCGTTCTCGCCGATCAGCTCGGCAGGTCGGTCGGTGACATGTATCTCGGCGCAATCGGCCCCTCGATCCTGCAGGTGACGATCTTCGTGCTCTTCATCCTGGTCATGTCGATCATCCGCCCGAAATCGATGCCGCCGCTTCCGAAAGAGGTGCGCGGCGACTTCAACTGGGCGCTCCTGGCGAAGGTGCTGATGGGCATGGTGCCCTCGATCGTGCTGATCTTCCTCGTGCTCGGCACGATCTTCATGGGCCTTGCCACGCCGACGGAAGCTGGCGCGCTCGGCGTCGTCGGCGCCATGGCGCTGGCAGCCTTGAACCGCCGCCTCACCTGGCCGCTGATCCGCGAGGCGATGACCTCGACCACGCACATTACATCGATGGTGGTGATGATCCTGATCGGCTCCACTTGCTTCAGCCTTGTCTTTCAGGGGATGGATGGATCGCGTTGGATCGAGCACATGCTCTCGGGCATTCCCGGCGGCCCGGTCGGTTTTCTGATCTTCGTCAATATCTTCATTTTCATCCTCGCCTTCTTCCTCGATTTCTTCGAGATCGCCTTCATCGTCATACCGATGCTCGCGCCGGTCGCCTCCAGTCTCGGCATCGACCTGATCTGGTTCGGCGTGCTGATCTGCGTCAACATGCAGACGAGCTTCATGCATCCCCCCTTCGGCTTCGCGCTCTTCTACCTGCGCTCCATCGCCGGCAAGGAGGTCAAGACCTCGGATATCTACATGGGTGCGCTTCCCTGGGTCGGCATGCAGATCATCCTGGTGGCAATCGTGATCTTCTGGCCGGAATCGGTCACCTACTGGCTGGACCGCGGCCCGAAGGTAGACCCGAACACGATCAAGATCGAAGTACCGGGCTTCGGCGGTCAGCTCGGCCTGCCACCGGTGGGCGGCGGCAACGGCTCGCCGCAGATCCCGGGCCTCACCCTGCCGCCATTGAACGGCCTGCCCGGAGCACCGGCACCCGGCAAATAGAGTGGAAAAGAAAACCCCCGGACTGAAGATCCGGGGGTTTCGTCATCAGCTGGATCGAGCGCCAGCGAAAGCTTTAAAGCTTGCCGGCCCGCTGCTGGATCATCATGAAGGTATCGAACGTGTATTCCGAAAGCTGCATCCAGAGATAGGCATCCCGCTTGAAGGCGGTCTGGTCTTCGTAGATCTTCTTGAAATACTGGTTCGTGCCGGAGATTTCGCTGTAGATGCCGGTCGCCGCCTGGAAGCAGGCTTCCATGATCTCCTGGCTGAACGGGCGCAGTGTCGCGCCTTCCGCAACGAGCTGCTTCAGCGCCGTCGGGTTCTTCATGTCGTACTTCGCCAGCATGTTGGTATTGGCGAAGGCGCAGGCATCGGTAAGCGCTGCCTGATAATGCTTCGGCAGGTTGCTCCATTTTTCCAGATTGAAGAATGCATGCACCGTCGGGCCGCCTTCCCACCAGCCCGGATAATAGTAGTATTTCGCCACCTTGTGGAAGCCGAGCTTCAGGTCGTCATAGGGACCGACGAACTCGGCCGCATCGATCGTGCCCTTTTCGAGGGCCGGGTAGATGTCGCCGCCGGCGATCTGCTGCGGGACGACGCCGACCTTCTCCATGATACGTCCGGCAAGGCCGGCGATGCGCATCTTGACGCCCTTGAGATCGTCCAGCGTATTGATTTCCTTGCGGAACCAGCCGCCCATCTGCGCCCCGGTATTGCCGGCCGGCAGCGCGTACATACCCTGCGTGGCGTAGAACTCGTTCATCAGCTTGTTGCCGTTGCCCTCGTAGAACCAGGCATTGGTCAGGCGGCTGTTCAGCCCGAACGGGATGGCCGTTCCGAAAGCATAGGCCGGATCCTTGCCGACAAAATAATAGGAGGTGGTATGGGCTGCCTCGACCGTGCCGGCGGCCACGGCATCGACGGCCTGCAGGCCTGGCACGATTTCACCGGCTGCGAAAGGCTGGATCGTGAAATTGCCGTCCGTCGCGGCGGCGACATGCTTGGAGATGTCCTCCGCGCCGCCATAGATCGTGTCCAGGCTCTTCGGAAACGATGACGTCATACGCCATGCGATCTTCGGATTCTCCTGCGCGATCGCAGGCGCTGCCAATGCCGTTGCGGCAACCGCTCCGGCGCCGGCGGTCCCCGCCTTCTTGAAAAACGAACGACGATCCATCAAAAACCTCCCGTATAGATGGCGCTGCGCGGCGATCTTCACCCCACCCGCAGCAAGGGCAAACCTAAGCATGGCAAAGGTCGCGATTCAAGCTTTAGTCTATTAGCCTTTGGCATCAAGACGGCAATAAGGCAATACGAACACGCCCATCAAAATCAGCGGCTTAGCGTCTAACCCGGCGGGACATGGGGCCGCTTTCGCCGCAATTTGGCCACCGCACGCAGCCAAGCGTTGACTTGGCGGCCGTTCTGGCGCCAAAAACGGCAAGCACAGAGATTTTCACCGGGGCTGATATGACGAAACCGATCGTTGCCATTCCTGCCGATATCCGCAGTTTCGACGGCGCGACCTGGCATGCCGTGCAACATCAATATCTCCGTGCGGCATTGAATGCGGCCGGCGTCATGGCCTTCATCATCCCGGCCTTCGAGGCAGGCTACGATGCCGACGCGATCCTAGACCGTGTCGACGGCCTTCTGGTTTCCGGCTCGGCCAGCAACGTGCACCCCTCGCTTTACGGCGCCGAGGCCACCGAAAGAGACGGCCCCTTCGACCCCGCCCGCGACGCCACCAGCCTGCCGCTCATCCGCCGCGCCATCGACCGCGCCATCCCGCTGCTCGCCATCTGCCGCGGCATTCAGGAGCTGAACGTCGCTCTCGGCGGCTCGCTGGCAAGCGAGATCCACGAGGAACCCGGCATCTGGGATCACCGCCGGCCGGAAGGCGTCGACCGCGACGGCATGTACGCCATCCGCCAGACTGTTCATATCAAGGCAGGTTCCTGCATCGCAGACATTCTCGGCCCGGGCGATATCCGCGTGAATTCGCTGCATCGCCAGGCGATCGCCAGAACCGCACCCCGCCTGCAGGTGGAAGCCACCGCCGAAGACGGCACGGTCGAGGCCGTTTCCGTGATCGATGCCAGGGCCTTTGCCGTCGGCGTGCAATGGCATCCCGAATATTGGGCCGAAACCGACGCGGCATCGAATAGGCTGTTTGCCGCCTTCGGCGGCGCCGTCCGCAGCTACGCTGCCGGCAAACTGCCGGTTATAACGGCACAGGCGAGCGCCTAAGAGGCGCCTGAGCTCAATCTCGCTTGGCTTTTTGCGGTGTCTCCGGCACCGGCGTCAGCGCTGCTCCCTTCTCGAACCAGGCGATGAGATTGTCGGCGACGAGATCGGCCATGGCATTGCGCGTCGGCACGGAGGCGGAGGCGACGTGCGGCAGCAGGACGGCATTTTCGGTCGCAAGCAGATCGGACGGCACGGACGGCTCTTCATAAAAAACGTCGAGGCCGGCCGCACCGAGCGAGCCTGATGCGAGAGCTGCACTCAGCGCCTCTTCATCCACCGTCCAGCCGCGGCCGACATTGACGAGAATTCCGTTCGCACCGAGAGCGGCCAGAATATCGGCATCGATCGTCTTATGCGTCTGCGGCGTCTTCGGAACGATGGCGATCAGTGTGTCCACCGCCTCCGCCAACCCCTTCAGCGACCGGTAATAGTCGTAGGAGACGTCGGCATGGCGCGATCGGGTATGGTAGCTGATCTTCACCTTGAACGGCTCCAGCCGTTTGGCGATTTCGAGGCCGATGCGGCCAAGGCCGTAGAGCCCGACATGACGGCCCTTGAGCGAGAAGCGGGACAGCGGATACGACGTGCCCGGCTTCCAATTGCCTTCGCGCAACCAGGCTTCGGCCCGCGGCAACTCGCGGATCGTGTTCAACAACAGGCCGACCGCCGTATCGGCAACCTCGTCGTTCAGAACGTCTGGCGTATTGGTGACGACGATGCCCTTTTCGGCCGCGCGCTTTACGTCCGTGCCGTCATAACCGACGCCGAAACTGGCGATCACCTCGACGCTAGGCAACTGGTCCATCCAGGCACCGGCAAAAGCGCCGGAGACGGCGACGCCGCGGATGCGGCCGGCGGTCTCCCCGTCGAGCGCCAACCTTTCCTCGCGGGGGACGGCGATGATCTCAAAACGATCCTTCAGCCTTTCGAGTACACGCTCGTGTATCTTCCCAGGAACGAGAATGGCGATGCGGGACATGGCTTTTCCTCCTGGACGGGTCTGGTTCAGGCGCGGGGCCGATGGGGACTGGTCGACTGGCGGATACGCATTTCCGGCTTGATGAGATGCATGCCGTCAGGTTCGTGGCTGCCGGCAAGTCGATCGAGAAGCGCGCGCGCAGCCAGGCGGCCGACTTCGGTCTGGCCGTTCCAGACGGTCGTCAGCGCCGGCGTAGCGATCGAGGCCTCCTCGAGATCGTCATAGCCGGTGACGGAAATATCGCGACCCGGCACAAGGCCGGCGCGGGCGATGCCGTTCATGAGGCCGATTGCGACGAGGTCGTTCCAGCAGACCGCCGCCGTCGGTTTCTGCGGCAGGGAGAGAAAATGCACCGCCGCTTCGAAACCGCCCTGTTTCGAACGGGGACCGGGGATGCGCAGGTTCGGATCGACCTCGATGCCGGCCTTGCGCAGCGCATTGACATAGCCCTGGTAGCGGTCGCGGCCGGTGGATGTCTGGTCCGTGCCGCCGATCATTGCAATCGAGCGGTGACCGAGACCGATCAGGTGGTTGGTGGCAAGCGAAATGCCGTAGCTGTCGTCACCGCGATAGGTTGGCAGCTCCAGACCCTCCATCGAGCGGGCGACGAGGATCGCCGGCATGCCGTTTTCTTCCGCCAGTTGCAGATCTTCCGGCGGCGTGCCGATCGCCGGCGACATGATGACGCCGTCGCCGCCGAGCTGCAGGAGCGTCTCGATGAAGGTGCGCTGCTTTTCGACATTGTCGTAATGGTTGGAAAGAATGAAGGTGTGACGGCTGCGATCGAGCTCGCTTTCGATCGCCTTCAGGATCTCGCCATAGAACGGGTTCATGATGTCGTGAACGACGACGCCGATGATGCCGGAGCGCGAGGTGCGCAGGCTGGCGGCACGGCGATTGTAGATGTAGCCGAGCGCGCGCGCCTGCTCCTTGATCTTCTCCCGCGTGTTGCCTGCAACCAGCGGACTGTCGCGCAAAGCGAGCGACACGGTCGCCGTTGAGATCCCGAGCGTCTCGGCGATCGTCGAAAGCTTGATCTTCTGGACCACGTGTCCTCCTCCAGGCAGCACGCAAGACAGCAAGACCACGCTGGAAAACCGGCGCGGCCTTAAAATGTTTAATTAAAAGATTTAACCGGCGGAGGCAATTGGTCTTTTCAGGGAATTTTCAGTCTTCGTCCGGCTCTTCGATGGGAAGCGCTTCGGCCTGCAGGTTGGCATCGATCGCTTTCAGCAGGCGAACAAGATTGCGGATTTCCTTTTCTGAGAATTCCTGCGTCGCCAGTCTGTCGCAGGCCGAAGCCGCCATCTCGATCGCCCGCACGCTGTCGCGGCCAAGCGGAGTGAGGTAGACCTTGGTGAGGCGCGCATCCTCAGCATCGGGTTTGCGCTCAAGAAAACCTTGCGCCTCCATGCGACCGATCGTCCGCGTCATCGTCGGCGCTTTCACTCCGAGCTTTTGGGCAAGACCGCCCGCCGTCATGCCGTCGCTTTCGGCAAGCGAGAGAATGACGCCGTCCTGACCGGCGTAGAGGCCGCTTTCGAAAAGGTTGCGCGAGAGCGCCGTACGCATGGAACGAGCCGCCTGGGTCAGCGCTGGCGAAAGGTCGACGAGCGTATACTCCGTCTGGTCTTTCTTCTTGGACTTGCTCTTCTTGCCGTCCTTATGCTTCTTTCCCATAGCCATCCCTTTGATCTTTAAGCCCCGAAGCCGCTGCGATATGACATTGCCCATGATCTCGTCATAAACAAGAGGCAACAACCGGATGACGACGCCTTCACCCCACTTCGACGACAGCGGCTCGGTCGAGGCCCCTGGCGGAGAGCGCCTGATCGCGGTGCTGCCGCTTGGCGCTCATGAGCAGCACGGCCCCCACCTGCCCTTCGAAACCGACACGCTGATTGCCGAAGGCATCGCCGGACGATTGAAGATGGCCTTGCGCGACGGCTTGTCGGCCACCTTCCTGCCCGCCGAATCGGTCGGCTACTCCATAGAGCATATGGATGTTGAAGGAACGAAGACGCTCGCCTTCGACGAAGCGGTCAACCGCTGGCTCGGCATCGCCGAGGAGCTGGCGAAGCAGGGAATCCGCAAATTCGTAATGCTGAACGCCCATGGCGGCAATTCGCCTCTCATATCAATCGTCGCGACAGAGGCGCGGGTCCGTTTTGCCATGCTGGCAGTGGCGACGAGCTGGACCCGTTTCGGCCTGCCTGATGGCGTGATTGCGCCGGAGGAAAAGGCGATCGGCATTCATGGCGGCGATATCGAGACCTCAGTGATGCTGGCGCTTCATCCCGACAGGGTCGATATGACCAAGGCGGCGGATTTCCCCTCGCGGCAGACGGAATTCGCCGCTCGCTTCAAACACCTGCGCGCCTACGGCCCGCACGCCTTCGGCTGGAAAATGTCGGATCTCAACAGATCAGGCGTTGCAGGCAATGCCGCGGCTGCGACGGCTGAAAAGGGCGAGGCGCTGATAGCGCATGCGGTGAAGGGACTGGTGGAATTGCTGGAGGATATCGATGCATTCGACATCACGCAGCTCCGGTGAAATGGGTGATCTGCCCGGTGCAGATGATGTGATCTTATAACATTATAAAATCCTTTGAACTGCCGTGCCCATGCCATTATATGAGACCAACCGTTCAAGCAGCCGATCCCCAGCCGTTCGGCCGCAGGCCTAATCCTAGAGGTTCTCATGACCGACGCGATCTCCACACAGAAGCCCATTCCCGTCACCGTGCTCACCGGTTATCTCGGCGCCGGCAAGACGACCTTGCTCAACCGCATCCTCTCGGAAAATCACGGCAAGAAATATGCGGTCATCGTCAACGAGTTCGGCGAAATCGGCATCGACAACGACCTCATCGTTGAGTCCGATGAAGAAATTTACGAAATGAACAATGGCTGCGTCTGTTGCACGGTGCGCGGCGACCTGATCCGTGTCGTCGAAGGCCTGATGCGCCGCCCCGGCCGCTTCGACGGCATCATCGTCGAGACGACAGGTCTTGCCGATCCCGTGCCGGTCGCCCAGACCTTCTTCATGGACGACGACGTGCGCGCCAAGACCGAGCTTGACGCTGTCGTTGCTCTCGTCGACGCCAAGCACCTGCCGCTGCGCCTGAAGGACAGCCGCGAGGCCGAGGACCAGATCGCCTTCGCCGACGTCGTCGTCATCAACAAGAGCGACCTCGTGAGCCCCGAAGAACTTGATGTGATCGAAGACATCGTCCGCGCCATCAACCCGGCCGCCCGTGTCTACAAAACCAGCCGCTCGGGCGTCGATCTCGCCCGCGTGCTCGATCAGGGCGCCTTCAACCTGGAACGCGCGCTCGAAAACGATCCGCATTTCCTCGAACACGGCCATGATGATCATGTCTGCGGACCGGATTGTGATCACGACCACCACCATCATGACCATGATCACGATCATCACGGTCACGATCACCACCATGGCGCCCATAACCATGGGGCGATGTCAGCGATCCACGATGTAACGGTGCAGTCGGTATCGCTGCGCGGCGGCCAGATGAATCCGGAGCGTTTCTTCCCCTGGATTCAGAAGGTCACGCAGACGCAGGGACCGAACATTCTCCGCCTCAAGGGCATCATCGCCTTCAAGGACGACCCCGAGCGTTACGTCGTCCAGGGCGTGCACATGATCATCGAAGGCGATCATCAGCGTCCGTGGAAGGAAGGCGAGAAGCATGAAAGCCGTCTCGTCTTCATCGGCCGCGATCTCGACCGCGAAAAGCTCGAGGCCTCCTTCAAGGCCTGCGAGGCAGCCGCCTGATGCCGACAGTTGCACCGCTTGATCTCGACGGCCACATTCTGGCCGTCGAATTTTTGGGTGATACCCCCTTTTTCGCAAACGCAAACGGCACCTTTCATCGGCTGGACGGCGGCGAGAGGGTTTCAGAAGCCCATCAGGGCATGCTCACCGCGATCCGTGATCCATATAGCGACAGCCTGATCTCCGGCGGCGAGGACGGCAAGGTTCTGCGCATCGCCGCCGACGGCAGCGTCCGCGAACTCGCGACTGCGCCGCGCAAGTGGATCGCGCAGGTCGCGGCCGGCCCGCAAGGAGCCGTTGCCTATTCCTACGGCAAGAGTTCGCTCGTCCGCCTGGCCGATGGCACCACCAAGGAATTCCCGGAGGAACGCACGGTCGAGGGCATCGCCTTCGCGCCGAAAGGCCTGCGCATCGCCGCCGCCCGTTACAACGGCGTATCCCTGCACTGGGTCGGCATGAACGCCAAACCGGTCGATCTCGAATGGAAGGGCGCCCATACCGCCGTCACCTTCTCGCCTGATGGTAATTTCCTCGTCACCTCGATGCAGGAAAACGCCCTGCACGGCTGGAAGCTCGACAGCAAACCTGGCGCCGAGGCCCGCCACATGCGCATGACCGGCTATCCCGCCAAGGTGAAATCGCTTTCCTGGTCGGTCAAAGGCAAATGGCTTGCCTCCTCAGGCGCGCCCGCAGCCATCGTCTGGCCCTTCCAGGGCAAGGACGGGCCGATGGGCAAGGCGCCGCTGGAGCTCGGCACCCGTGCCAATATCATGGCGACCGCGGTAAGATTCCATCCGCTGGAGGATATTCTTGCCATCGGCTTCGTCGACGGCATGATCCTCGCCGTGCGCATCGCCGACAGCAAGGCAGCCCTGCTACGCCGCCCCGGCAAAGGTGCGATAACGGCGATGAGCTGGAGTGCAAACGGCAAGCTGCTTGCCTTCGCCTCTGAAGCCGGCGATTGCGGCGTCGTCGATATCTCGGCTTAAGGCCGCGTTGCCGGCAATGAACGACCCCCTGGCCAAAGCTGAAATCGTCGCACTTGGCGCCAGCCACATGCAGGCGGCAGCACGGATCAGGCGTGTCGCCCTATGGCAGCGGCTGCCCTGGCTGCCGGTTCTGCACAGGCCGGAAGAGGAAGAGCAGTACTGGCGCATGCATCTGCTGCCGAATCGCGCGATTCTCGGCGCCGCCGTGGAAAACAAGCTCGTCGGCGTCATCGCCTATGGCGACGATTGGATAGAGCAGCTTTATGTTCTCCCCGATTTCCAGGGTATGGGCATCGGCTCCCTGCTTCTCGGCTGCGCCAAGGAGGAGATGGACGACATCAGACTGTGGACGTTCCAGCGCAATACGGGCGCCCGCGCTTTTTACGAGCGGCACGGTTTTACCGCCGAGGAAGAAACCGACGGCCTCGATAATGAGGAAAAAGAACCGGATGTGTGTTATCATTGGCGCCGGCTTCCAGAGCCGACGCCTGGCCTGTCTGGCTAGAACATCGGACCGCCTGTATATCGGGCTTGCCGAATGCGCTGGCCAAGCGAACATGTGACCCGCGAAGCATCGCCTTCGCTGCGGCTGACAGAGGAAAAGGGAATGCCGAAATCGACCGGCCTCGATTTGGCCGAGCAACAGCCGCCGCCTTTGAGCGACGCATCCGTCTGGGCCGTCATCCGCGCCGAGGCGGCCGAGCTTGCCGCACGCGAACCGATATTGCGGCGCCTGCTCACCACCGAGGTAACGGACGCGACCGGCGATCATGAGATCATCGCCCGTGTTCTGGCCGCGCGGCTTTCCGTCACGCAGGTGGAAACGGGCAATCTGTTCGATCTCATCCTGTCCACCCTGAACGACGATATCATGCGCAAGGTCGAGGCCGATCTCATTGCCGTGCGCGAGCGCGATCCGGCCTGCACGACATTTCTGCACGCGCTTCTGAACCTCAAGGGGTTTCATGCGCTGCAGACGCACCGCATCGCCCATGCGCTCTGGAACGCCGGCCGGCTGGAAATCGCTACCTGGCTCGCCAATCTGGCCTCGCTGGTCTTCGGCCCGGATATACATCCGGCCGCACGGATCGGCGCTTCCATCATGCTCGACCACGGCTCGGGAATCGTCATCGGCGAAACCGCTGTCATTGAGGATGAAGTGTCGATCCTGCAGAATGTCACGCTCGGCGGCACCGGCAAGGAGACGGGCGACCGTCATCCCAAAATCCGCCACGGCGTCATGATCGGCGCGGGCGCCAAGATCCTCGGTAATATCGAAATCGGCGCCTTCAGCAAGATCGCCGCCGGCAGCGTCGTGCTGAAACCGGTCCCCGAACATTGCACGGTCGCCGGCGTGCCGGCTGCCATCGTGCGCATCCACCGTGCCGATGAGATCCCGGCCGAGACCATGGACCAGAATATTTAGGTTAAAGACGCGCGGCGCGTCGTCAGGTCGCCCGCACCGCGCCGATGATGTCCGCCAGCAGGCCGTGCAGCAGGTCCCTGTAGCCGTTTCGGGCAGAAGGGCCGCTCTCTTCCGACGTCATGACAACGGTCAGATCGAGCGACGGCACGATGTAGAGCATCTGACCGCCATAGCCCCAGGCGAAATGCACCTGCTCGCCGCCGATCTGCCGTGCGAACCAACCATAGCCATATTCATCGCCGGAGAAATACGAGTTGGTGCGATGTTGCCACGACCGGGAGATCCAGTCGGCGGGCACCACCTGCTCCCCTTCCGGCGTGCGTCCACCGTTGCGATACAGCTCGCCGAAGGCAAGCAGGGACCGAGCGCTCATCGCCATCTGATTGCCGCCGAGATAGATGCCCTGCGGATCTCGCTCCCATGCCTCGATGTGGAAACCGTCGACCGGGCCGAGCCATTCGCGCGCCAAGGCCAGCGTCGAACGACGTCCGACCTTGGTCAGAATGGCTGAAAGCAGATGCGTGGACGCGGTGGAATAGAGCATTTCCCCACCCGGCCGATCGACAAAGGGCTGTGAGAGGGCGAAGCGCACCCAGTTGTGTGAGGAAACCCAGCGGCCGTAATTCGGTCCCGACATGCGGGCGAGCCCGGCTTGCATCGAGAGAAGGTGGCCGATGGTGATGTCGTTGAGGCGCGGGTCGGGCGCTGCGGGAAGATCGGCCTTCAGGATCGGCGCGATTTTCTGGTCTGGTCCATCGAGCAAGCCTTTGCTGATTGCTATACCGACTAGCGCCGAAATGATCGATTTCGATGCGGACTTGATATTGGTCGATTCTGATGGCGAATGGCCATGGAAGCCACGTTCGGAGAGAACGCGTCCGCCGCGGGCGACAATCACCGTCTTTAGTGCCCGCATCGCCGGGTCGCTCGCCGCCAAATCGAGGCGCGGACCAAGCCCGGTGACGGCGAGGGCCGTGCTCGGGGCAACGGCCGGCGCCGAGGCGGCAAGCGACAGGGAGAAGAAAAGCAGAAGGGAGAGAACGCGGATCATGCCGCGCAAGATAGGATATCGCCGCGGGATGTTCGCGGGCCGGCGGCACATTTCACGCGATTGTGTTGCCGTGTGTACCGGGCATCCGGTGATCCCGCCGCGAGCCCGCTAAAAAGACAATCCGCGCCGCAACCTGGCAGGCCCGCCTGCCTCCATGGTCAAGCGGCGCGGACACCGTCGGCCGAGGGAAGGACCCTCAACCCCGGCCGACTGGTCGCACAGCCTCAGGCTGCGCGGCGAACCGGCGCGCCGGCCAGCATGCGCCCCGAGGGAACGATCATGCCGGCCGCGCCGTCAAGCCAGCCTTCCGTGAGCTCGAGCGCAAGAAAGCGCGAGCGTTCGAACGGACCCGGCATGACAAGATGGCGAGCTTTTTCGGCGAAGAAGCCGAAGCGCTCGTAATATGCGGCATCGCCGACTAGCAGGACGGCGCCATGCCCGCGGTTTTTAGCTTCGAGGATCGCCGCGCGCATCAGCGCCGAGCCGATGCCCTTGCCGCCGTGATGAGGCGCAACGGCGAGCGGGCCGAGCAGCAGCGCATTGATCGGCGTACCTTCATCATTGACGCCGGCCTCGATGTTCCAGAGCCGCACCGAGCCGATGACATGGCCGTCGCGATCGCGCGCAACGAGGGCAAGGCCTTCGGCCGGAATCCGGTTGCGGCGGATCTTCTCCGACGATTTCTTGCGGCGATCCGGGCCCATGACCCGGTCGAGCAGATTTTCACGGGCGACGACATCCGACGGATTTTCGGCGTCGATGGTGAAAATGGAGGGCGCAAAGAATGCGCGGACAGAATCAAGAACAGCGGCCATCTTGGCCTCCCGTACCCAATACCGTTATCAGCGGTGATGAGGAAAATTGTGAGCTTGCCGCCCCGACTGGTTACGGGGCCGGCGGTAACGACCTTAAATGACGTAGGCCTTCAGCGGCTCGAAGCCGTTGAAAGCGACCGCCGAATAGGTCGTCGTATAGGCACCGGTGCCTTCGATCAGGACCTCGTCGCCGATCGAAAGAGAGATCGGCAGCGGATAGAGGTTCTTTTCATAGAGCACGTCGGCCGAATCGCAGGTCGGGCCGGCGATGACGCAAGGCTCCATCTCGTCGCCGTCGTGCCCCGTGCGGATCGGATAGCGGATGGCTTCGTCCATCGTCTCGGCGAGACCGCCGAACTTGCCGATGTCGAGGAAAACCCAGCGCGCATCGTCATTGTCCGACTTCTTCGAAATCAGCACGACTTCCGCCTTGATGACACCGGCATTGCCGACCATGCCGCGGCCCGGCTCGATGATCGTCTGCGGGATCTGGTTGCCGAAATGCGTGCGCAGCGCCTGGTAGATCGACTTGCCGTACGCTTCTGCGGACGGAACGTCGCGCAGATACTTGGTCGGGAAGCCGCCGCCCATGTTGACCATCTGCAGATGGATGCCCTGCTTGGCAAGCGAGACGAAGACGCGCTTAGCATCGGCGAGCGCCGAATCCCAGGCATCGACCTTGGTCATCTGCGAACCGACATGGAATGAGACGCCGTAGGACTGCAGGCCGAGCTGATGAGCGTAGACGAGAACGTCGACGGCCATCTGCGGGACGCAGCCGAACTTGCGCGACAGCGGCCATTCAGCACCTTCGCCATCGGTCAGAACGCGGCAGAAGACACGGGCGCCGGGAGCGGCGCGCGAGATCTTCTCGACTTCCTCGTGGCTGTCGACCGCAAAGAGGCTGACGCCGAGCGCATGTGCGCGAGCGACGTCACGCTCCTTCTTGATCGTGTTACCGAAGGAGATGCGGGCGGCGGTCGCACCGGCTTCGAGCGCCATTTCGATTTCAGCAACAGAGGCGCAATCGAAATTGGAGCCAAGGCTGGCGAGCAGCTTCAGCACTTCCGGGGCCGGATTGGCCTTGACGGCGTAGTAGATGGCGCTATCCGGCATCGCGTGGCGGAAGGCATGGAAATTGTCGCGCACGACATCGAGGTCAACCACGAGGCAGGGACCGTCGGGACGTCGGGTTGCGAGAAAGTCGCGGATGCGCTGGGTGGTCATATCGATTCCCTCTTCCAGTTCCAGAGCTCCGGCGTGAACCGGAGGACAAAGGGCATACGAGAACCTGCATTGGAACCAGCCGGTGGAGACCCCGGAACCATAGCAAGCGCTCGATGCGCGGATAATGAACCAACGCCGCGAACGCGGTGTAAGTTCGGCTTTGTCTGCCATGGATTGGAGGGAGAATCCCAACCGCACTTCCGGCAATGATGGTGTGCCTCTTCAGTAACCCCCGCTGATGGAAAGCAGGGAGAGAACAAAAAGGCCCGCACCGTCGTTGCTTCAGGCGTCCTCGCATTTTCCGGTTGGCCGGAATAGCGACTGGAGGGGTTAATTCCAGGTACCTTACCGATTTCCTCACCAATTCGAGGGTTCGGCGGACACCCATGGGCACGTGCGACTTTGGGCTGAGTGGGAGATAAGAATATTTGCCTTCATAATCAAGCGATTTTTTGATCTTGGGGTCAAAAAAATAATTGAACAGGGCGCCCCAATTTGTTCAACGTTCTGAAACAGTTTTGGGAAGCGCCATGGATACCTTGACGCGCATACGCGCCTTCATCGACGTCGTCGAAGCCGAAGGCTTTTCCGCCGCCGCGCGGCGCACCGGCCGCTCCAAGGCGCTGCTCTCCAAATATGTGCGCGAGCTGGAGGATGAGCTCGGCGCCCTGCTGCTCAACCGCACCACCCGGCAGTTCTCCATGACCGAGGCCGGCCACACCTATTATCGCAGCGCCTCGGATATTCTGAAAGAGATCGACAACCTTGCCGATCTCGTGCGCGAAAACAATGCGCAGCTGAAAGGACGGCTGCGCATCTCCGTCCCCCGCACCTTCGTCGACGCCGACGTCGGCCAGTCGCTGATCGATTTCGCCAGCGAGAACCCGGACCTTTCGCTGGAGATCGCCGCCGACGACCGATTCGTCGATCTGATCGAGGAAGGATTCGACGTGGCGATCCGCATCAGTAAGCTCGAAGATTCCGGCATGATTGCCCGCAAGATTTCCGATTTCCGCGTCCACCTCTGCGCCACCCCGGATTTTCTCGAGCGCCATCCCGATCTCGGGCATCCGAGTGACATTTCCAGCCTTCCCTTCATCGTCGATACCAATTCACGCACCCAGGGGAGCATCCGCTTCTATAATCCTGACAACACCACCTTCGCCGTCGCCGTCTCCGGGCCGATAGAGGTCAACAGCCCGCACGCGACGTTACGCGCGGCACTCGCCGGCATCGGCATCGCCCTCATTCCCGATTTCATCGCCCGCAAGCCAATCGAAAGCGGCGAACTGGTGACGCTGTTCAACGATTACATTCCGACCGACCGCGGCATCTACGCCGTCTATCCGCACCGACGCTATCTGCCGGCCAAGGTGAGGATCTTCGTCGATTACTTGCATAACTGGTTCAAGAAACACCCGTGAGATTGGGCGGCAAGACCGGCCAGGCCGGAAGATGGGGTGGTCCCGATTGGGATCCGCCGGCGAGCCGGTCCCAATTCCGTCCCAATTTCTGGCAAGAACACGGGTCGAGCGAATAAGGCAGCAGGACGCATGAACAAATCCATACCACTGATGACCGCGCTTCTTTCGCTGGCGCCGGCAACCGCCTTTGCGCATCCGCACATCTTCGTGGAGGCGCGGCTCGAAGTCGTGGCCGGCGCTGATGGCAGCATCGAGGAACTGCGCAATGTGTGGCGCTTTGACGAGGTCTTCTCCTCCTCGGTGGTCATGGATTTCGACAAGAACACCGATCTGAAGCTGGAGCCGAACGAACTCGCGCAGGTCGGCAAAACGGTGAAGCAGTCGCTTGCCGATTACGACTACTACATGAACCTGACGATCAACGGCAAAAACGTCACCGTCCAGCAGCCTGACATCATCCATGTCGACTATAAGAATGGCCAGCTTCTGATGTTTTTTGCGGTCAAGCCGGCCGAGAAGTTGCCGCTCAAGGGCAGGCTCACCTTCGGCGTCTACGATCCGACGCTCTATACATCGATCGACTTTCCGACAGACAACGAACTCGCAACGGTCGGCGACAGCTTCAAGGGCTGCAAACACCAGGTCGTAAGGCCGGATGCCGACGAGGTAATCTCGCAAAACAAGCAGTCGCTGACGGACGCCTTCTTCACCGACCCCACCGGCACCAACATGTCCAAACTCTTCGCCACCCGGCTGGAGCTCACATGCGGATGAAACGGCCGTCCCTCATCTTTCCCGCAGCACTCCTCACGCTCCTGACGGCTGCAAGCCTCGCCCATGCACAATCTCCGCTCGGCATCGGCTCGGCCGAACCGAGTTTTCAACCGACCGGCGGGCCGCTCGCGCCGCTTTTGCTCTACGTGAACCATGAACAGCAGGCCTTCTACCGGGCTCTGACCGATGCGTTGAAGGGCATGCGGGAGGATCCGTGGCAGCTGACGTCGCTGGTCGGCCTTTCCTTCGCCTACGGCGTCTTCCATGCCGCCGGCCCCGGCCACGGCAAGGCGGTCATCTCCTCCTACATGATCGCGAACGAGGTCGAACTGAAGCGCGGCGTGGTGATTTCCTTCATTTCGGCTTTCATTCAGGGGGCAGTCGCCGTGGCCTTGGTCGGCGGCGCCTGGCTGGTGCTGCGCGGCACCGGTATCACGCTGACGACGGCGACCCATGCGATGGAAATCGCAAGTTTCATCATGGTCATCCTCTTCGGCGGCTGGCTGCTGTTCCGCAAACTGCGTTCGATGGCGGGCAATCTGCCGCGCCGTCGGCTGTTGGCGACGCCGGTCGGTCCGGTCAGCATGATGCTGGATTGGAAGGACAACGCGGCCGAACGCCAAACCTATATCTTCAGCGGCAAGGCACAGGCCGTGGGCGCCGGCCACAGCTTCGTTCCCGGCATGGCCTGCGAGACCTGCGGCAATACGCATGTGCCTGATCCGGCCCTGCTCGCCGGCGACAGGTTCAGCGCCCGCGAGGCCTGGTCGGCAATCGTGGCCGTCGGCCTTCGCCCCTGCTCCGGTGCGCTTCTGGTCATGACTTTTTCACTGCTGAACGGCCTCTATCTCGGTGGCATGCTGTCAGTCGCCGCCATGTCGCTCGGCACCGCCATCACGGTGTCGGCACTCGCCACCGTCGCCGTCACCGCCAAGGGTGCTGCCGTGCGCCTCTCCGGACGCGGCTCGAGGGCCTCGGTCTGGGTCGGCAACGCCATCGAAATCCTCGGCGCCCTGCTCGTCATCCTGATGGGCGTCCTGCTGCTCGGCGCTTCACTACAAGGTTAGCCATTCCAGCAAAAGTGCGAAGCGGTTTTGCGTCCGGAATTGCGCAATTCTGCAGGTCTATTTTCCCCTGCCCCGCTGATAGCGCGCCCGCAGCCAGAAAACCGCGAAAAACGCCATGATCAGGCAGACGCCGACGGCAATTGCCAGCGTCGGCGAGAAATTGCCGATCCATAGAACGATGGTCGGCAGGAAATAGAGGACGAAGCCGGCGCCAAGCAGGATGAGGGCGGCGGCGATCGCCTGCGAGCGGCTCTCCGGGCTCATACGAGCCTTTCCTTTTCCAGATCGGCGCGGATATCCTGCAGACGTCGTATCTGGCCGCCGGCGGCGTTGAAATTTTCGGGCGAAAGCCAGGCCTCGAAAGCATCGTTGATCAGCGGCCATTCGGCATCGATCATCGAGAACCAGGCGGTGTCGCGGTTGCGATGCTTGGAGATCATGTGCTGACGGAACACCCCTTCGAAGCTGAAGCCGTAGCGAAGGGCCGTCGTTTTGCTTGCCTCGTTCTTGTTGTCGCACTTCCATTCGTAGCGGCGGTAGCCGAGATCTTCGAAAACGTGCTTGGCCATCAGGTAATGGGCTTCGGTGGACAGCGGCGAACGGCTCATCTCTGGACCATGCGCCACGCCGCCGATCTCGACGACGCCGTTTGCCGGGTCGGCGCGCATATAGTTCGCCATGCCGACAATTTTGCCTGTGGCATTGTCGCGGAAGATATGGGTGAGCCAGCCGGACTTGCTATAGACGCTGTCCAGCCAGTTGGCGAAATCGTCGATGCCGGAAAAGTCGTCCTGCGCGAAATAGAGAAGCAGCGGATTGATCCCCATGCCGCCGAGCCCGTCCCACAGCGCCTCGAGATGTTCCGCGCGCCGATAAGGCTCGACAGTGATGAAACGGCCCTTCAGCGTGACCGGCTTCGGCGCCGGGCAGCCCTTGAAATTTGCAAGATCGCGCATGCTCACTCCCCTTGTCTAGGAGTGGATAGGCCAGCCGCCCGATAAAGGCAACCGGCCTGGATGCTACTGTGACAAGGTAGCCTTGGCGGAGGACACCGTCGCTTCGATATGGTCAACCAGTTGATCCGCGAGGCCGAGCCGGCCCGCAAGCAGATCGAGATAACCGCGCTCGGCGCGCGAATCCGGTTCGATGGTGAGCCGCGAGGCAGTGTAGAGCTCGACGCGCTGTTCTTCGGTCACCGCCGCTTTGACGAGCGCGTCGATATCCGTCGGCGACGCTAGCTCGCGCTCGATGAAGGCCGCGGCCTCGCCGCTGACATCGGCCGCCTTGATCTTGTCCATGATCAGGGCGCGTTCGGCGTCGTCGATATGACCGTCGGCCTTGGCGGCTGCAATCATCGCGCGGATCAGCACCAGTACGAATTCGTTGCTGCCGGCGGGCGATGCCGGCCCGAAACCGGATTCGGCCGGCGGCGGCAGGAGAACCGGATTGTTTGCCGAGGGCGCATCCGAGGGGGCTGCGGGTGCCTGGCCTGCCTGGTAATTCTTGTAGGCCTGGTAGCCAAGGCCGGCGATCGCGGCAAGACCGCCGATCGCCAGCGCGTTGCCGGCAATACTGCGGCCGGTCTTGGTGCCGAGCAGCACGGCTGCGATCGCGCCGGTCTTCATCGGATTGTTCTTTGCCGTCTGTACCGCCTCGCCCGCCCTGTCGCGGACCGAACCGCCGAGACCCGGCACCTGCGAACCCAAGAACTGGTCGAGAAGCTTCTTTGCGTCGAACATTCCTCGTCATCTCCTGTTTGAGGCCGGAGGAGAACATAGGTTTGCGACGGCTGAAATACAAATAGGAGGGCGCGGGGATTGCGCCTGATGCTCATCCCCGCCCGTCTGACCTCAGGCCTTGAGCGCGGCCGCCTCTGCCGCAAGCCTGGTAATCCCTGCCCAGTCGCCGGCTGCAACCAATTCCTTCGGCGCAACCCACGAGCCGCCGACGCAGACGACGTTCGGCAGCGAGAGATAATCCCTGGCGTTCTTCAACGAAATGCTGCCCGTTGGGCAGAACAGCGTGCCGGCGAGCGGCGAAGAGAGCGCCTTGAGATAGGCGGCGCCGCCGGCCTGCTCGGCCGGAAAGAACTTCAGAACCTGATAGCCTTCTTCGCGCAGCGCCATCACTTCGCTGGCGGTCGCAGCCCCCGGAAGCAGCGGCACGTCAGAATCGGCGGCGGCTTCGAGCAGCTCCTGCGTCGTGCCAGGGCTAACGATGAATTTCGAACCGGCCTCGACAGCCGCCTCCCAATGGGCGGCATTCAGGATCGTGCCGGCACCGACTTCGGCGCCCTCGACCTCGGCCGCGACGGCGCGCACCGCCTCGAGTGCCGCCGGTGTGCGCATAGTGATCTCGATTGCCTTCAGGCCGCCCGCCACCAGCGCGCGGGCCAGCGATACGGCCGACTTCGCGTCCTCGACGATCAGGACCGGAACAACCGGCTGCAGTTTCAGGATGGAAAGAAGCTTCTCTGTTTTCTCGCCCATGGCCGTGCGATTTCCTTGAAACGATTGAATTCGACCCGGAATAACGCCCTCTCAGAGGCTTGTCGAGATAAAACCAGATCGTATGACAAGATGGGTAGGAAATGCGTGGAAATTGGGCTACCGTGCCTTGACCGTCACAAAAGGTTCATCGGCATGGCGAAAGAGATCGAACGGAAGTTCCTTGTACGCAGCGATGGATGGCGTTCCGCAGTCGAGACAAGATCTGTTCTCAGGCAGGGTTACATCGCTTCGATGGACGACCGTTCCGTCCGGGTGCGCGTCCTCGACAGCAGGAAAGCGCGGCTGACGATCAAGATCGGCCGCAGCGCTATCACCCGCGATGAATTCGAATACGATATCCCCGTCGCCGATGCCGAAGAGCTGCTGCAGAACGCAATCGGCATCGTCATCGAGAAAACGCGCTACCGCGTTCCGCACAAGGGCTTTGTCTGGGAGGTCGACGTCTTTGCCGGCGCGCATCGCGGATTGGTGATCGCCGAGGTCGAAATGACGTCGGAAACCGACGATCCGGGCCTGCCCAGCTGGCTTGGCCGTGAGGTGACCGGCGATGCCCGCTATTCCAACCAGGCCCTTGCCACAGAATACGAGCATGACAGGCATGGCCTATCGAATACGGCCTGACGCCGATTTCACCGACGAGTTCCGCAGCGTCGCCACCGAGCAGCTTGACTATGCCGTAACAGTTCTCGAGGAGCGGCCGGACGGAGCGCATGAGGCAATCCATTCCTTTCGCAAAAACCTGAAGCGGCTGCGCTCGCTCTACCGGCTGGTGGCCCGCGAGGTGCCGGATTTCCAGGACCACGAAAATGCGAGGCTTCGCGATACCGCTCGGTCGCTTTCGGCGATCCGTGACGCTGCCGCCTTGATCGGGACCGCGCAATATCTGCAGAAAACCGCGCGTGGGAAAGAAGAAAGCGAGGCGCTCGGCCGTATCGTCACCATTCTCGAAGGACGCCGCGACCGGATGGCGGAAGCCGAAAGTGAGCTGGAAAACAGGCTGACGGAGACGACCGGCATTCTGAAGGAGGCCACCGCCGCCCTGGACGCGGTCTGCTTTGACGGCGGCCACCGCAAGAACGCCCGCATGCTGGCGAGGAGCTGGCGCCGGACGGCGCGCAAAGCGAAGGCGGCGCTTGCGGCTTGCCACGGCGAGGGATCGGCCGACGTTTTTCACGATCTGCGCAAACGCACTTACGATTATCGGCTTTACCACGCCCTTTTGCGCGACGTCTGGCCGGGCGCCATGAAGGCCAAGCGCGATGCGGCCAAGGATCTCGTCGAGGATCTCGGCCGCATTCACGATCTTGCCGTGCTCTGCGAACTGGTCGAAGCCGAGCCGCAAATCTTCACCCGCAACGACGATCTTGCCCATCTGCTCGACGCGATCATCTTCCGCCAGCAGGAAGACCGGCGGCAGGCGCTTGTCAAAGCCGAGGCCGTCTTCGCCGATGACCCTGATGAGGAAGCGCAGCGTATCGAGCTTCTCTGGCTAACCGCCGCAAATTGAGACGAATGGCAGACGTGCTCCTGCAGCCGGCCACAGTCGAGGCCACCGCCGGCGGAAGGCAATTGCGCGGCCGGCCGATTTTCTGTATTTCCCGCACATGACCGACAGCCTGACACACACCGGCCCGTTCCTTGTAGCGGCGCTCTACCATTTCGTTTCCGTGCCACGCTTTGCCGGCCTGCAGGCCCCGTTGCAGGCGCTTTGCGAGGAGAACGGCGTCAAGGGTACGCTGCTTCTGGCGCACGAAGGCATCAACGGCACGATCGCGGGACCGGATGCCGGCGTTGGCGCCGTGCTCGCCTTCCTGCGTGCCCAGCCGGAATTTTCAGGCCTGGAGCATAAGGAAAGCCGCGCTTCCAAAATGCCTTTCCTGCGCATGAAGGTGAAGCTGAAGAAGGAAATCGTCACCATGGGCGTCGAAGACATCGACCCCAACAAGGTGGTCGGCACCTATGTGGCGCCTCAGGACTGGAACGCGCTGATATCCGATCCCGATACGATCGTCATCGATACCCGCAACGATTACGAGACGGCGATCGGCACGTTTCGCGGCGCGCTCGATCCGAAGACGAAAACCTTCCGCGAATTTCCCGATTGGGTGCGGCAGAATACCGGCCTGCACAACAAGCCGAGGATCGCCATGTACTGCACCGGCGGCATACGCTGCGAGAAGGCCACTGCCTTCATGAAGGCTGAGGGTTTCGATGAGGTCTATCATCTGAAGGGCGGCATCCTGAAATATCTGGAGGAAGTGCCGCAGGAAGAAAGCCTCTGGGATGGCGCCTGCTTCGTCTTCGACGAGCGCGTCTCGGTCGAGCACGGGCTGAAGGAAGGCGAACACAAGCTGTGCCACGCCTGCCGCAACCCGATCACACCAGAGGAAATCACCTCCCCGCTCTACGAGGAAGGCGTTTCCTGCAGCCACTGTTATGCTAAGCGCACCGAGGAAGACCGGCTGCGCTATCGTCAGCGGCAGCACCAGATCGCGCTGGCAAAAAAACGTGGCCAGCGGCACATCGGCAGCTAAGCCTCATTTTTTAGAGCTTGCCGTCCGAGAATTTCGCTGTCAGGCCGCGCCGAGCCGGCGCCGGGTTGACGGCTCCGCGGCACGAAGTTCGTTTAGCATCTCGGTAATTCGCTCGGCCGCCACAGGCTTTCCGAACAGATAGCCCTGCAGGCAGTCGCAGCCGAACAGGCGCATGGCGACGGCCTGCCCCTCGGTCTCGATGCCTTCGGCCGTCACCGGGATATCGAGCGAGCGGGCGAGCGCCACCGTCGCCTGCAGCATTTCGCGCTGGCGCTTGTCCTCGTTGACGCCCATGACCAGCGAGCGGTCGATCTTGATACGGTCGAAGCCGAACTGCCGGAGATAACCGATCGAGGAAAAGCCGGAACCGAAATCGTCGAGCGCCACTTTGACCCCAAGCCCCTTCAGCCGTTCGATCGACTGGCGGGTCCGCTGCGGATTCTGGATCATATAACCTTCGGTGATCTCGAGTGTGATGCGGTCGGCCTCGATCTCCGTCTGCTTCAACACGTAGCGCACATAATCGGTGAAAGCGGGATTGCGGAACTGTCCGGGCGACACGTTGACCGAAACCGTCAGTTCCGGCCACTGCTTGGCAGTCTCGCAGGCTTTGCGCAGCACGAACAGGCCGAGCGATTCAATGAGGCCGCTGGTCTCGGCGATCGGAATGAACACCTCGGGCGAAACCGGGCCGTGGCCCGGCCGGTTCCAGCGCACCAGCGCCTCGACGCCGGTCAGCGCATGGGTGGTCGCGTCGACCAGTGGCTGATAGGCAAGCGTCAGGTCGCCGCTTTCAATGGCGATTCTAAGATCGAGCTCCAGCGCATTGCGCTGCTCGCGGTCCGCATCCATCGACGGATCGTAGAGCGTCATACGCGCGCGACCGGCCTCCTTCGCCTTGTACATGGCAAGGTCGGAACGGCGCACCAGTTCCTCGCGGTCGACTGTGCCGGCAGGCGACATGGCGATGCCGATGCTGGCGCCGACGACGACGACACGGCGACCGATCTCCAGTGGCTCGACCAGAAAATCGAGGATCTGCTCGGAAAGCTGCAGGGCGGCGGCGTTCTCGCCATCGGAGAGAAAGGCGATCGCAAATTCATCCCCGCCGATGCGGGCGAGAACAGCGCCTTGCGGGATCAACACCTCGAGTCCGGCCGCAACCGCGCGGATCAACTGGTCGCCGGTGCCGTGTCCATAGCTGTCATTGACTTCCTTGAACCCGTCGAGGTCGAGATAGAGGAGCAGCACGTTGCGCTTGCTCTGACGCGCTTCGAGGACAAAGCGATCAACGGCGAGCCCGAGACCGTCGCGATTGGAAAGCCCGCTCAGCCTGTCGCGCAGCGCTTCCTCGCGCGCGCTGTTTTCCTCCGCCTTCAGGCGTCGGCCGGCAAGCCAGCCGATGGCGAGCAGCACCACGAAGAAAAGCCCGACGAGACCGAGCGCCTCGATGACCATGGGGCGTACCTGTGCATAGGCGATATTGCCGGGTGAGCGCGAGTTCCAGACGAGCTTGCCGATCGGTGCCCCCGCCGCGTCGACGATCGGTACGAGGTACTCGGCATGGAACGTCGGCGGCACCAGCCGCAGTCCGCCGATCACATAGGTCCGGCCGAGCGCGACCACCCTGTCATCATCGAGATGGCGGGCGAAAACGAGATACCGGTGCTGGCTGGCAGGCATGTCAAGCGCACCGGATTTCTTCCGCACCAGAGCCACGCCGACAGCGGCAATGCCACGTTTGGTGGTAACGAAACCGACCGCCTGGGGCGTATCGGCCGGGCCGGCCGCCTTCACCGTGTCGAGCAGCTTCCAGAGCGAAGGTGCGAAGAAATCCGCGAGCGGCTCCTCCATCGGCTTGCCGTCGCGATAGGCTATCATCGGCTTCTTCGTGTCATCGATCACAATCGCCATGTCGAAAAGCGCACTGTTGACCGACATCTCGCCGTAGTTGCTGATGGTCCACCCCATGCCGTCGGGCGCATAGACGTTGGCGGCGGCATCGTCCCAGGCGGCATAATCGTCCAGCGTCGCGCCGAGCTGGTCCTCGAAGGTCTTCAACGCGCCGATCGTCGTTTCGCGCGAGCGCTCGTCATCCAGGACGTTGGCATTTTCAGCCAAACGTTCGAGTGCCGTCAACACCATGATGGTGGCGACCGCGACGATGACCGCAAAGGAGAACAGCACGCCCGTGACGGTAATGTGACGGCCTATTCCTGATCCCTTGTTCTGCAATTTACCGAATATCTGCATTACCGCTCCCTGACCATTGGACTTTGCCAGTCAAGGGTTCAGAAACGTTTAAGCAACCGCCTGTTGCAGATTTCTGTGGCCGATTTTTTCCTTCCGCGAAAATTAAAGGTAGGCAGCGGGCGCCGTCGGCCTCAAGCTTAGGTGAGCTGCTGATCCGGCTTATGGTTGCCCTTCGGAAACTGCGCCGCCAGTTCGCGATACCATTTGCCGCTTCTCTTCACGGTGCGCGTCTGTGTCTCATAATCGACATGGACGAGGCCGAACCGCATGCGGTAGCCTTCCGCCCATTCGAAATTGTCCATCAGGCTCCAGGCGAAGTAGCCGCGCATGGGGTAGCCGTCCTTGATGAGCGCGGCCACGACGTCAATGTGATCACCGATATAATCGAGACGCATCGTATCGTCGACCTCGCCTGCGACGACACCGGTATTGTCGCAGGCGCCGTTCTCGGTGATGTAGCATTCCGGCAATTCGTAGCGACGATAGAGATCCTCGACCAGCAGCTTCAATCCCGGCGCATAGATTTCCCAGCCGATGTCGGTCTTGACGTCGCTTGCCGGCGGCGCTTTTACCGTCCAGGGGAAATCGCCTTTTCGTTCGGCATCGTCGGTGACACGCTCGGGCGTGTAGTAATTCAGACCCCACCAGTCGAGTTTCTGGCTGATGAGCTTCAGGTCGCCGTCCTCGATGACCGGCATGCGGTCACCCAGCGCCTCCACGAATTCCTTCGGATATTCGCCTTTGAAGACCGGATCGAAAAAGGCCCCATTGTGGAACTGATGCGCACGTTCGGCGGCTGCCAGATCGGTCGGGCTGTCGGAGCCGGGAATAACCGAAGCGGCATTGAGCACGAGACCGACAGGCACGTTGGGAGCTTCGGCGCGGATCGCCTCGACACCGAGGCCGTGGGCAAGGTTCATGTAATGCATGGCGTGAAGCGCGGCCTGCATGTTGCGCTCGCCGGGGGCATGAATGCCGTAGAGGTGGCTCAGCCAGACGATGCACCAGGGCTCATTGAAAGTCGCGACAGCGTCGAGGCGATCGCCAAGGCGGCTCATCACCGTCTTGGCATAACGCTGAAAGGCATAGGCGGTCGAGCGCGCCGTCCAGCCGCCATCGCCGGCGAGCAGCAGGGGCAGGTCCCAATGGTAGAGCGTCGCGAAAGTCTTGATCCCACGCGCCTTGCAGCCATCGACCAGGCGGTCGTAGAAGTCGAGGCCGGTCTCGTTCACCGGGCCGGTGCCGTCGGGGATGATCCGCGGCCAGGCAATTGAGAAGCGGTAGGCTTCGACGCCATCTCCTTGATGAGATCGAGGTCCTGCTCAAGGCGGTTATAGTGGTCGCAGGCAATGTCGCCATTATCGCGATTGTAGACGCGGCCAGGCATGTTGCAGAAAGCGTCCCAGATGGATGGCTTGCGGCCATCGGCCTTGCTGGCGCCCTCGATCTGGAAGGCGGCGGTGGCAACGCCGAAGGTGAAATCACCGGGAAAGCGGCTTGCAAGCGTCTTCGCATCGATCATCTCTAATTCCTCTTAGCATGTGGACTGACCGTGGGCGGGATTTAGCCAAGCCGGAAAGCAAAGTACAGGTCTTCAGGGAGAAAAACTGCAACGTTACAGTAGGGACGACAGAGCGGCCCTGACGGCATCGTTTCGTCGGTCCCGATTGCCATGCTTTCAGCCTCCGCCGCTCGCATAACGCGAATGTCAGCAGTCGTGACTTGCTGCCGGGCGCATGATCACTACACAGCGAAGACATCGCAAACAGGAAAGGAACCCAATGCTGTCTTCGATCCATCTGCTGCAGCCCCATCTGCTGAGTCTGCTGCGAATCGTCGCGTCGCTCGTGCTTTTCAGCTACGGAACGCAGAAAATTCTGCATTTTCCCGTCGCGGCAAGCGTGCCGCCCATGGGCTCGCTCCCCTGGATTGCCGGACTGATCGAACTATCCTCGGCTTCCTTGTCCTGGTGGGTTTCCAGACCCGCATCGCAGCCTTCGTGCTCTCCGGCTTGATGGCTTTCGCCTATTTCATCGGCCATGCGGGGAAGAGCTTTTATCCCGCCCAGAACGGCGGCGTCGCCGCGATCCTGTTCTGCTTCGTGTTTCTTTATCTGGTGGCGGCAGGCGCTGGACCGCTCAGCGTCGACGGCCTCATGAAGCGCAACCGCGCTGCCGCCTGAGAAATCAGGGACAATCCGAGGCGGTCCAAGACCGCCTCGGCGTTCCTCGCGGCTCCGGGCCATCCGAGGCGCGGATCGCCAAGGCTCAGAGCTTGACCCAGGCGCCGTTTTTCTTGGACGAGGCAACGCAGGCCTCGACGAAGGCCACACCCTTCACGCCGTCATCAACTGTGGGATAGACCACCGCCTTGTCGACCTCCTTACCCTTCTTGCGGGCGTTGATCGCATGCGCGGCTTCCGTATAGATCGTCGCGAACGCCTCGAGATACCCTTCCGGATGTCCGGACGGTACGCGCGAAACGCGGCCGGCGGCGGCACCAGCACCGGCACCGCCACGGGTGATCAGCCGCTTGGGCTCGCCGAAGGGCGTATACCAGAGGTAGTTGGGATCCTTCTGGGTCCATTCCAGCCCACCCTTGGTGCCGTAGACGCGCACCATCAGGCCATTTTCATGGCCCGGTGCCACCTGGCTGCACCAGAGCATGCCCTTGGCCGGCTTTTCCGAGCCCTTTGCCTTGAAGCGCAGCATGACATGGGCATTGTCATCGAGCCGGCGGCCGGGAACGAAGCTGTCGAGATCGGCAGCCAGGCTGTCGAGTTCCAGTCCTGATATGAACGAGGCGAGATTATAGGCATGCGTGCCGATATCGCCGGTGGACCCGCCGACACCGGACTGCGCAGGATCGGTGCGCCAGGCGGCCTGTTTCTGGCCGGTCTGCTCGACGGCTTCCGTCAGCCAGTCCTGCGGATATTCGGCCTGGACGACACGGATGTCGCCGAGTTCGCCGTTTGCAATCATCTCGCGCGCCTGGCGGACCATCGGATAGCCGGTGTAATTATGCGTCAGCACGAAGAGCGCGCCACTCTCATCGGCGATCTTCTTTAGCTTCTTCGCATCCGCAAGGTTCGATGTCAGCGGCTTGTCGCAGATGACGTGGATGCCGCGCTTTAGGAATTCCTTGGCCGCGTCGTAATGCACATGGTTCGGCGTGACGATCGCCACCGCCTCGATGCCGTTTTTCAGCTTCGCCTCGCGGATCGCCATCTCGCGGTAGCTGGAATAGGTCCGCGACGGGTCAAGGCCGAGGTCGCGGCCAGACTGGACGGCCTTGTCAGGCGTCGACGACAGCGCGCCGGCGATCAGATCGTATTGATCGTCGATGCGCGCCGCAATGCGGTGCACCGCACCGATGAACGCGCCGGCGCCGCCGCCCACCATGCCGAGCCGAATGCGCGGCTCACGGCTCTGTTCGGATGATGCTTCAATTGCCATTCTGGTCCTCCTGAAATTTAACCTGGTGCGGACGCGCCCCTCATCCGCCAGCCGCCACCTTCTCCCCGCACGCGGGGAGAAGGCCTATGCCGCGCCCTCTCCGTTTCCCCGCTAGCTCTCGCAAGGCACGTCCCCTCTCCCCGTCGGAACGGGGAGAGGGTTAGGGTGTGGGGCAAGCTAGCCACCAACCGGTGCCCATTGATTTAGGAAAGCCCCAGCATCCGCCGGTTTGCCGTCTGATCCGTGCCGCCAGCGGCAAAATCGTCGAAGGCTTTCTCCGTGACGCGGATGATATGGGCGGCTACGAATTCCGCACCCTCGCGGGCGCCGTCCTCTGGATGTTTCAGTGCGCATTCCCATTCGACTACGGCCCAGCCGTCGAAATTATTGGCCGTCATCTTCGAAAACACCGCGCCGAAATCGACCTGGCCGTCGCCGAGCGAGCGGAAGCGGCCGGCGCGTTCGACCCAGCCCTGATAGCCGCCATAGACGCCCTGGCGCCCGGTCGGATTGAACTCCGCATCCTTGACGTGGAACATCTTGATGCGGTCCTTGTAGATGTCGATGTTCTCGAGATAATCCAGGCACTGCAGGACGTAGTGCGAGGGATCGTAGAGCATGTTGGCGCGCGGATGGTTCTTCACCCGCTCCAGGAACATCTCGAAGGTGATGCCGTCATGCAGGTCTTCACCCGGATGGATCTCGTAGCAGACGTCGATGCCGTTCTCATCCGCATGGTTGAGGATGGGCGTCCAGCGGCGGGCGAGCTCGTCGAAAGCGGTCTCGACCAGCCCGGCCGGACGTTGCGGCCAGGGATAGATGAAGGGCCAGGCAAGCGCGCCCGAGAAGGTGGCATGCGCCTTGAGCCCAAGGTTTTTCGATGCCGTCAGCGCCATCTTGACCTGCTCGACCGCCCATTCCTGACGGGCTTTCGAATTGCCGCGTACCTCGGGCGCCGCGAAACCGTCGAAGGCTTCGTCATAAGCCGGGTGAACCGCGACGAGCTGGCCCTGCAGATGGGTGGAAAGTTCAGTGATCTCGATGCCATTTTCGCGGGCCTTGCCGGCAAATTCGTCGCAATAGTCCTTGGATGTGGCAGCCTTCTTCAGATCGATCAGCTGGCTTGCCCAGGTCGGAACCTGAACGCCCTTGTATCCGATGTCGGCCGCCCATTTGGTGATCGCGTCCCAGGAATTGAAAGGCGCGGCATCGCTCGCGAACTGGCCAAGGAAAAGGCCAGGACCCTTGATCGTTTTCATGTCAGATTCCTCCCTGAATATCGACCGTAAACGTTTCTGAAGAACTTGTAGCACGCATTTCGGCGGGAGCAAGGTGCCTCCTCGCACTTGCCGCCGATTTGGCGTGAGGCCAGATGCGATATGGTTGCGAGCTAATCATGATGGGCTGCAGTGGGCAAGAGGTACGTGCAGCATTTTCGCTGTCCGCCACGCGAGAGCAATAAGATGCGCCCATCCCTGCGAATGGGCGCACTTGCCCGATCAAGTGATCAGAACGGAGAATCCGGGAAGTAGAAGTTCTTGGCATTCTCCTTGGTGACGAGCGTCGCGTCGAGAATGTAATTCCCGTGAACCGGGACCTGGTCGTAGAGCGCCGCCGCCGTCAGTTCCATCGCCGTGCCGACCATTGCCGGCGGATAGAGAACGTCGACCGGGATGAGTTTGTCGCCATCCATGACCTTCTTGATCATGTCCTTGGAGCCGGCGCCGGCGACGACATACTGGATGTCGGTGCGCTTGGCCTGCTCGATCGCCTGAAGAACGCCGACGGCCATATCGTCATCCTGGCACCATACGACGTCGATTTTCGGATACTTCGTCAGATAGTCCTGCATCACCTTGAAGGCGTCGTCGCGGTTCCAGTTGCCATACTGCCGGTCAAGAACTTTGACCTTCGAGCCGGCGATACCCTTGTCGAAACCGTCCTGGCGCTGCTGGTCGATCGGGATCGGCAGACCGCGGATAACGACGACCTCGGCTTCCGGCGTCTTTTCGGCGATATATTTGCCGGCGACTTCGCCCAGCGCCGGATTGTTGCCGGCGACATAAAGATCGCGCACGGAGTTGTCGTTATTAGACGGCGCGCGGTCGACAAGCGCAACGAACTTGCCCTTGTCCTTGACTTCCTTGATGGCGTTGACGAGCGGATCCGGATCCGATGGCAGGATGACGAGCGCATCGATGCCCTGCGTATCGAGGTCCTGCACGGCGTTTGCCTGCGTGGCAGCATCCGGCGAGGTCTTGACGATGACGTTGAGGCCCGGATGCTCGGCCATCAGCTTCTTGGCAATGCGCTCGGCATGGAACACGACGCCAGAAGTCCAGCCGTGATCGGCGGCCGGAATGGACACACCGATCGTATAGTTCTTGTCCTGGGCGTAGGCTGCACCGGCAAAAGCCACCCCCGCAACCGCCAGACCCAACATGAGCTTGCGCATTCAATTTCCTCCCAAAAAATATCAGGGACTTGTCCAATCCGAGCCGGGTGCCCTGTGAAGCCCGACCAATTCGAGAAGCAGTTTCCTAGGATTTGCGAACCAGCGACCGCTGCACCAGCATGGCGATGATGATGATCGCACCCTGGATCGCGCCGATGAGATATTCGCTGATGAAGTTCGAAAGCAGCATGATGTTGCCGACGAGTTCTAGAATGAAGGCGCCGCAGATCGTCCCCCAGACCCGGCCGGCGCCTCCCTTGAGAGCCGTGCCACCGACGACGACGGCGGTGATAGCCTGCAATTCCCATAGGATGCCGGTCGTTGCCGAGGTCGAACCGAGGCGCGGCACATAGAGCAACACGGCAATCGCCACACAGAGACCCTGGATGACAAAGGCAATCGTGCGCACGCGATTGACCGCAATGCCCGAATAGCGCGCGACATCACTGTTCGAACCGACAGCCACCACATGGCGGCCGTAACGTGTGCGATAAAGGATGAAGGCGGCAATCGCAGTGACGACGAGGATCACCACGATGGGGACGGGAATGCCAAGGATATTGCCGAAATAGGCCGGACGGTAGAGCGTCTGGATTTCGCTCGAGCGCAACGTGATCGCGCCGCCCTGCGACAGCCAGGTAGTCAAGCCGCGATAAATGCCCATGGTGCCGAGCGTGGCGATGAAAGGTTCGATTTTGCCGACGGTGGTGATGAGGCCATTTGCGAGGCCGCAAAGAGCCCCGGCAGCGACGGCGAAGGCCACCGCAGCCGTCAGCATCAGCACCGGATCGGCAATGGCACCCGAATTGATCAGCAGGATCATCAGACTGGCGACGAAGGCGACCATCGAGCCGACGGAAAGGTCAAGGTCTCCGGCAGAGATCACGAAAGTCGCGCCGACTGCGATGATGGCGATGAATGCGCAGCGTGTCGCGACGTTGGTAAGATTGGTGATGCCGATGAAATTCGGATTGACCAAGGCGCCGACGATCAGAAGCAAGGCCAAAGCAGCGAACGGCGCAACCGCCCGCAGGTCAACGTCACGCCAGGACCTGCGCCGGATTTCCCTGGTCTCCTCGTTAATGCTCATCTCCAAAACCAACCTCCCGTCCCAGACCGTCTGGGCATCTTACCTATTGCCCGCGTCGGTGATGTCCCGCACCGCCGTCACGCGGCCACCTTCTTCTTGAGCCCGGCGGCGTAACGCATGATCTCCTGCTCGGAAATCTCGTCGCCCTCGAGCACGCCGACGATGTGTCCCTCGCGCATTACCACCACGCGTGTGCAGAGCCCGATCACTTCAGGCATTTCCGAGGAAACGACGATGATCGACCGGCCGTCGCGGGCGAGCGCCGATATGAAATGATAGATCTGCTGCTTGGTGCCGACATCGATGCCGCGCGTCGGCTCGTCGATGATGATGATGTCAGGCTCCGTCTCCATGACCTTAGCGAGCAGCAGCTTCTGCTGGTTTCCGCCCGACATGCGGCCGGCGACGATGTTGGCGTCGCGGACCCGGATGTCGAAGCGGCGTTTGGCTTTCGCCAGTGCAGCCGCCTCGCTCCCTGGACTGAGATAGCCGTGGCGCGAATGCCGGCCCAGCGATTGCAGCGTCAGATTGGTCGCCATGCCGGAACGCAGCAGCAGCCCCTTCGACTTGCGGTCCTTGGTCATATAGGCAAGCCCGCAACGGTTGGCCGCATGCACGTCGCCGGAGGGGACCTTTTGCCCCTTGATGACCACCTCACCCTCGAGACGGTGCCGCAAGCCGGCGATCGCCTCCATCAGCTCGGTGCGGCCGGAGCCGATCAGCCCGGAAAAGCCGAGGATCTCGCCTTTGCGCACCTCGAAGCTCGCATCCTTGATATAGCCGGTCGACACCGAGGCGACGCTGAGGACGATCTTCTCGTCGACATCAGGCTCGACTTTGGCGGGATAGAGGCGGGAAAGTTCGCGGCCGACCATCAGCTGGGCGATCGATTCCCCGTCCAGAATGGAGGTCGGCGAAGTCTTGATCCACTGGCCGTCACGCAGCACCGTCACGCGGTCGGTCAGCTCCATCACCTCGTCAAGCTTATGCGATACGAAGACGAAGCTAGTGCCCTGATCGCGGAGCTTGCGAACCTGCTTGAACAGCATGTTGGTCTCTTCCCGCGACAAAACGGCGGTCGGCTCGTCCATGAAAACGACGCGCGCCTCGCGGCTGATCGCCTTGGCGATCTCGACCATCTGCTTGTCGGCAATGGAAAGCGTGCTGACCAGCGCGTTCTCATCGACATGCGAACCGAGCACATCAAGGACCTTGCGCGTTTGCGCGCGCATGTATTTGCGGTCAAGCACACCGAAACGCGTCACCTCGCGCCCCAGGAAAAGGCTTTCCGTCACGGTCAGATGTTCGGCCAGATTGAATTCCTGGTGAATAATGACGATGCCGAGCGCTTCCGCAGCACCATTCGGCGGCAGGACGACAGGCTTGCCATCCAGCAGAATTTCGCCCGAGCTCGGCTGCTCGAAGCCCGACAGCACCTTGACAAGCGTGGATTTGCCGGCGCCGTTTTCGCCCATGAGCGCGTGGATTTCACCGGCGCGGAGATCGAAGTTGACGCTGAAGAGAACCTGCACACCGCTGAAGGACTTGCATATGCGCCTGGCGGACAGCACCACGGGTGCGGTGTCGGCGATCTCCACGGTCATCATGCCCTCCCCCTAGAGCCTGCGCGCCCGGCGTCTTGCACCGGCAACGCTCCTTCACTTGAACTGGCGCGCATTTCCTCCTGAAACGGCTTGGCCTTCAAAAGGCTTGCGCACGCGGCTCCCGTACCGCTTCGAGCCCTATGTAAACCTTTACATCGGGCATGTAAAGGTTTACATCGTGGATTAGCACAGATGAGTTGAAGCTTACCTTTGACCTCTCGACAAGTCTGTGTAGTGTCGCGGCGAAGTCAGCCTTAAGGCAGAGCCAGTGTCGAATTCCACGCCCGCAACCATCGAAGACGTCGCCCGCATCGCCGAGGTCTCCATCGCGACGGTTTCCCGGGCGATCCACACACCGGAGAAGGTCGCCAACTCCACGCGGCTCAAGGTCAACCAGGCGATTGCCATCACCGGTTATACGACCAATGCCATGGCGCGCAGTCTGAGGCTCGGCCGCTCCAACATGATCCTCGTCGTGGCGCCCGACATCGGCGATCCCAATTTCTCCAACATTCTCGTCGGCCTGGAGAACGAGGCGCGCGCCCACGGCTACGGCGTCCTGATCGGCCATACGCAGAACGACGCCCAGCGTGGCCTCGAATATCTGAAATTCTTCAACTCCAACCAGGCGGCCGGGCTGATCCTCTTCACCGGCATCCTGCCCTTCGGTCACCAGACCATGACGGCACGGCTGCCGCCGAGTGTCGGCGTTTTCGAACCTGTGTTCAACGGCGGCATTCCCTATGTCGGCGTCGATGATACCGAAGGCGCCAGGAAGGCAGTCGACCTGTTGCTGGCGGAAGGCCATCGCAAGATCGCCTTCATCGGTGATTCCCGCACGCGGCTCGCCTATACCAGGCGTCGCATGGGCTATGACGCCGGACTCGACGCCGCCGGCGTTCCGCCCGATCTGAGGATCGTGCTCGAAGGCGACGGCACCATCGAAAGCGGGCGGCATGCGGTCGAGCAGCTTTTCATGCGCGATACGCTCCCGACCGCCTTCATGTGCGTGAACGATCAAACGGCAATCGGCGTCATGATCGGGCTCGAGGCACGCGGTTACGATATTCCGCGCGATTTCTCGGTGACCGGTTTCGACGACGTGCCGCAGGCCGTCTTCATATCCCCATCCCTGACAACGATCCGCCAGCCGCGAACGGCGATCGGTAAACAGGCGATGGCGCTGCTGCTAGAGCTTCTGTCCGATGGGCGTCCGGCCGAGACTGAAATTCTGCTGAGGCCGGATCTGGTGGTTCGAAACTCCGTCTCGGCGCCGTCGCGCAACTGGTCGAAGCGCTGACGCGACATAGCTGACCGGAGTGGGAGCCCGGCGACCGATGGCCGCCGGCGCCTGTTGTTAAACGTAACGGTTGACGACGTTTTCGAGCAGTTCCTGCTTTCCGGATCTCGGCTGCGGATTGACGTCCTTGGTCTCGACCCAGTTCGTGATCTCATCCAGCGAATACTCGCCGCGGAAGAGCTTCTGCGCCTCGGCCGAATCCCAACCGGCATAACGATCGGCGAGCGGCTGCGACAGAGCCTTGTCCTCGATCATCTTGGCGGCCGCCTTCAAGCCGCGGGCGCAGCAATCCATGCCGCCGATATGTCCGATCAGCAGGTCTGCCGGATCGAGCGACTGGCGGCGCAGCTTCGCATCGAAATTGGTGCCGCCTGTCTTGAAGCCGCCGCCTGCCAGAACGTGATAATAGGCAAGCGCCATTTCGGGAACATTGTTCGGGAACTGGTCGGTATCCCAGCCGGACTGGTAGTCGTTGCGGTTCATGTCGATCGAGCCGAAGATGCCGAGTGCATTGGCAAGCGCCAGCTCGTGCTCGAAGGAGTGGCCCGCGAGGATCGCGTGGCCCTGCTCGATATTGACCTTCACCTCGTTTTCAAGACCGTGCTTCTTGAGGAAGCCATAGACGGTCGCGACGTCGTAATCATACTGGTGCTTGGTCGGCTCCTGCGGCTTCGGCTCGATCAGGATCGTGCCTTTGAAGCCGATCTTGTGCTTGTACTCGACGACGAGATTGAGGAAGCGGCCGAGCTGGTCGAGCTCGCGCTTGAGATCTGTGTTGAGCAGCGTCTCGTAACCTTCGCGACCGCCCCAGAGCACATAGTTCTCGCCGCCGAGCTTCTGCGTGGCGTCGATGCAGGTCTTCACCGTTGCAGCAGCGAAAGCGAAGACATCGGGATCCGGGTTGGTCGCCGCACCCGACATGTAGCGGCGATTGGAGAAGAGGTTCGCAGTGCCCCAGAGCAGCTTGGTGCCGGTGGCAGCCTGCTTCTCGGTAAAATAATCGACGATCTCGTTCAGGTTCTTGGTGTTCTCGGCAAAATTCTTGCCTTCCGGGCGCACGTCGGCGTCATGGAAGCAATAATAGGGCGCGCCGAGCAGCGAGAAGAATTCGAAAGCGACGTCGGCCTTCAGCTTTGCGGCCTTCATCGTGTCTTCAAACCAGGGGCGCAGGAAGGTCTGGCCACCGAAGGGATCGCCGCCCGGCCAGGTGAAGGTGTGCCAATAGGCCACCGCAAAGCGCAAATGGTCCTCCATGCGCTTGCCGAGGACGATCTCGTCCGGCTGGTAATAACGGAAAGCCAGCGGATTGGTGCTGTCCGGGCCTTCATATTTGATCTTCTGGATATCGCCGAAAAATCCGGTGCTCATGTTGGGGTCTCCTTGGGTTCGTATCTCTTGGCAGTTCTGAATTGTTGGTCTGCGCCAGCGGCCCCTCACCCGACCTTTCGGTCCACCTCTCCCCGAGGGATCCGAAGGACGGGTCGAGACGCGTGGCTCGACCCCGGTCGGTGCCAGCAGGCGGATGAGTGGGCCGCTGCCTCCAGTTCTCAATGCGCCAGCGATTTGATCGCCGGATAGAGTGCCCGGTAGCGCTTGTAGGCCTCCTCATAGGCGCCGCTGAGCGCCGAAACCGGCTCGATCGTGCCTGCCGTCACCGGCGGCGTGCAGACGGCAATCGGATCGGCTCCCGTCGCCGCGATCAGGCCGAGGCGGGCCGCGCCGAAGGCCGCACCGAAATCTCCGTCGGCCGGCAGGTCGACCGGAACGCCGAGCGCGGTAGCGATCGATGCCAACCAATACCGCGAGCGCGAGCCGCCGCCGATCGCCGTCACCCGGGATATGCCGGTGCCGGCCGAACGCAGCGCTTCGAGATTGTCGCGGATGGCGAAGGTCACACCTTCAAGAACGGCCTGGGTGAGCACGGCGCGGCTGCTTTCATGCCCGAGGCCGATGAAAGCGCCGCGGATGACGGCATCATTGTGCGGCGTGCGCTCGCCGGAGAGATAGGGCAGGAAAGTGACTCCGGTCGGCGCCTTCAGCGTCTCCCCGACTTCGCCCGTCAGGTCGGCGGCCGATTTGCCGGTGACGCCGGAATGCCAGTTGAGCGCATCGGTGGCCGACAGGATGACGCCCATCTGGTGCCAAGTGTGCGGCAACGCGTGGCAGAAAGCATGCACGGCGCTTTCCGGCTTCGGCAGGTATGAACCGTTGGCGGCAAAGAGCACGCCCGACGTGCCGAGCGAGACAAAGGCGGCGCCATCGCTGACAGTGCCCATGCCGCAGGCCGACGCCGCGTTGTCGCCCGCGCCGCCGGCAACCACAACCGAGCCCGGAATACCCCATTGCGCCGCCAGTTCGGGCCGCAGTTTGCCGGCCTGCTCGGTGCCTTCGACGAGCGCCGGCATCTGCTCCCTGGAAAGATTGGTGGCGGCGAGCAGCTCGGACGACCAGGCGCGCTTGCCGGTGTCGAGCCAGGAGGTTCCGGCCGAATCCGACATTTCGGAAATATATTCGCCGGTCAGCCAGAGGCGGAGATAATCCTTCGGGAGCAGCACCTTGGCCACCTTGGCGAAGTTTTCCGGCTCGTGCTTCTGAACCCAGGCGAGCTTCGGCGCCGTGAAGCCGG